>JAWXCC010000272.1:0-34714 GCA_034440475.1 Phycisphaerae bacterium | reverse complement strand
GGCTTCGAGCCGCGCGATGTCGGCCAGTCGAGGCCGCGGTGCAAGCCCATCGACGATCGCGATACCCTCGGGAAATGCCCGGACGCGCCCGGCGCCGGGAGCGGTCGCGACGCGAGTGATGTCATCGAAATGAATGCCGGTGAGACCATCTGCGACCACGACGTCGCGGACAATCCACACGTCGTCGCCCTTCACGTCAATGGTGCGCGCCGCGCCGTCGCCATCCAGTCGATCAGCAAAGATCCGTGTGCTCGGACCCGATGGCGATCGGAGTTCTGCCTGGACGTCGCCGGTCAGTTCGACGATCGCGATGTCTGCGACGACCGGGCCATCGCTGGTTCCGCTGCCTGATGGACTTGTGGGTTCGCCCGCCGGTTTCGACGCAGGATCGACAAACTTCGTCACCAGCCGCTCGCCGAAGATCGTCTGGGCGGCATCACCGGCGCTGACTAGTCCGCTGGCGACTAACAACGCTGGAGCCGCATTACCGTTCCTATCTGCGGTCAGCGTGAGATCTAACTTCTTCGCCGACAGTTCCCCGCCTCGATCCGTCCGCCGCGCTGTCGCGAGACTCCCCTCTTTGCTTTCCGCAACGATGCGCTCAATTCGCCCCGATGCAGCGCCAGTGGACTGTCCCTCGCCCGGTCGTCCGAACTCGGTCGTCAGCGTCGCGGCGTCGAGCGCGAACGCTTCGCTGCGAACGGCAACGCCACCGATGAACGCTGCGCCTAGGAGCGCACCATTGCCGGGCGCTCCGGGTGCAGTCGGCACAAACGTCAGGTCGAGTTTCTCGGTCCACGCGACATGGACGCTGCGCGGCGCGGCACCCACTGGCGGAGCAGTCGCGAGCGCGGCGACGACGATCGCGCCAGCAGCGTCGCGCGACACGATAGCGTGTGCGGGATCGAACCCGAGCGCTGCAAACTCGTTTCCGCCAGAAGCGAGTTCGATCGTGCCCTGCCCGATGAAGCCGCCCTGACCAATTCCGCGCTTCAGAAAGAAGTGGTCGCCAGTCGCCTTCAAGCGCGGACTCGACACTGTGAGGGCACGTTCTGCAGTGCCGAATGCTTCAACGAGATCGGCGCCGGCTTGAAAACTTACACGAGCACACTCGACATGCGCCTTCGTTTCGTCGTCATCGAGCGTCACGACACCCGTACTGCTCGCGAGCAACTCAACGCGCACGTCGTCGGCCGTCGTGAGAGCCTCGGCTGGCTTCGCAGGCTCAAGCACGAGGCGACCGTCGTACTCGATCGTGATCGTTTCGGCGTCTGCTGCACTCGGACCTTGGAGCGGTGAGGCGAAGGCGGAAGCGACGATTGCCAGCGGCACGGAGGGTGCCACCGCGACAGTCGCCATTGCGGCCGAACTATCAAGCGAGAAGATAGCCACCAGACGATCGCCAGTCAGCGTGCTGGTGCGACCGCCCTGCTCACGCTTCACGCGCACTCGATCTTCAAGCACAAGTCGGTAGAACCGCGGTGCAACGGGGCTGGCGCTGGGATTGGCAGTAGAGTTGGCAGCGGGTGATCCAGCGCTAGGAGCGGACAGCGGCGGTGCGCCCGCCGGCGGCACCAGCCGGTCTGCCCCGCGCATGCCTTCCGCTCCGCGCACGAGCACGATCGGCTCAGTGCACTGATCAACGATCAAGCTCTCGATCGTCGCGCCGTCGTCTCGACCCTTTCCTTGCGGGGTGCTCTTTGCCTGAGGACTCACGGTCAGCGACAGACCCCGGCCGTGGAACGTCCCGGCCTCTGACTTCACAGAGATCTTTCCATCGCAGCGGATCCGACCGAGCACGCTATCGAACGTTGCGTCGTCGGCGTCGACGAGAAGCGTCGGGAGATCTTTCGTGAGATCGACCGGAACGCCAAGCACCGGCCGAAACACTCGGATGCGGACGTCTTCTTCGAGCCGGCCACTGTCGAGCGCGCGGTTCGGAACCCGCGCCTCGCCCTTCTTCGCGGCCAGCGTGATCACACGGCCGTCATCCCGGAAGAAGTACGCTTGAGGATTCTCAAGCCGCATTCGCCGATCGGGAAGCGGCTCGACTCGGCTCGCTCCGTATTGCTGAACGAGGTTACCTCGATCGTCGGTGACCTGCACCCACGCCCCGCTCTCGAGTTCTGCAAGCGGCTGGGCACCGACCGCACGGCTTGGCAGTTGCTCGGCATCGGTCAGTGGCGCCGGATGAACAAGATCGTGCGGATTCTCGATGCGCCGCGCTGGGTCCTTCCGCTTCCCAAGTGAACCGGAATCGTCGAGCCGACTCGCGACGATCAATGCCAGCGCTGCCACAACCACGCCGCCAAGAATCAGCCCGATCTTCTTGCCGCGCGGAGGCCGGTTGTTCATAGGTTCGCTCCACTGCGGCCGAGCGTCGGTCCACGAGAATCAGATGCGTCAGTTTTTAACGCGGCACCGCGCGGCGCAGCGGTCGCGCTATCCGCGCTATCGTAGTAAGCGACCGCTTCATCCCATCGCTTTTGGGCCGTCAAGAGATGCTCAATCGCCTCGCGCACAGCGCCTTGGCCGCCAGCTCGAGCCGTTGTGAATCGCGCGATCGCGCGGACTTCGGCGGCCGCGTCAGCGACAGCGATCGGATAGCCCACCAGTCGGAGCGCCGGAAGGTCGGGGATGTCGTCGCCGACCATCGCGGTCTGGTCGAAACCCCTTCCGAGCCGCGCGCACAACTCCGCAACGTCGCGACCCTTGTCCTTGGATCCATTGACAAGGTGCTCAATCCCGAGTTCATCGAGACGGTGCCGCAAACTCATGCCGACGCGGCCTGTGAGCACCGCAACGTCGTAGCCAAGCGCCATCCATAGCCGCAGCCCACAGCCGTCACGCACGTGGAATCGCTTCGACTCGGCACCGGAATCGGCAATGAGAATTGTTCCGTCGGTGAGCACGCCGTCGACATCGAGGACGAGGAGTCTCACACGATCGGCATCACTACTCAGGGTCATGTTGGCGTGCACAGCCATGCGCGTGCCAACATCGTACCCGCCCCTATACTCGCGGCCCCTCGGACGGCCGACTTCCACCATGCGACACGGCGAACGACTCGACCTTGGACAACCGGTCATCGAATCGATGGGCACCGTTCAGACGGCGGTGTCGGTTGACATGACGATCGGTGAGGCGATCGAACAACTTCGTTCGCGGGCGATTACGCAGCCAATTCTCTACGTCTACGTCATCGACGCCGAGGATCGCCTCGTCGGTGTCGCCCCGACCCGCGCACTCTTGTTGGGTCAACCCCACACGCTCATCAAAGACATCATGCAGTCACGCTGCGTGACGCTGCGACTCGACGAGACCGTCGGAGACGCGCTCATGGCCTTTGCGTCGTACCGCCTGCTCGCGCTACCGGTCGTCGACCACGAAGGTCGGTTACTTGGCGCGGTCGACGTGCAGGTCTACGCCGATGAGACGTTCGAACTCGCGGAAGCTCAGCGCGTGCATCAACTTTTCTCGATGCTCGGTGTGCAGGTGCGCGAAGCGCGCGATCGTTCGCCGTGGCGCGGATTCCGCTCGCGCATGCCGTGGCTGGTGTGGAATTTGATCGGAGGCACCGGGTGCGCCATCATCGCGAGAACATTTCAAGCCACGCTGGCGGAGTTCGTCGTCCTCGCCATGTTCATCCCGCTCGTCTTGACGCTGGCAGAAAGCGTTGCGATGCAATCAATGACGTTCGCTCTCGAGGTGCTGCAAGGCGTGGGTACGCGCTGGCGACTCGTGCGGCAGCGGCTGAAAGTCGAGGCCGGGACTGCGGCGCTTTTGGGACTGTGTTGTGGCAGCGTCGTGGGGCTGACCGGTTGGCTGTTCGGGGGCGGCGTCGGTGTCGCACTCGTCTTGTTCGCTGCGATTGCGAGCACGATGGTGCTGGCTGCAGGCATCGGAGCGATAGTCCCAGTCCTTTTGCACACTTTTCGTCTGGACCCACGAATTGCCGCCGGTCCGATCGCACTCACGTGCACCGATGTGTTAGCGACGAGCATCTACCTCGGAGCGGCGACGGTCTTCCTCATGTAACGATCGACCAATGCAGTCGCCGCGCTGTCACTCGACGAGAAGCGCTGCGATGTCGTAGGCCGCATGGGTGCCGACGACGATCCCGAACCCACGCAGCGCAAAGACACCACCGAACCAGAGGCCGATGACACTCAGCGAGATCGTGCGGCGCCAATCGATGAGGTTGTGCGAATCGCGTAACGGGTGATAGAGCACGAAGGCGATCGCCGAGATGACGACCGCGACGGCAATCGCTGGCTTTTCCTTCCAACGCAGTGCTTCGACGAACAACGTGTGGAGCACGGCGATGAGCGCCATCCGAAATATCAGTTCTTCGTAGAGGCCCGCGCCAATCGAGATGGCAATCCGCCCAGGCACCGACAGCTCACGTATCGGGTCCGCCGCCGCAAGAGCTGGCACACTCGGCGCAAAGGTTGCCCCCCATCCGAACGCTTGCGCGACCAGTTGCACCGCGAGAAACAGCGGCACCGCCAGCGCGGCACTCTCGAGAAACATCAGACCAACCGTCTGACCATCAATCTTCCAGGATCGCCGCGAAAGCGCCTGCCACGTCAACAGCACCACGACCAACATCACGCCGGGAAGGCACAGGGCCGGAAGGCTGAGCCGCGCGCCATCGAGCCCGAAGACCTCGAAGACGCGCAGCAGCGTCTCGTGCGCCTTGTTCGTCATCACCGAGCCGCCGCCGCTCCTTAAGATGAGCACCAGCCAAATCTCGTAGAACACGATGAGCGGGAGTAAGAAAACGAGAATCTCAAGCGGCTGCTGCGAGCGCGAAAAATAACCGTCCGCTGCGGTCAACCCGCGGGCGCGGACGGCGTTCGTTCGTTTCGCCATTCGCCGACGTCTCCAACGCTATCGGTTGAGGCACCGTTCTCTGAGCGCTCCGACGTAGGCTCTATCGAGACGCACTGCTAGTCACCGTGGCGCCCAACGTGGCGGTCAGGCCTTCTT
The DNA here is from genome assembly GCA_034440475.1 of Phycisphaerae bacterium. Taxonomy (GTDB): domain Bacteria; phylum Planctomycetota; class Phycisphaerae; order Phycisphaerales; family SM1A02; genus JAEUIT01. The sequence continues at coordinate 29,722 of JAWXCC010000272.1, read as the reverse complement.
GCTCGTCGCGGGGTTGGCAGCTGACTTCGCCGCAGGTTTGGCCGCAGGTTTGGCCGCAGGTTTGGCCGTGGGTTTGGCCGTGGGTTTGGCAGTTTGCTTCGCAACTGGCTTCGCCGTTCCCGCCGCCTTCGCTGCGGTCTTCGCCGCTGGCTTCTTGGCACCCTTCACGGCACCCTTCTCGGACGGGCTCGATGCGTGACTTCCGTGTCCGTGGAGCGATCCATGGACCTTGACGTAGTTGAGTCGCTTCGCCAACCGGCTCTTGCGGCGGCCAGCAGTGTTCTTGTGCAGCGTGCTCGTGCAGGCGACCCGATCGAGCACGGCCGCGACCTTGCGGAACTCCGTCTCAGCGAGCGCGACATCGCCAGCGTTCAACGCGACGAGGAACGCCTTGGTCTGATCTTTGATCCGGCGCTTGCGCCAGTTATTGACGGCGTTCCGCTGCTCGTTCTGCCTGACGCGCTTCTTTGCGGATTCGGTATTCGGCACTGTCTCAATCCTCGAGGCGCGAAGTGATGCGGTTCGTTGGCATCAATTCACGCAGTGGTGACGCGGAATAGTGAAATCGTTCTGGAACCTTCTGGCGAATCGGGGATGATGGCAGATTCGCACCGCGGCCGCAAGGCTTCTCCATGCAGAACCCCATGCCGAACCCCAGTCCAACCCCAGCTCCGAATCCAGTACCTCCCCCCGCGCTCGCAGCTCGTTCGGCCGCGTCGGGCCGGTACGACACGCGTTCGGCGGCAATGGAAGTTGCCGATCAACTCGCTGCCGATGGTGCCCAGTCGCCCGACCTACTCTTTATTTTTGGGTCCTTTCATCACCGAGCGGCGTTCGCCGATGCCGCACATGTTCTTCGCCGAGCGGTCAATCCGCGGCACGTGATTGGCGTCACGGCCGAATGGGTGGTGGGACGGAAGCACGAGTTCGAGCAGTCTGCCGGTCTTGCGACGCTCGCCCTGCGTTTGCCCGGTGTCACCGTCACCCCGATCGCGTTCGACTTCGCCGATGGACCTCCCGCCAATTGGGACGACGCTGCACTTCGCCAGCGCTTCGGCGTCAGCGACGATGCCCGCGCGACGTTCCTGTTCGCTGATCCCTTCTCGGTTCAAGCACCGGCACTCTTGGCGCGAATCGCCGACATCCTCAAGCCGCAGACGTTGCCGATCATGGGTGGACTCGCGAGCGGCTCAAGTCAGCCCGGTGCGAACGTCCTGCTTCTCGATGATCACCTCTCTGCCACTGGAGCGGTCGGCGTGACGCTCGCTGGAGCAGTGCGAGTCGACCCACTTGTTAGTCCAGGCTGTCGACCCATCGGTCCGACGTTCGTGGTCACGAAGTCGCGCGGTAATACCGTGCTCGAGATCGGTGGCAAGCCAACGCTCCGCGCAGTGCAAGACCTGCTCGAACGCGAGTCCGAGGCCGACCGTGCCGCTGCGCGCGAAGGACTTCTGATCGGCATCGCTATCGACGAGTATCGCGAGCGATTCGGGCGCGGTGACTTCTTGCTCCGGAACGTGCTTGGTGCCGACTTGCGCCGGCAAGCGCTCGTCATCGGCGATGTCGTTCGCCCCGGACGCACCGTGCGTTTTCACTTGCGCGACCGACAGGCCGCCATCGAAGATCTCGACCTGCTCCTCGACCGCGAGCAGATGCACGAACCGCCCGCTGCTGTCTTGCTCGCGACTTGCAACACTCGCGGCAAGCGGCTCTTTGGCACACCGAGTCGCGACGCATCGACCTTCGCACGTCGCCTCAACGATCCAGCAATTGCAGGCTTTTACGCTGCGGGCGAGATCGGCCCCGTCGGGAATCGGTCGTGGCTCCACGGCCACGCGATCAGCGCGGCGATCATCCGCGGCGTATGACTGTTCGGATCGATCTAAGGACGACCGTTACGATGAGCGGTTCATGAGCCTTGAACGCCTGCTTGCTGCCAGTGGACTCGTGAGCGACGAGCAGCTTGCCCGCGCGATCGAGGAACAGAAGCGCAGCGGCGAGCGGCTCGACCAAGTCATTCAACGGCTTGGCTTCGTCGCGCCGGGAGCGGTTCTCACGGCCGTCGCCGAGCAGTTTGACTTGCCGATTGTCGACTTGGAATCCGTCGATCCCGATGACGCCACGCTCAAGGCGCTACCAGCGAAACTCGTCTTTCGGCTGCGGTCAGTCCCCATCGCGCGAACCGCAAGGACGCTCCGCGTCGCCACGAGCGACCCGTTTCAGCTTCCCGCGTTTGACGAACTTCGCATGGTGACCGGTCTCTCGATCGAGTTGGCTCTCGCGGACGACCGAGACGTCACGAAGTTCATTCGGCGCCACTACGGCGTCGCTGGCGACACACTCGATGCCCTTGCCGCCGACGGAAAGGATCGTCAGTCCGAGGGCGATACGGGTGCGTTCGAAGCGAGCGACGGTGCCGATGGAGCCGAAGAAGCGAGCGTCATTCGGTTAGTCAACGACCTGCTGCTCGAAGCAGTGCGCGAGCGAGCGACGGACGTCCACATCGAGCCTTACGAAAACGACTTGCACGTTCGCTATCGCATCGACGGCATTCTGACCGCAGCGGGCGTGCCGCAAACCATCAGCCGCTACCGCAACGCGATCACGAGTCGCCTCAAGATCATGGCGAGCCTCAACATCGCTGAGAAGCGAAAGCCTCAGGATGGCCGCATCACGTTGCGAAACAAAGGCGCTGAATACGACTTGCGCGTCTCGATTATTCCGATGCTGCACGGTGAGGGGGTCGTCCTTCGCATCCTCAACAAGAGCGCGGTGATGATGGGCCTTGAAGAGCTGGGCATGCCCAGCGAGATCCTCACGCAGTGGGATGCCCTGATCGCTCGTCCGCACGGAATCTTGTTGGTCACCGGTCCGACCGGGAGCGGCAAAAGCACGACGTTGTATGGATCGCTGCGGCGAATCGTCAGCGAGGAAGTCAAAGCGATTACCGTCGAGGATCCGGTCGAGTACCACGTTTCCGGCGTGAATCAGATCCAAGTGAATGCCCAAGTCGGCCTGACCTTCAGCGCCGGGCTGCGCGCGATTCTGCGCCACGACCCGGACATCATCATGATCGGCGAGATCCGCGATAAGGAAACCGCCGAAGCTGCGGTGCAGGCGTCGCTCACCGGGCACCTCGTGTTCTCAACGCTCCATACGAACGACGCTGCGGGTGCGACGACGCGCCTTTTGGACATGGGCGTGGAACCATTCCTCGTCGCCAGTTCGGTCGAAGGCATCATGGCGCAGCGGCTTTTGCGGCGGCTTTGTCCACACTGCCGCCGCGGGCACCAGCCGGCCGCCGCCGATCTTCCCAGTGACTTCGGAACGCCCTGCCTCCTCCAAGAAGCCGTCGGTTGTCGCGAGTGCCGCTCGACCGGCTACCGGGGTCGCGTCGGAATCTACGAGCTTCTGACCTTCACTGAGCGGACGCGCGAGCTCGTCATGTCGCGCGCCAACGCGAGCCGAATCGCAGCGGCCGCTCTGGAGGAACGCAAGCTCTCCTTGCTCCGCGACGCAGCCTATGCAACGGTCCGCGCTGGTGTGACGACGATTGCCGAAGCGCTTCGAGCAACCAAGGGCTGAGTTCTCTCGTACCGTCGCCCAGTGTCATGGCCCGGTGTCATGGCCCGGTGCCATGGCCCAGTGTCATGGCTCCGTGTCGTGGCTCCATGTCGTGGCTTGACCGAGTCGACGTTCCCCGCGACACTCTTGAGTTCGCATCCTGACGGATCCGGAAGCCCCCCGCGGTTGGCGGGGCCCGTAGTCGTCGGTTCAGCCGGAGATCTCGCCGATGGCCATTCGTTCTGGTGGCGGCACAGGGGTGCTTGTGGCCCTAGTCGTGTTCGTCCTCCTCTTCGTCTTCACGACGGTCATGACGATCGTCTTCTACGTGGGAAAGAACGAAGCGATGCAGCGGGCGAACACCGCCGAGGCTGACTTGGGTGCTTTCATAACACCCGGGCAGCAGCAAGCTGAGGAATCGAAGCAGCTCAAGGCGAGCGCGGCCACCGACAAGAAGAGCCTGTACGGCTACCTCATGGATCAGCGCGCTGAGACCGCAGCGTGGGCTGCGGGAAACCGCAGCGCCGACCTTTCCGCGTTGCAGACCGAGCTCGGTGTGCCGAAGGAAAAGACGGTCAAGGACACGCTCGCTGACGTGCGCCGTCAACTCAAAGCAAAGTCCGATGAATCAAACGCGCTGAACACAACGGTCAACGATCTGAAGAAGCTCGTCGCGTCTGCGAAGGAAGAGGCTGAAACCGCCCGCAAGGACGGCGACGCGAAGGTCGACGCCGTGCGACAAGAGATCTCGGGCTACGGCACCGCCGCGACCGAGCTTGAAGAAAAGGTCCGCGGTGCGATCGCCACGCTTGACGCGGAGCGGGCCCGACTCAACGAGCGGTTCAACTCCCAGAAGAACGAAATGCAAGCGGAGATTGACTCGCTCCGCGCTGACGCCTCCATCAAGGACAGTCGCGTGCGTGCCCTTGAGGACAAGGTAAAGGCGATCGAAGTGAAGCCAGCAAATCCGGCGGAGCTTGTCGACGGTCGCATCATCGCCATTGAAGGTTCGGGCGATCAAGTCTTCATCAACATCGGGAAACGGGATCGCGTTGTGCCCGGCATGACCTTCGAGGTGTACGACGACGCGAACGCGATTCAGGCGTCTGATCGCAGCGGTCAGAACCGCGGCAAGGCGTCGCTCCAAGTCATGCGTGTCGCCGATTCAACGTCGACCTGCAAGATCACTCGCCAAGCCACGGGCCGCCCCGTCGTCAAGGACGACGTCATCGCGAACGCGGTGTTCAACCCCGACTACAAGTTCAAGTTCCTGGTTCACGGCAAGTTCGACATCGACGGCGACGGCAAGCCCAGTGACAACGAGGCCGATTACCTCAAGAGCCAAATTCGCGCGTGGGGCGGAGAAGTCATCGACGGCGAGGCGCTCTCGGGCGACCTCGACTTCCTCGTGCTCGGCATGAAGCCGATGGCACCGCCGCCGCCACCTCCGGATGCCACCGAGACGCAGATCGAAGCGCTCCTCGCGGCGCGTAACGCCGCAGAGACCTACGACCGTCTGTTCTTCCAAGCCTCGAACGCTCGAATTCCGGTGCTCAACTGGAACCGCTTCCAGATTCTTACCGGTGGCACGACCTCGCGCTGAGCGCGTTTCTAACGCGTGCCATCCGCCACCGACTGGGCTCAGTACACCGCGCTACGCCTGACCTGCGGGCTGTTCGAGCCATTCTCGCCTTCGCAGTCGTTGCAGTCTGCGAAGGCGATCGCGTCGGTGTACGCGCGGCTCTCGCCGAAGCGCACCGAGCGTGCGCGGGTGAACATCGCTCGCTCGTTTCCCGAGTTGTCGCGAGCTGAGACCGAGCGGATCGCACTGGACAGCATCCGCAATCTGTTCCAGTTTTTCATGGTCGATGCGATCGTCATGCCCAAGGTCGTCCATGAGTGGTCGTGGCAGCGGCACGTTGGCTTCGGTCCGTTCGGCGACGTCTTTGACCTGCTCCTCTCCGATCGTCCGTGCATCTTCCTCACCGGCCACATCGGCAACTGGGAGCTACTGGGCTACACCCTCGCGCTGATCGGCTTTCGGATGACCGCGCTCGCGCGACCGCTCGATAATCCGCTCGTGAGTGATTGGCTCTTCCGCGCCAGACAGGCGAGCGGACTCAAGGTGATCACGAAGTGGGGCGCGACCGAGGAGCTGCAGCGCATCGTCGAGGGCGGCGGAAAAATTGCGTTCATCGCCGATCAGAACGCAGGCGACGACGGGCTCTTCGTGCCTTTTTTCGGCCGACTTGCTTCCAGCTACAAGTCAATCGGACTGCTCGCGATGCGGTATCGGATTCCCGTCGTCGCTGGCATGGCCTCGCGCGTCGGCGAGCAATTTCGATATGAAATCTCTGGTCTCGACGTGATCTGGCCGAGCGACTGGGAATCGCAGGACGATCCACTCTTCTACATCACCGCACGATTCAACCGCGCGCTTGAATCGATGATCCGAACCGTCCCGACGCAATATCTTTGGGTCCATCGCCGCTGGAAGAGCCGACCAAAACACGAGCGCGAAGGCCAACCGATGCCAGCGCGACTTCGCGGAAAACTCGCGAGTCTGCCGTGGATGACAGATGAACTCATGGCTTCATGCGAACGACCCGTATGATGCGAGTATGACCGACTCGACGCTGGCCTCGCGCCGCATCCTGATCGTCGACGACGATCCCGACATCTTGGGATCGATCGAACTCGCTCTTCGAGCAGCGGGCGCGACCACGCGGACCGCAGCCGACGGAAGCGCTGCGGTGAGCGCGATCCATGACGAGCGCCCCGACTTGATCGTGCTCGACATGATGCTGCCCAAGGCGTCGGGCTTCCTCGTGATGGAAAAACTCCAAGAGCTCGAGAACCCACCTCCGGTCATCATGGTGACGGCCAATCAGGGGAGAAGGCATCAGGCGTACGCCGAGAGTCTCGGGGTGGGGGCGTATTTCCAGAAGCCAGTTCCGCTCCAGCGGTTGGTTGCCAAGGTCGCAGAACTTTTGGCTGAGTGATGGGGGCTGAGTGAAATGGGCTAGAAGCCTCTTCCCTCAGCGACGAAGCTGATCGCGCCGCGACAATGGTCGGCTCCGCTACACTCTGCCCCCTTCGCGCCACATTCGCGCCGTCCGCGCGCTTCGCGAATCCAGATCATGCCGCGCAGTCTTGTCATCTTGGCCGCGAGTCCGTCGTCGACAGGGAACGGCATGGCGCCGATTGGCACTCGACGTGAGCTGTACGCACTGCTGCGTACGCTGAACACCGCGCCGCAGTCCGACGGCGAAGACATTTTGTACGGTCCAGGAATTGAGATCGAGTTGCCGCCCGAGACCGACCCAGTTCCCCAAATGTTGTTGAAGCTGACCGACGAGGATGTAGGCTGGGACGTCATCAAAGCGATCGCCCTGCGCACCCATTGGAAGATGCTGGATCCGCTTTCGGGGCGTGAACTTCGGTTGTGACGCCTTCCATTCGCCTCGTCCCTCGCAAGAGCTCCCTGACCAATGCCGCAAGAGACCAAGCAAGATTTTCGAGCGAACCACGAGTTGACTCAGGGGACGATCGTGCGCGACGCCGATCCGACCGCGCTTCGCCTCGCGCTTGATCAGGCCTGCGACTATCGCGGCGATGTCACGATCACGCTGAAGAACGGTTCGATCGTTGAGGGCTATCTCTTCGATCGCAAGTCGGGCCCCACGCTTGAGGCGTCCGTCGTCCGGCTGATTCCCGCTGCGTCCCCCTCGCTCAGCGGCGAGGAAAAGGTGACGGTCCGCTACTCGGACATCGCGCAACTAACGTTCAGCGGCAAGGACACTGCGGCGGGTAAGACGTGGGAGAATTGGCTGCGCCGCTACGCAGAGAAGAAGCTGAAGGGCGAAGCCGCGGATATTGAGTAAACGGTGTGGGGAGTAACCGGTGTGGGGAAGAGCGATGGAGCGGAGTCAACGAAGAGCTGCTAGCAGGAATCTGCGTCACGCCGCAGATCCGCCATCTCGCTGAGCAGTTGGATCATCGCCTCGGTGCGCGCGATAGCGGAATCGAGTGCCGAGGTCCCGGTCACCACGCGGATCGGATCACGCCGTCCGGTCTCTTCGAGTTTCGCTTCGACTTGCGTTCGCCCGGCTCGAAGAGCGGCGAGGAGCGCCACCGCTTCGGCGAGGACAGCGCTCGTGTCTCGATCGTCGACTCCAAGGTTCCGCCGCAGCGCGGGCGGAGTGGCGTGGCTCTCACACAACTCGCTCCCCGCCAGGCGAAGCGCAAAGGATCGCGTGCCACCGCGCTCCGCGTCGCCCCCACGTTGACTTGCCGCAGCCTGACCGCCCAACGGCCCGGCGGCGTTGCCAGCCAGGTCCTTTGCAGCCCCGTCCTTGGGGCCTTGGCCCGCCGGTATCGAAACCGGGGAGGCCGGGGCATATCTCGGGCGATCCATCGGGGGACATGATCGCACGATGCTCGCCGGGCGGCAAGGTGTGCGAACGACCCAGAAGCGTGGACAATTACGCCGCTCGCGCGATGACCTCAGCGGCGTTCTGCTGACGCAGCTCCGGTACGTGGCGGCGGATGAGCTCGGCGAGCGACGCCGCGTCGCGCGGCCGGCGCTCCGGGGACAGTTCGTGGAGGCATTGAGTGACTGCGTGCGGATCGGGTGCGGGAAGACCCCAGATGCGTATGTCGGCGTGTCGCGTCGGGCGAATCGATTCGCGGTCGAGCGCTAGTTCTTCGAACAGCTTCTCGCCGGGTCGCGTCCCGCTGAAGACGACCTGCATCGTGCCCGGCGCCACTGGAACTCCACCGCGCTCGCTCCGGCTCGGAAACTCGGGAACGAGTCCGTGTGCGGCGATAAATCGCGCGGCGAGTTCGACGACCCGGAATGGCTCGCCCATGTCGAGGACAAACACCTCACCGTCCGCGCTCGCCGAATCGTGAAGGGCGGCCGCTTGAATCACCAGTGCTGCCGCTTCGGGGATCGTCATAAAGTACCGCGTCATGCGCGGGTCGGTCACTGTCACCGGGCCGCCGTCGGCAATCTGACGCTTCCAAGTATCGAGGACGCTGCCCGACGATCCGAGCACGTTTCCGAAGCGCACCATGGAGCATGCGGTCTTTCGATCGCGCCGTGACTGCCCGTGGCGGTGGACGTGCTGAACATAGAGCTCTGCGAGCCGCTTGGTCATCCCCATCACCGACGTCGGATTCACCGCTTTATCCGTCGACACCATCACGAATCGCTCCGCGCCCGCGCTGACTGCGGCGTCTGCGGTCGAGATCGTGCCGAACATGTTGTTGTCGATCGCCGCCCCCGGATGATCCTCGCTCATCGGAACGTGCTTATGCGCAGCGGCGTGAAAAACCACATCTGGGCGGACCGCCGCGAAGAGCTCTTTCGTCGCCGTCGCGTCGACGACATCGTGGAGCGCGGCGTGACGACGCAGCTTGGGAAATTTGCGCGCGATCTGCCGATCGATTTCGAACAGCGCGTTTTCGCTTCGGTCGATCATGACGAGTCGGTCGGGCTCGAATCGAGCCGCGATGCGGCAGAGTTCACTGCCGATCGAACCGCCAGCGCCAGTCACCACGACGGTGCGTCCGCGGATCACGCGAGCGATCGATGCCTCGTCGAGCTCGCGCGGCGGCCGCCCAACCAGCGTGGCGAGATCGATGTCGATTTCGGTGCGCGGCCCAACTCCAGCCAGTTGATCTTCCAGCGTTGCCATGAATCGATCAGCGACGCCGAGCTTTCGCAGCCGCGTGCGCACGCCCGCGATCAGCTCCTGCATCACCGAGGGGAGGCTGACAATCGCCATGGAAGGATGAAGCCCAGCGCAGACCAACTCCAGTTCGTCGAGCGCTCCAAGCACCGGAATCCCGCGCACAACGCGCTGTCCCACATCGGCGGCATGTAACACGCACCCAAGGAGTACCGGAGGCTGCGGCAAAATCGCGAGTTGTCGTTCGAGGGAACGGACGGTCGCAACGTTTCCGATCAAGATCGCGGTGATGGCCATGGCACGGACTCATCGGCCGAGCCGACCTCCCAATAGAGTGGGATCTCGGATTGGCCGATAGTCTGTGCGTACTTCTTCCGGCTGGTGGCTCCTTATTGGCCACCGCCCCCCTTCCGAACCATTCACACGTCACCAACCACCCGAATCTCCCTATGCACGTCCTCGTCACCGGCGGTGCCGGCTTCATCGGATCCCACGCGTCGCTGCGGCTGCTCGACGACGGACATCAGGTCACGGTCGTCGACAATCTGTTCCGCGGGCACCAAGCCGCGGTCGACATTCTTGCGAATGTGGGTGGCTCGCGATGCCGCTTCATTCGCGCCGACCTCGGCGACACGAACGCGCTGACCGCCGCGCTCCGTGGTGTCGACGCAGTCATGCACTTCGCCGCGCTTACGTATGTCGGCGAGAGCGTCGAGAAGCCGCTCGACTATTGGCGCGGCAATCTGGCTGGAACACTGTCGCTCCTTGAAGCGATGAGCGCCGCCCAAGTCACTCGCATGGTGCTGAGTTCCACGTGCGCGACTTACGGCGAACCGCCACCAGAGCGAGTTCCAATCGATGAGACGTGTCCCCAAATGCCCGTGAACCCTTACGGTCGGTCGAAGCTCGCCTGTGAACGCATCATCTTGGACCACGCCGAAGCACAGCGCCGCGCTGGCCGGGCTTTCGGCTTCGCATTTCTTCGCTACTTCAACGTGTGCGGCGTCGATCCCGCTGGCCGCATCGGCGAGGACCACCGACCGGAAACACATCTCATTCCCATTTGTCTCGATGTCGCACTCGGAACCCGCGACGCGCTGACAATTTTCGGAGAAGACTGGTCAACACCAGATGGCACCTGCGTTCGCGACTACGTGCATGTCGCCGATCTCGTGGATGCCCACGTCCTCGTGTCATCGCGGCTCGGCGACGACACCGAGCTCATCTACAACGTCGGCACGGGCACCGGCCATTCCGTGCGCGCAGTACTTGATTCATGTCGACGTGTCACGGGTCTACCGATTCCAGCGAAAACCGGGAGTCGCCGCGCTGGCGACCCACCGGCCCTCGTCAACTCGCCGGGCAAGATTCGGAGCGAACTCGGCTGGCAAGCGCGGCGCGCGAGTCTTGATGTGATGGTTGAAGACGCATGGCGATGGCGGCGTGCGCATCCGCGTGGTTACGCGATCTGACGCTTCGGCGTTGCTCCCACACTTGGCGCGGAATCGCACCTTCCGGTACCGTGGTGCGACATGAACGTTTCTACGGCTCTCCCCTCGGTCGCTTGCGCCGTCGTCCTTTTCACTGGACGCGCAGCCGCCGAGACGTTCCAACTCGACCCGGCCGCTCCGATCCCGCTTTCCCTCGGCACGACAACAACAGATGACCGCGCGACTGACGCCGCGGTCTCGACCGGAACCGCAGCGACACCCGCAGCGTTCGATCCGACCGCGCTGCGCACTGCGGCACCGCGTTGGGGCGACGCGGGCACCTGGACGTTCAACCTATCAATCGCGTACGCGAATGACTTTGATGAAACGTCGATCGTGCCTGGCGCCATCGGCGTGTCGTGGTTCCCTATCAGAATGTTCTCAATCGACCTGCAAGCCGAGGGCGCCTACATCGCGCAGCCCGGCGACGACGCTGGCGGCGGCGGACTTGCGCTTGTGATTCGCTGGCACTTTCTCGATTATGAAACGTGGTCACTGTACGCCGATCTTGGCATCGGCATTCTCGCGACAACCACTGATGTGCCACCGGATTCAACGCAATTCGTCTTTACTCCACGGGCTGGAGTCGGCGCATCGTTCGCGCTGTCCGAAGACACGCGACTCCTCGTCGGCGCTCGCTGGTTCCACATTTCGAATGCCCAGACCGCCAGCAACAATCCCGGCATCAACGCCCTTGAGGGCTACGCGGGCGTGAGCTTCGCGTTCTAATGAACCGTATCGACCTTGTCGCGGTCGGAAGCCTGTACGCCGTTGATCGAGACGGCGCGACCGACGCTGGCGGAATCGCCGCCGATGCGGTGCGCGCCGCAAAGGCGCGCGGCGCCAGTGCGACCCCAGTGGGCCGCGTCGGCATGGACCGATCGGGGAGAGACATCGCCGATCGCCTCCTCAGCGATGGATTCGATGTGGCAAGCGTGCAGGTTGACTCCGACTTGGCGACACCGCGTCGTATTCAGCGTGGCGCAACCATCCGACTCGAACCCTACGCCGCGTTCGACAATCTGCAATTTGACAGCGACGTCGAGGCGCTCGCTCGAAGCGCCGAAGCCATCGTCACCGACGCCTGTAGTCGCCGCCACGGCCAGGGCCGCAGCGCGATCGACCGCATGCTGATTGCGGCCCCGAACGCGGTGCGCGTTGTCGATTTCGTCCGGCGTTCGCCACTGGTCTCTGGCGAGGATCGACTTGATCGCGAGACGTTTGGCAACGCGAGCGAACTCTGCCAAGTCTTCGTCGTCGACCACATCGCACTCAGGACACTGATGCCAGCGGCCGCAGATGATCTCGATGGCGCTCGACGGTTGGCATCGCAGACCCGCGCGATTGCGGTCGTCTTGCTCAGCGACGCGAGCGCGACAATCGTCGCGAGTAACGCCAGTTCGGGCGGGTCCACGGCGATCGACGGACCAATCAGTGGCCCGATCAGTGGATGGAATCGCAGCGAGTCATGCGAGGCGTCCGTCGCCATGGCGCTCGCCATCGTCGGTGGCCGACCAGTTCGCGAAGCGCTGTCGATGCGGTGACCCCGATCGCGCGCCACGTGCGACGCGACTGGGCTCTTCACGTCATCAACGGAACAGTCGCCAAAAAAAAGCGCCGCTCGGATGCTCCGACACACCCGAGCGGCGAGACGCGGCCTGACGACCGCGAAGAAGAAGAAGCTTGTTGAAAGGGGACGGGCGGCCCACGATAGCGGCGCGTCGCCGAGCGGGTCAATGGGCGACGCGATGTCTGAGCAAGATTCTTAATTCCAGTATTTCCAAATAGTTACGACTGATAGCCTCAATTGTGGACGTCCTGTGATCAACGCAAATTTCTCGCGCCGAATCTGGGCGCCATTGGGAGGCTCTGCGCGCCGCAATCCCCGCTGGGACCAACGGCCGCGCACAACCGCTGTCGCTCAAGCACCTTGACGGCGATCGCTCGGCGCTCTACGTTCCCGCCTCGCGTATCACGAGTCCCGGGTTGGCCTCAACCCCCGGGCGGCAACCGAGTCCACGTTTTGAGCCCCTACCCTGAAGAGGATCGGGCAAGAATCGTGCGAACCGCGGTGCCGAGGCCAGCCCCTCGCGCAAGCTCACCTGGAGCAGTTCGAGGGGAACGATGCGGTGGAAGCGCATGCGTCCGACCCGAGCCCCGGAACCTACCGGAGCAGCCGCGACGCCAGCGATATCCATCAACCTCACCCGGCGGAGCGTTCTCTCTCAGAGACCGTCCCCGAGTAGCGGCGACGTTCGCCGCAGCCACATCGTTCGCGCTGGAACTCTGATGACGCCTTCGGGAGACCCGAGGCATGTCACAGCGTTTCTCATCGTCGAACGACGCCACCTCGCAATCTGACGCCGCGCAGGTCGAGGCAGTCGTTTCACTCGCCTCGATTCGCACGCGAGCAGTGCATGGTTGGAGGTCGCGCCCGATTGGGCCCAGTTCCTCGCAGCCGCGAGCCGCGCCGCTTGTGGCTCCGATTGTGCAATCGGCAACGTTCGCACAGTTGGAGCCGGGCGAGCCGCAAGAGCACACGTACTCGCGGGCATCGAACCCGACCGTCGAAGCGCTCGAGCGCGGCATCGCCGCGATCGACGACGCGCCCGCCGCCGTCGCATTCAGTTCGGGCCTCGCCGCGACGCACACGCTCGCAATCGCACTTCTCGCTCAAGGTGATCACGCGATCGTCGGGCGAGCAAGCTACGGCGGCACCGTGCGTCTCTTTCGCGAGATCCTCGCCCCGCTCGGCATTCAAACGAGTTTTGTCGACGCGACAGACCTCGACGCTATCGCCGCCGCTCTAACACCGCGCACGAAGCTGCTTCTGGTCGAGACCCCGGCAAACCCGACACTTGATCTCTGCGACATCGCGGCGACCGCGCGACTCGCCCGAGCGGCGCACATTCCGCTCGCGGTTGACAACACGTTCCTCACCGCAGTGCACCAGCGCGTCCTCGACCTCGGCGCGGACGTATCGCTTCTTTCAACGACGAAGTGGATTGATGGACACAACGCAACGATCGGCGGCGCGCTCTCGACCCGTGACGAAATACTGGCAACGCGCCTGCGCTTCCTCCGCAAGTCGCTCGGCAACATTCAATCCCCATTCGACGCTTGGCTCACGCTCCAAGGGCTCAAGACGCTCCCGCTTCGACTCGAACGGCACTCAGCGTCCGCACTCGAGATTGCCCGCTGGCTCGACGGTCGGACCGGCATCGCACGCACGCTCTATCCAGGACTCCGCACGCATCGCCAGCACGAACTCGCGCGGGCGCAGCACACCGGGGGACACGGCGGCATCGTGACGTTCGAACTCGCGGGAGGTCTCGCTGCTGCGAAGGATCTCGCGCGGAACCTCAAGGTCATCACGTTGGCGGAAAGCCTCGGCGGACTCGAAAGTCTTCTGACCCACCCCGCCAGCATGACTCACGGCGATGTGCCAAGCGCGCAGCGCACCGCCATTGGATTGACCGACGGTTTGGTGCGTCTTTCGGTTGGCATCGAAAGCGTCAACGACCTCAAGCGCGATCTCGCCCAAGCACTGGCAGCCCGTCCAGTTGACCGTCGGGAGATGTCGCGTGTCTCGTAAGCAAGATCTCTCGGTCGTCGTCATTAAGTTCGGCGGATCGGTGCTCAAACGCGACGCTGACCTCGCGCTCGCAGTGCACGAGGTACACCGTCACGTTCGCGCTGGTCAGCGCGTCGTCGCTGTCACCAGCGCGTTCGCGGGTCGCACCGACGCGCTCTTCGCGCGCGCCGCAACATTCGGCCCGGATGCCTCGGAGGAGTCAACGGCGGCACTGGTAGCGCTCGGCGAAGAGGAGACATCGGCGCTCCTCGCTCTCGCGCTCGACCGCGCCGGACTTCGCACCGAGGTCCTCTCACCGTCAGCGCTGGGGATTCGCGTAGAGGGTTCGGCGCTGAGCGCGACGGTCGCGTCCACCGATGCGACGAATCTTCGGGCCGCGCTCAACCGCGCTGAAGTCGTCGTTGTGCCCGGCTTCGTGGGCGTCACTGCAACCGGGAGCATCGCACTCCTCGGTCGCGGCGGTTCCGATCTGACCGCCGTACTTCTGGCCGAAGCGCTCGACTCCGACTGCATCCTCATCAAGGATGTGGATGGGCTCTACGACCCGCTCGCACCTGAGCACTCGTACGCGTCGATCAGTTACTTCGATGCCGCCGCTCTGAACGCGAAGGCGTTTCAGTCGCACGCGCTCGCAGAGGCAGCGTCGCGCCATCGAACGGTGTACGTCGGCCGAGCGGTTGCCGACCGACTCACGCGCGTCGGTCACTTTCCAACGACGCGCTCGTCGAAGCCTCGCGAGGCATGTACGACCGTCGCGCTCCTCGGTCTTGGCACAGTAGGCCGCGGCGTCTACGAGCGGTTGATCGCACTGGAAGATCGATTTGAACTGCTCGGTGTCGCCGTCCGCGACGTTGGGCGCCACGCAGCGTCGGGCGTTCCTCGCTCGCTGTTGACGACCAACGGCAACGCCCTCGCTCGTGAGGCTGACCTCGTCATCGAAGTCATGGGTGGTGGTGAGCCCGCCGCGTCGATCGTTGAGGCGTCGCTCCGGCGCGGCGCGCAGGTGGTCACCGCGAATAAGTCGCTCGTTGCTGCACACGGTATTCGTCTTGGTGCCGTCGCGCAAGCCCATGGCGCTGCGCTGCGATTCAGCGCCTCGGTCGGTGGAGTCGCGCCGTGCCTCGAACTCGTCGAGCGCCGGGCGCAACACGGACGCGTCGTGCAACTTGAGGGTGTTCTCAACGGCACGACGAACTTCATTCTTGAAGCGCTCTGCGGCGGTGAAAGCATGGTGGGCGCGCTCGCGCTTGCGCAGCGCCGAGGCTATGCAGAAGCCGACCCCAGCGCCGATGTCGATGGCATCGACGCTGCGGAGAAGCTCCGCATCCTCTGCCGCCTGGCATTCGGTCGCGAGCCCGACGAGTGCACGGTCGAGGGGATCCGCAACGTCGACTCCGGACCAAGCATCACTCGCCTCGTCGCGCGGGCAAGAATCACGAACGGCGCACTGATCGCGAGTGTGCGTCCGGAGCAATTGGGGATCGATCATCCCCTAGCGGACGTCCGCGGGTGTTGGAATCGCCTGCTCGTGACAACGGACGACGGCGTGACCTTTGTCGCCCACGGAAAGGGCGCAGGGCGTTGGCCGACAACCGAGTCCATCATCGCCGACGCGCTCGACGCCCATCGCGCGATTGTCCGCGCGGCGAGCGAGTCTGGGGCATTGAGAACGAACGAAGCCGAGGTGGCTGTATGAACAAGCACACGAAACTCATTTCATTCGATGCGTCGCGCGGCGATCCGTGGCACGCGACTTCACCACCGATCTACCAGACTGCAACGTTCGCGCAGGAGTCAGCCGAGGCGTTTGGCGCTTTCGACTATGCGCGAAGCGCTAACCCGACGAGAGCTGCGCTTGAGCGGCGCTGCGCCGAACTCGATAACGGTGCTGGTGCCTTTGCGTTCGCGAGCGGTCTCGCGGCGATCACGGCGGTGACTCGGCTTCTACGGCCAGGCGAAGAACTCCTCGCACATGAAGATTGTTACGGCGGCTCGTATCGCTTGTTTTCGCGAGTCTGCGCCGAGCGCGGCATGGCAGTGCGCTACGCCGATCTCATCGACGGAGAGTCCAGTGACTGGGCGGGGACGATGGGTGATCGCACGACGATTGTGTTCGTCGAGAGCGTCACGAATCCTCTCCTCCGCGTTCCCGATCTTGGGGAGCTCGCCCGCCTCGCGCACCTGCGCGGAGCGCTTCTCTGCGTCGACGCGACCGCGATGAGTCCATGGCTCCAGCGGCCGCTCGACCTCGGCGCCGACCTCGTGGTGCACTCCGCAACGAAACTGCTCTCGGGGCACGCTGATGTCACGGCTGGCGTGGTTGTCGCCCGAACCCCGGAGCTGGCGCAACGACTCGTGTTTCTCCAGAACGCCGAAGGCGCGGTGCTTGGACCGTTCGATAGTTGGCTCGTGTTGCGCGGAATGCAAACGCTTGGCGTTCGTATCGATCGACAGGAGCGCAGCGCACAGCGCGTCGCCGAGTGGCTCGCGGATCGCGTCGGTCTTCAACGCGTTCGCTTTCCCGGCCTGAAGACGCATCCCGACCGCGCTCGTCTCGCGTCGCAAGCGGACGGCCCGGGCTTGGTCATTTCCTTTGAGACCGGCGATGTGAACCGCTCGGCTCGCCTGATTGAAGCACTGGATCTTTTCTCGATCGCAGTGAGCTTTGGAAGTGTCAACAGTACCGCGAGTCTCCCCTGCCGCATGTCGCACGCCAGCATGCCGCCTTCGGCGCGCGCCGAGCGAGATCTGCCCGAAGATCTCATTCGACTCTCGATCGGTTTAGAAGACGCCGAGGACCTGATTGACGATCTCGATCGCGCGATCAGTCTGGCTTGTGAGCCGGTTCGGGTGTTGTCGTCGGTGCCAGCTCAGGCACCGGCTGCGGCGTTAGCACCGCGGTCCGGTCGCGAAGTTCTTTCGCGCGATCGACGAGCGCGGCGCGATCTTGCAGCACGGGGATCAACGTGAAGTGCCATTCATTGAGTGACTTCAAGTCGGCCGGCACCGCCTCGGCTACCACGTCTGGTCCCATGTTGTCCCACCAAGGCGCGTTCGCGTCGGCGCTGGTTGAGAGTGGTTCGAAGCCCTCTTTCTCCAGACGCACGTCGTAGGTTCCGTAGTAGGTGAACTCGGCCTGACACGGCGTACGGCCGATCTCACGGTCGTTCAGCGAAACCATTGCCCCACTCGGGTCGCTCGTGATGGACACAACTCGGCGCACACAGCCCGTTGACAGCAGCCCAAGCACCGTCAATCCCAATACCGCAGCGATGGCACGAGGCGACTGCGCTCCCGTACTAACTTGTGCTGCAACGACTGCTTGACGAAAGGAAATCAGCATCGGTCGTCCTCGGTGGTCGGCCCAAGTATCACGAACCCTTACGAACCCTCGCGCGCCGCGCTTCGAGAGATCGCCGCTACGTTAGTCAAATTCATCGCCACGGAAGGTGGAAGCGAGGTACGCCTCGCGCACCTCGGGGTCGTTGATAATCGTCCGCGGATCACCGTCGCGTAGGTTTTTTCCCTTGTCGATGATGTAAACGCGGTCGCAGATCCGAAGCGTTTGCTGGACGTTGTGGTCGGTGACGAGCATCGCGATGCCGTCGTCGGCGAGGCGTCGGACCTCGGCTTGCAGCTCTTCGACCGTATGCGGGTCGACCGCCGCGAACGGTTCGTCGAGCAGCATCAGCCTCGGCTTCGTAATGAGGGCGCGGGCAATCTCGAGCCGGCGGCGCTCACCGCCCGAGCACGTGCGCGCTTCTTCCTTTGCTTTATGGCGGAGTGAGAACTGGTCGAGGAGCTCGCTGACGCGACGTCGACGAGCGTCGCGGGAAACCGGCTGTAACTCAAGGATGGCCAAGAGATTCTGTTCACAGGTCAAACGCTGAAAAACGCTCGGCTCTTGACTCAGATACCCCATGCCCGCGAGGGCGTGCTGGTACATCGGGAGAAACGTGACGTCCCGACCATTGAACATCACGCGCCCGCGCTCCGGACCAATCATGCCGATCGCCATCCGGAATGACGTCGTCTTCCCGGCGCCGTTGCGACCGAGCAACCCGACGACTTCACCGGGCTCGACGACGAACGAGACGTCGTCGACCACGCGGCGATCGTTATAACTTTTGACCAACCCGGTGGCCTCAAGGAGCGGCATCGAAGAAGTGTACTGGTTGCGCCTTTCGCTTGGGTCGCGCGCTCGGGTAACCGTCCCGTATGCGGAAGGGTCGACGCGTGGGATGATTCGTCCAATGGGTCCGGCGCCGCCATCTCGAGACACGTCGCCGCGCGAGCCGGTATCGGGCATCGCCTCGATCTTCTTTTCTTCGGTTGTCAGCGAGGAGAAACCAGTGCTCCCCGATCCGGTCGCTGGTACGAGGATCGGAGCGCCGCTCGACGACAAAAGTGGTCGCTACGAGCTCACAGCGTGGATCGCGGATGGGCGACAAGCGATAGTGTGGAGCGCGGTGGACCGGAAGCTGTCGAATGACACCCACACGCTCGACGTCGCTATCAAGCTGTTTCCGAAGCCGACGCATTCTGGTGGACACGATCAAGCGATCGCGGAGGGCCGATTCGCGCGGCTAGCGCAAGATCCGAATGTTGTCACTGTCCTCGATACGGGTGTGACCGCAGAGGGCTGGCCATTTCTTGTTCTTCAGCGCGTCACGGCGATCGACCTCACCACCTGGAAAAACGCTCGCGGAAAGCGCATCGCGGAGCGCACGATCGCGTCGATTGGGCGTGATGTCGCTCGCGGACTTCTCGCGATTCACGACGCGAAACTCGTCCACTGTGACGTGAGTCCTAACAACATTTTGATTGACCGACGAACTCGCGCGATCGTCGCAGACTTCGGCTGCGCGCGGGGTACTGAAGTCCCCGCTGCTGCTGGCGCGAGCGGTGGAACCCCTGCGTTCATGTCACCTGAGCAGTGGCGCGGCGCGGAGCCCGACAGTCGATCCGACGTCGCTGCACTTGCTGGCGTGCTCTATTGGCTCTTGACCGGTGACGCGCCGTACGGCGACTACGCCGCCCTTGTCGAGGCCGCCCATGCTTCGCCATCGGAGGCCGATCTACACCGGCGGCGTGCGCTGGCGACTGCGAGGGTTGACCCGGAGCTGGCTGCACTCGTACGGAGTGCACTTGCGCCGATTCCATCGGCACGACCGAGCGCTGAATCGCTCGAGGAGAAGCTCGATCAATGGCTCAATCGCGCGCGGCGAATTCGCGCGATCTGGATCTTGCTCGCGGCGGTCGTCGCAATCACCGCAGGCGGAACAGCGACGTGGTTTCTGTTGCCGCCTTCGACGACCATCAATATTCAAGCCGCCGATACCGAGTTCAAGACGCTCGCATCGGCGCTCGGTGTCGCTCCCACCGATCCGCACCTCGCGGCCCTTGCGGCGCGTGGCCGAGCACCGGGGTCAATCCCCCCGACGGCGCAAGCCCAACGCGAAGTCGTCACATGGCTCGCAGGCCGCCGCCCCGCGGTCGCGCGGGCGTCCCCGCTGGAACGTTGGGTGGTCGCGTCATTGGCGGCCAGCGTCGCTCTCGCCCATCAAGACCTCGCTTCCGCTGACGCGTGGCTTCCGGTCGCCGAGGACGCGCTCGCCGCGCCGGAGTGCGCCGCTCTCGTGGCGTCGGACACGCGCTGGGTGCACCGACTTCGCGGACTCGTCGCGGCCGCCCGGCTCCTTCGAGTTTCTCAATCGCCGTCAGACACCCGCCCAGTCGTCGCACCGGTCGAACGCCTGCGGCTTGACGACTGGCTCGATGGAGGCGAAAAGGCTTGGCACGGACTAGATGGCGGCGAAACCGCGACCAGCCAGATGCTCGACCTCGCTCGCACTCAGTTGCTCCTTCCTCGTCATATCGAATCGGCTGCGCGTTAGGCGTCTTTCCCAGCGCCGTCCCCCAGAACACGGTTCCAAGGGTCGCTCGGACGATTTTTCCTTTTTTCGTGAACTTGCTCTCACGCGAGTTCGGTTGCCGGGATTCGTGTTGCGGGTCGCACACCAACGCGATCCAGAAAGAGACGCATCATGCTGCGCAGTCACCGCACGGCGGCCCGACCATTGCCGCCCGCAGACGCTCCAAATACCCTTCCCCGAGGAGTTCCCTCAACTACCGCCGTGCACGGGCGGAGCGATCAATTTGACGCGGAGGTACGCCGTCGAGCGTCTCACTACGCCGCACGGCGTTTGTCCATTGGCTTGGGTTGGTTGGCCACTTTTGCAGCGGCGGCGCTACTCCCTGAGCCTCGAGCCCAAGCATCGGAGTTCCAGCAGATGGGTCTTTGCGGGCGGCGCGTTGCAATCCCCGACGCCAACGACTGGTCGTGCGTTCGGAACATCACGGCTGGGCCTTGCACCGACGTCTCTGATCCGCCGCTTCAAGACGCGCTGCGTGCGACAAACACCCCGTGCGGTCTGCGGCCGTCGCTGGGTGGCATGCCCATGCCGTGCGGACTTGCGTCCGGCGAGCCGTCGCCAGATTGCCAGTAATTCTTGCTCCTCTCTCCTAAGACCGCTCTCTTTCAAGCAACACATCCGCACCAGCTTGACCACGTTCACTGGTGCGTAAGCAAAGGAACCGATTCCATGCTTCGAATCAATAGTCGTCTGATCTCCTCTCTGCTCGCGGCGCCGCTCGTCCTGGCGGGGTCACTCCTCGTCGGGACTGGCGTCGCGGGTCCCAGCACATCCGAAAACCCGGGCACTCTGGTTCGCGCTCTTCGCAATGCAGAGTCCCTCTCCGTCGAAGCGACCGTCGAATTCAGCACAATCGATGCACGCTCGTATCCCGCCGTGGCAAGTGACGGCTACCCGATCATCGGGCACTTCGCATACAGCGCGGCGGGCAAGGCTTGGAGCGCCACCTCGTGGCTCGATCCGACCCGGTTCAAAGGTATGGACACCATCCTGACCTACGACGGCGTCCAGCAGTTCACGGCGCAGTCCGGCAGCGACATCATGTCGGTCAGCGAGGCTGGTGAACCTGGCGTCCTTGGCATGACGCTGCCGAATCCGCTGATCGCACTTGCGAGCTACGCGCGCCCGGTGAGCGACGCGAACATCGCTGAGCAGATGAAACTCAGCGACATGCGCAAGCTCACCGAGGAGGCGTTAGATGTCCCCGCAGCGGCGTGGATGCCAGTCACCGTCGACGGTGTGGCCCATGAACGCGCCACAGTTCCGGGAAGCACGGTCTTTGGCGTGAGTTACGTCCACGTTGTCACCGTACTTGCCAGCAAGCGCAGCGAGCCGGTCCGGATCGAGCGCGTCACACCGAACGGTGAAGTCTTGACCCGCTTTAGCTTCACGTCGTGGCAAACCACCGATGGTGGATCGGCATCGCTCGGCGCGCTACGACTTCCTCGGCACATCGACATCGAAGAGTTCCGCCCTTCTGACGGTGCCTCGCTCTACCGCGTCACCTATCTCGTCAGCGCTGTTCACGTCGATACGCCGCTCGCGACGGGACCGGTCATGGCTGATGTCAGTGGCGCGACCCATGTGTATCAGACAGATCTCGGACGGTTTGTGCGCTAAACGCTCGATCGCGACGCGCTTGCTCAAAGCGCGCTCGCGCTTCAAATGTCACCCTGCGGAGACCGTGTCTCGTGGCGCGGTCTCCGCAGGTGACGAATGGCTCAAAGGTCACTCTCTCCGGGGCCGCCCTTCGGCCCAATCAATGACCCGTCATGTCTCGCCGCGACCAGATCGGCATAGGTCGTGGATGAGCGCGGCGGGTCGTTGAGTGCGCGGAGGAACTCTTCCGGTCCGACCTCGCTTTGTCGGACTCGCGCTTTTTTAAGCTTGGCATTCAAAGCCGGGGAAGTAGACTGCGCGAGTGGCCCTCGCACATCGCTGGCTCTTTGTGCTGATCACGGCCGCGTTCGTCGCTGGCTGCGATTTTTCCCGGCCACTGCCTCCGGCCGGACCGACGCGCCTCGAAACATCTCTCGCGAGTCTCGCAGCGCCCACGAACGAGTTGCAACGCTGCATTGACCTCTGGATCTCAGGCGACGACGACGCCGCACTCCGACGCGTGCGGTCCATTCCCCCGACGGCCACGGACGAACTACGTATCGAACGGTACGGCACATCGTCGCGACAACCGCTCTCGCCGCTCGAACTCGAAGACGTGGTCAACATCGACGATCTCCGCGCGATCGGAGTTCGCTCTCTCATCCAAACACTTTTGGGCGATTCGCAGGCGGCGCGGAACTCGGGTGACGCAGAAGGTGCCGCCGCGCTCTGCGCGCTTGTCAGGGCGATCGCCGACGTGAATCGCCGCGCGCGAAGTTCTCTGTTACGCCAGTCGGCTGAGCACTGGATCCAAGAGGTTCAAGCGGCCTGTCCCCTACCCCCAAGCTGATCTCCAAGCTGGCCCCCAACGGGGCTCGTCCGTTGATCGGGTGTCGCGCCGAGCAAGTCTCGAGCCAACCGCTTGCGGAGCGCGTGCCACCGCTGCCGAACCGTGTCCTCATTGATTGAGAGCTGTTCGGCGAGTTCTCGCGACGATGCTCCCCGCAACTTCCCAACGAAAAGCGCGTACTCATCCGCATCGAGCGCTGCGACCATCGCTCGGAGCCGGTCGGGATCAACGAACACGAGATCGTCTTCGACTGTGTCCGAGATCGCAGCCCGTGCTTGGCCATCGCGGCGCACGCGCCCATGGCGGAAGACGTTGGCGATCGCTCGACGCAGCACTGCAAACACGAGTCGATCGGCCTCTTTCGATGTCTGCGCTGTGAAGCGGCCTCGCTTGACGATCAGATCGACGCGTCGCAAGAGTGTTGAGAATAGATCCTCGGGCTCGCGATCGACATGATCGTCGGGACGCATCCGCTTACGGCCAAACTGGAGGATTAGATCGCGACGCTGCCAGAGATACTCGACTGCGGCGTCACGATCGCCGTCGCGCATGCGCGCGACGAGTGACGCGTCGGCATCGCGCGCATCGTCATCGTCATCAGGATCGACTGGATCAAGTGCCACGACGCCATCGTACTGGACGCGTCGCCAACGCAATCCGCGAACAGCGGGTCTTCTTGATGGTGAACGATCGCTGGGTGAACAAACGCCTCAGCGAATCAAACGCCACGTCATCGGGTATCGGAAGTGCTCACGCCGAGAGGCACCAATCGCTGCCCGGATAGACCCGATAGCGTTGACAACACACCAGACGATCAGAACCGGCCACAGCGGCGGAATGATGGCCATGATCAGCAGCGTGATCTGAGCATTCAAGATCTCGCGCCCATGGTCGTCAACGAATCCACTCGATGATTGACGCACCATCCACGCTACCAACGGGAAGAGCGCGGCGATGGGACCCAGTCCAATGAGTGCAAACACCCACCACAGGTGCATCAACGTAGCGAGCGTCCGGTCACCGTCAGTGGCACGCGGGTCGACGAGTCGATCATGCCGCCAATGCGGCGGCGCCGTCGGTCCGTCTGGCGAATCTCCGATGGAGAACGCTGGCTGTTGCGCTGGCGCGTCGCCCGCCCACCGGCCTTGGTGGTCATACGGTGCGTAGGGCGAGTCAACGTTGGCTCGCGAACCAACACCGCCCGGCAACGCGACACTGGCATGACTGGCCATCGACGACGCACCTCCGTCGCCTTGTTGGGGCTCGCCCAATCGCAGTTTCAGGATCGCGTCACTTTGCGTCACGAGGGAAATCCGGGCAGAGGACATCCTCCCGCAGGCAACTATTTGCGGGTCGAATCGGAGGCGTCTTGCGGACCCCGAGGCAGCGAGCCTTCGGCCTCTGGCGCCTGAATGCGGACGATCAGTACCTGGGTACTCGTCGCTGCCGCGACTTCAAAGCGCCAACCCTCGAAATCGAGGGACTCGCCCGCTCGAGGAATTCGGCCGAATCGCTTGAGCAGGAAACCCGCGACGGTGTCGTAGTCATCTTCGTCCGGAACGCTGGCGTCGAGGACAGCATTGAGGTCGCCAACCCGGAAGCGGCCCGAGATCTCCCAACGTCCGTCGCCTATCGGCTTCAGTTCCGGCGCCTCTTCGGCGTCGTTGTCGTGCTCGTCGTTGATCTCGCCGACGATCTCTTCGAGCACGTCTTCGATGGTCACGAGCCCGCTCGTTCCACCATACTCATCGACGACGATCGCCATATGGACTTCTGAGTGCTGGAAGTCGAGCAGCAATTCGCGGACCGGCTTCATCTCCGGCACGCGAATCGGCTCACGGAGGAGTGGGCGAAGACGGAAACCTGGCGCATCGGTCCCGAGGTAGCGCACGAGGTCTTTCACGTAGAGCACACCGACGATCTGGTCGAGGCTGTCCTCGAACACCGGAATGCGCGAGTGACCGGCCTCGGCCAAGAACGCGCGCACGCGATCGAGATCGTCGGTGTATTCGAGCCCAATCACGTTCGTACGCGGCGTCATCACGCTCGACACCGACGTCGAGCGAAACTCGACGACGTTCTCAAGAATGCGTGCGGAAAGCGGATCGAGCTCGCCCTCTTTGCGGGAATCCTCGATGGTGAGAAGGAGGTCCTCTTCGGCCTCGACTGCTCCGCTCGCCTCGGCACCAGCGAGGCGACGCACTGCTTCGTCAACGAAGTCGACAAGTGCGAGCAGAGGCGCCGCTAGAACAAAGGCTACCCGGAGGAACGGAATGCTGATCTGGATGAGCCCGTTCGGCATGTACCGAGCGATCGCAGACGAGAGCACGCTGGTGAAGAACCAGATCAGGAGGACGCTGGTGATCACGGTCGCAGTCAATGTGGCACCGGTCAGCCGAGCGTGTTCACCGAACCCGGCGAAGATCACGAGGATGAGCGTGAAGCACATCACGCGACCCGTCGTGCGAAAGAGCGCCACCGCGTGCGCAGCTTCCGTCATCCGATCGAGCACCCAGCCGTGGCCAGACAGACGTCCCAGTTCGACGAGCCGACGCTCAAGCGCCGATCGACTTGCCGCGACGAGCGCGAGATTGAGCGCAGACAAGTAGCACGTCGCGAGGAGCGAGAACGCGAGCCCGAGGAGGATCCAGCCGATCACGCCACACCTCGTCCTTCACGCAGCTCGATCGATCGCCCGGACGACTCAGGACGAGCGGCTGGTTTCGGCCGGAAGGTCGCGCCGACGCCAATGGCGTCGAGGATTCGATCTTCTTCGAGATGCATGCGATCGAAGGAGTCGGGATCGTGATCGTCGAATCCCGCGCAGTGCAGCAGTCCGTGCACCGCGTACAGCAGGATCTCCCGCTCAGCGCCGTGCCCGAACTCGGCCCCGCGGCGCGAAGCCTCATCAACGCACGCGACAATGTCAACGTCTATCGGAAGCAGTTCGTTCAGCCCTCCGTGTCTAGTGCCGCTGTCCGGTTCGGACGGGCGGGACGGAAAGGTGAGGACATCGGTCGACCCAGCGATTCCCGAGTGCCGCTCGTGCAGCCGAGCCATCGCCGCCTCGTCCACGATCTCGACGTGGACGCGGCTCACGGGGCTCGCCATCATCAAGGCAGCCCGAGTCAGGTGCCCGCGCAGCCGTTCGAGGCTGACTTCGGGCGGCACTGCGCACGCGGCACGCACCGAGCACTCAGGCTCTCGGGATACCTCGACGACTGGAAGGTCTGCATCCATCTGGTGAAGAGGCTAAGCCCCCCTGCGAGCAAAGCGAATCCCGACTGCGAAAGCGTAACCAAACCGCGGCCTGCTATCGGACGGACGTCCCGAGCTACCGCGTTTCGGGCCGTCAGACGATCAGCATTGCGTCGCCAAAGCTGTAAAAACGGTAACGCTCCCGCTGGGCGGTCGCGTAAAGGCTGCGAAGCGTTTCCAGACCCACGAAGGCTGCGACGAGGGCGATAAGCGTCGAGCGTGGAAGGTGGAAGTTCGTCAGCATGGCGTCGGTCATCGTGAATCGGTGACCGGGTGCGATAAGGATGTCGGTCTCCCACACGAGCGGTTCGTCGCCCTCAGTGGTCACCGGTAACGACTCAAGGGTGCGCACCGTCGTCGTTCCCACGGCGACGATGCGACCGCCGCGCTCGCGCGTGGCGCGAAGACGACCCGTCACGTCGCGACTGACGACACAGCGCTCGCGGTGCATGCGATGCTCCTCGAGCGTGACCGTCTCAATCGGTTTGAAGGTTCCAGCACCAACCTGGAGCGCGACTGAAACGCGCTCCACGCCGCGCGAGGCGACTCGACTCAGGAGTTCAGGCGTGAAGTGCAGCCCCGCCGTCGGCGCCGCGACGGAGTAATCGCCAGACTCCGTTGCATAGACCGTTTGGTACGCCGCACGATCAGCAAGATCCCCCAGTCCATCATCGGGTCGGCCGTCGTCACGCCGTGCTTTGACGATGTAGGGCGGAAGCGGCGTCCAACCCACTTTTGACAGCACCTCTTCGGCGCTGCCGCCGCCTTCGATTGAAACCAGAAACGCTTCATCGTCGCGCCCGTGGACGACGATTCCATACTCCGAAGGCGTCTCTGAACCCGGGCCGACCAGCGCGAGCCGCTCGCCATCCGCCACGCGCTTCGCGTTCCGTAAGAGCGCCAGCCAGCGGCGCTCACCGCGAGCTTCCAACAGCAGTCCTTCAATCCGCGCACCGCCCCCACGCTCGCGTATCGCTTTGATCCGCGCTGGCATCACCGTGGTTTGATTGACGACGATCGTGTCCCCCGCGCGAAGGTAGGTGTCAAGGTCGCGCACGAGTCGATGCTCGACGCGGGCCGACGCTCGGTCGTACACGAGCATGCGAGCGCTGTCGCGCGGGGACGCTGGCTCGCGAGCAACGAGCGAGGGGTCAAAGTCGTAATCGAGGTCGTCGACGCGCATGGGGAACGAACGTTGCATAGGCGAGACGTCGGACGATGCAAAAACGCAGCGCACCGCTCAGACGGATCGACGCCGCAACAGGCCTACGACGATCTCGTCATCTCGCCGCGCGATCTTATCGTCCTTCGCTCCTCTGTCGATTGCCCGGCACACCGCTCGCGCTTGTTGCGCCGATGCGGGTCGCCTGTCATCCTCCGATTCATCCACGATGCTGCCACCCCGTGCGGTGCGAGCCGCGCACGGTGTTCGCTTGCCCAGCGCTAGAGGCGCCGCGACTCGCAACCTCCCACGTCGATCACTCGACGTGTCCAGTGACGCGCCCCGCTGGCGACTGCGCAGCGGAGCGCGCTCGTGCGAACACCGCTGAAGCCCGACTCGCAGTCGCGCTCGCCGCAGCCGACCGAGCGCAGCTGCCGCTTCCCGCAGAAGAGGCGAAAGTGGTGCATCACACGCGCGTCGAGCGCACCGAGGTTCGCGAGGTGGTCACCCGCGCCTACGCCCCGATCGAAATCGTGACCGGTTCGCTGCTGTCAATCTTCGCCTAACCATTCGCTTTTTTAGGCTACGCGCTGGGTACGTGGAACCTCGCGAGTTCCTCGGGCAACGCCCGCACACCGCGGCGCACGGCCTTCGCCACCGCGTACTCCATCGAACGTCGAAATCGGTCGCGCACCTTGTCGTCAATCTCAAGCCCGCGTGCTTCCATCGCCGCCAGCGACCATTGCCACGCTCGCAACTCTTCGAGACAACGCGGCCGTACCGCGCCGAGTCCGATGGCGTGATGGCCCACCTCGTGCAGGAAGATCGAGCAGCTCAACGGGCTCTTCGGATACGGCGCTTCGAGCATGAGCTGGCGACGACCGTCGGTGTACAGGAGCTCCCACGCACACCCCGACATCGAGCGCCGCCACTTTCGCACTCGAAAGCCGTACTCCGCTTTCATCGCGTCGACAAGTCCGTCATACGCCACCTGCCTAGGAGTCGCGCGGCGACGCTGCGTCCTTCGTGGTGGCTTGGCCTTCGGAGCCTTCTCAGTCGATGGCTGCCGCAGCGGCTGAACGTCCGCGATCTCCGACCGCATGAATGGCAAGAGAAGCTGCGCGATGAATCTCATGACGCGCTCTCCTTCGACTCCACCGCCGCGACGAGCATGCCTGCGGCGAATCGCCGACCGTTGCGAAACTCGCGGAGCGTCATCGGTCTTCCGCCTTGGGGCTGGAGCTCGACGATCTCAAGCTCGCCGGTCGCGCACGCGATCCGACCGTCAGCTAACACCGTCCCAGGGGGCGCGGCATCCCCACCCGAGTCGGGATAATCACGAACGCGCAGCAAACGCACCGGGGCACCTTCGATCAGCACATCACACCCTGGCCATGGCGAGAGGCCATGAACTCGGCAGCGTGCTGCGGTCGCGCTCAGCGTCGCGAGATCAATGCGACCGTCCTCCTTCGAGAGCTTGCGGGCTTTCGTCGCGTTCAATGCATCTTGCGCCGCGCCAATCGCCACACCGCGACTGAAACGATCGAGAGTCTCAAGCACAGCGTCGGGTCCAAGCTTTGCGAGACGATCGTGCAACTCCCCCGCAGTCTCAAGCGGGTCGATCGGCGTCGCACTCGTTTGATAGACAACGCCCGCGTCCATTCGCTGCGCCAGTGCAATGACGCTAATACCGGTAACGGCGCATCCATCGATGATCGCCCAATTGATCGGCGCGGCCCCTCGATACGCAGGCAGCAGCGACGCGTGCAGATTGATCGCGAACACGTCCTTGCCGTCATGATCCGCGAGGAGCGCAGCCGACATTTTCTGGCCAAAGGCTATGACAACGTACGCGTCCGCGGCCGCGGCGCGAATGGCCGCAATCTCCTCTGCTACATTCGCATCAACCGGCTTTCCAACCTTGAGCGAATGCTCACTCGCCCATCGGGCAATCGGCGTTGGCGTTAGAGATCGCCCGCGACCCGACGGCCGATCGGGTTGCGTCACCACGAGCGCGACGTCGTGCGCGTCGGCAAGCGCTTCGAGCGTTGGAATGCCAAACGCACCAGCACCGAAGTAGACGAGTCGCAGTCGCTTCACCGCGTCTCGTACGCCTCGCGCAATTCCTTCAGTCGCTTCTTCGTCGCAAGTTGATCAATGGGAGTCATGCGATCGAGGATCAAGGTGCCTTCAAGGTGATCGAATTCATGTTGCCAGATGCGAGCCAATATGCCAGCGTCCGTCCGCGAGAACGGGTTTCCGTCAGCGTCGAGCGCTTCGATCGTTACTTTCGGCGGGCGGCGGATGTCGACGCGGATCTCGGGCAGACTGAGGCAACCCTCTTCGAACGGCTCGACCGGTCCCTCCATCGCAACGATCCGCGGATTGATGTAGACGCCGAGCGGCTCTGCGGGTCGGCCATCTTCCTCGACGCGAGCTTCAACAATAAAGACGCGAGCGCTCTCACCGACTTGCGGCGCCGCCAACCCAGCGCCTTCCTCTTCCCGCATCACCCGCACCATGTCCGCGAGAAGGCCGCGAACCCGGTCGTCGATCGTCGCGACCGGCGCCG
>JAWXCC010000271.1:0-22980 GCA_034440475.1 Phycisphaerae bacterium | reverse complement strand
GCTTGTTTGAGCGTGTACCAGATCGCGGGCCATCCGCCTCCGGCGCTAGGAAGCGATCTGCGGGGCGTCTGCATGCGCGCAGAGTAACCGCGGGCGGCTGGTGTCAAACGTCCCCAGCACCTCAGTTGCCGCAACGACCCCAGTTGTTGATCACGGCGATCAGATCCGATGCGTCGACAACACCGTCGCCGTCGATGTCACTAGGAAGATTCGACGGGCAGACGTTGGTTTCGCCCCAGCTCGCGATCAGCTCCGACAAGTCGCTCCCGTCGACATCGCCACTGAAGTTGATGTCCCACGGGCACTCGGGCGGCGTGTAGCCGTCTACGTCCTTGAACAGAAGCGTTACCTGCGCCGCACCAGTGTCACTGCCGGTGAGCGTGAACGCAATGCGTGCGCCGATTGAGCCGAATGAGGCAGGTCCAGGTGCATTGGGGCCAGGTAAGCCAAACTGTGCACTTGAACTCATGACAGCCGAACCGGTCGTCGCGATCGCAAATGGACAGTAGAAGAGCCATGCAACTGGTTCGCCGTCTGCGAGCGGCTGAATGACGCCCTCCTGATCCGCACACGAGAGACTTCCCGGGCCACTCGAGGTAAGTGTTAGCTTTCCGGTTCCACCAAGGAGCGATCCGCCTTCGATGAACGGGCACACCGGGACGTTGATTCCAGCGCGGAAAACATGCGTGTCGACGGTCGAGTTCACAACGGTGATCGTGCCGAGCAGACTCGTCGTCGGATCGTTCGTGTAATCCGCAGTCACGTTGAACGTGACCTTCCACGAATCATCCTCGGCAGCGAACGTCGCGACGTAAGCTTGACCCCCGGTCGGCGTCGGTGTCCCCACGATCGTCGCGGTGATGGTTTCTCCCCGGTCAGCGGAGAACGAAACGGTCGCAGGCGGAGCCGCGCCCATGGTGTATGTCGCTGTCGCGAACACGCCAACGACGAGTGGAAATTTCAGTAGGTACGAGATGGCGCGGCCCCGGAGGCTCGCTGAGGCGGTGAAACAGGTCTTCTTCATCGTCGCTCTCCCGGAAAAAGATGTACGAGGCGACAGCGCAGTCAACGTCTCGCTCTCGACCTCACACCCCTCTTGCGCCGCTCATCGGTGCCACGAACACTGCCCTCAGTCGCCTAGCCTAACTGAAACGCTACAGCAATCGCGGCAAAACTCCCTGTGAGATAGGAATTAGGGAACTCTCCCCTGCGTGCCCGCGCTACGCAGAATTGCGCACCGCGACGCGCCGAGCGGCGGCGCAGATCTTGAGGGACGTTCCTCGCGACACCGCGGAACCGATAATCCTCGCCCTCTCGGGCGATTCGGTGCGAACGAACGCCGAGGCTGCGCATTAGGAGATCTTTCGGGCCGTTGCGTCCGCGCGGAAGGAAAAATCTGCGGCGGAGCGTGACAGGCGTTCGTCTCTGCCATCGCGATCGAAATTTTCTTGTCGCTGCCGACCAGACTCGCCAGCGCGATCACGCCCCGCCAAACAGCGACGTGAACCACGCCCAGAGCTTTTGTGGTGCCTCGGCCGAAAGTAATCCGTCGCCAACACCCATGATTGCCCAGCCTGCGACGAGACCAGCGCAGATTGCTTCCTTGCTGTCCGACCAGAATCGTCGAGCAAACGATGCAGCTGGCTTGCGATCAGATCGCATCTGCATGAACGTGAAGAACGCAGCGCCAGCCCACATTGAAAGTGTGGACGTTGGAGGGATGAGAACGCCGAGGCCGATCGCGACGGCTGAGAGCGGGAACTTGCCGCGCGTCGCAATGCGGAGCATCTCGAGGACGATCGCAGCGATCGCGCCAACGAGCATTGCCCACGCGGCGCTCACAGGTAAGACGCCCCACAGTTTCTGAATACCGTGGACAACTTGGATGATGTCGTCGCCAGCCTTCGTGTTGCCAATTCCTTCGATGAGGCGCGCGACGGCCGCCCACTGCACTGCGCCCGGCATTGCGAAGCCGCCGGTTTCTGTCACGTGCGTTTCGATAGTCTCGGTGCCGTTTGGATCCCACCTCGAGAGGAACAAGATGAAGAAGAGCGGGGTTGCGGCCAGGGCACCGGCGAGAATGCCGATGCAGTGTCCCCACGCTTGCTGACGCGGCTTCGCGCCAAGCATATAACCGGGCTTGATGTCCATGAGCAGGTTAGAGGCATTGCCCGCAACCTCGGTTGTCATGCCTGCCGTGATCAGATTCGTCGCCGGACTCGTCGGCTCGATCGCGCCGAAGGTGAATTGTGTGATCTTCGACAGTGACCCAGTCGGAGTGGTGCTCGTCAGCGCAGTTGCGTTTGCTGCGATCAGCGTCAGCAAGAGGATGAGCGGGATCGAGAGAAGCCCAAGCCACGGATCGATGGTGAAAAAGTAATAGTTCATGACGACGGTTACGACCGTCATCACGGGAACGCCAACGAGAGAAATCCAAAGCGGAAACTCGATGTCCTTAAGGCAATCGTCGCCGCCCTTCTTCTTCGAGAACATCCCGGTGATCGCTGAGGCCAGCAACTTCGGTTTCGCGAAGAGTCCGGCAAGCGAAGCCGTCACCATCATCGCGATGCCCCACCAGAGGCACCAGTTGTTCACGATGTGGGCGCGACTGGCGTTGAAGTTCACCAATCCGGTCTCAGCGTTCGGCATCGCGTTCTTGAGAAACGGTGCGAGCTCTCCATTGTTCAACATGATCGGCGCGATCACGAGGAAATTGATGAGGCAGCCGATCAAAAGGCTGTTGGCGATTCGAATGCCCATGAGCCCGCCGGCACCGAACATTGAGAGGTCGAGAGTTGGCACGATCGCAAGCTGTTGGAGTTGATAGCCGCCGACGGTCGGCACCCACAGATTGTGCTTCGCGGCGAGCTCGTAATACCACTCATCGAGTCGCTCCGGCAGGGTCCACACCGCGCCCGGTGTCTTCGCGATGCCAAGCCACTTGTACTGAACGAGCGTTTGATACGCGCCACCAACCCAAAACTGAACCAGCCCGCCGATGAGCGCAGCGGCGAAGAGCGACTTTGCTTTGAACACGCCGACTGCGGCTGATGCCGCGTTCGCCGCGAGCTCTGCTGCCGACGCGCTCGCTGCGGCGACTGACGCCGCGAGATTCGCGGCCATATTCTTCGTCCCGCCGATTGGCGCGTCGGGATACAGCGAGTCCAGCACAACGGCAGCCGCGCGACCTTCAGGGAATGGCTGCTGTTCGTTATTGATGAAGCGGCGCTTCATCGGAAATGCAACTAACACGCCGAGTATGCTGGCGAGGACGTTCCAGATGAGTATCTGGTGCCAGGGCATCGGCTTGTTCAAGACGAACATGTATGCCATGAGCGCGCTGATGAGCGGACCGGTCATATAGCCAGCGGCAGTCGCGATCGACTGCACCGCGTTGTTCTCCAAGATCGTCAAGTCTTTCGCGAATCCGATGCCAGCGAAGACTCGGAAGATCGCGAACGAGAGAATCACGCTCGTGACTCCTACGCCGAGTGACCACCCGGTCTTCGCGCCGATGTAGAGATTCGTCGCGCAGAGCACGCCGCCGAGGAAGAAGCCCGTGATGCCAGCGCGCAGCGTGAGTTGCGGCATGTCCCCGCGAAAGACGTTCTCAAGCCACCAACGGTCCTTTTGTTCTGGCGTCCACGTGCGAACTTGTTCGTCGTTCAGTTGGGGCAACGCCATAGAAGTCGGCTCTCGTGTTGGGCTGTCGTATCGGGCGGCCGCAAGACGCCTGCCGCTTCGCGAACTTTACCGCACGCCACGCGGAGAGGCGCGCCGGCTCAAGCAGTGACCTGTTGCTATGGTGCGTCGATGTTCACTCTGCACGCTGCGGCCGACCGCGGCCGAACCGAGATCGGTTGGCTGTCGAGGCGGCACACGTTTTCGTTTGGTGGCTGGTTTGATGCGAAAAAGATGGGCTTTCGTGCACTCAGAGTCATCAACGACGATCGCGTGAGTGCGGGGGCGGGGTTCGGTACGCACGGCCATCGCGACATGGAGATCGTCACCGTTGTGTTGGAGGGGACCCTTTCCCACCGCGACAGCCTCGGGCACGAGCAGGCTCTGTTCCCCGGCGAAGTCCAAGCGATGACTGCCGGATCTGGCATCGAACATAGCGAATTCAATGGTTCGTCGAGTGAACCGGCGCACTTTCTCCAGGTGCGGATCCTGCCCGCACGGCTCGGAACCAAACCGAACTACGGTCAGAGGCTGTTTGCTCCGGAGGAGCAGCGCGGTTGGCTTCGTCGAGTCGTATCGGGTCGAGATGCTGATCGCGACGGAGCGCTCGCGATCGGCCAAGACGTCGACCTCTGGCTCGGTTCATTCCGCGCGGGCGAGCGCGCCGAGCACGTGCTTGCGGCTGGCCGCGCTGCCTATGTGCATGCCGCCACTGGCTCGCTCCGAGTGAACGGCCAGAAGCTCTCGGCTGGGGACGGCGCGGAGATCGTCGACGAGTCGAGCGTTCTCATCGAGGCTGATGCGACCGGCGGTCCAACCGATGGACAACCCTGCAGCCAGATTCTGGTCTTCGATTTGGCGTGAGCTGTTTTGCGCCGCGCGCGTCGCGCGGTACGGTGCCTCGCTCATCGCTCTACCCCACACGGTCTTCCTGAAGTTCCTTCCGGTTCGGAGTAACGCTTGCTCGGGCACCTTCTCCAAACCGAAATCGAAGATCTCATCACGAGTCGCTCGTGGGACGAGTTGCGTCGTGCAATTGCCGGGCTCACCGATCAGGATCTCGCCGAAGTCATCATCGACCTGCCGTCGGAAGACGAGGGCATCCTCTTTCGCTTGCTCCCGCGTGACCGAGCCGCGAACGTCTTTTCGTACCTTCCGGTGGAGTATCAGACGGAGTTAGTCGGATCGCTCTCGAGCGATCAGACGCGCGATCTTCTTGAGCGAATGACACCCGACGATCGGGTGTCGCTGCTCGACGAACTGCCAGCGGAAGTGACGCGGCAGTTGCTTGAAACGTTGAGCACCGAGACAGCGCGATCGACGCGCACGCTGCTCAACTATCCGCCCGAAACTGCCGGTCACGCGATGACGCCGGAGTACGTCTCGCTGCGTCCGGACATGACCGCAGCGCAAGCGATCGATCAGATTCGGCGATCTACCCGTCGCACAGAAACGTTCGCAACACTCTTTGTCGTCGATGCCGGCGGTCGGTTGTTGAACGATCTCAGGCTCGCGGTGCTGGTGCGAGCCGACCCGGCGGCGCTTGTCGGAGATCTGGCGACGGGCCCGCTCGTCGCCATTCCCAGTCGCGCGACGAGCGAAGATGTCGTTCGAACGTTCGAGAAGTATGACCGCACCGTACTGCCGGTGATCGACGACCTCGGCGCGATGCTCGGCATCATCACGGTCGACGATGTGCTCGATACTGCGCGGCAGGAAGCAACCGAGGACATTCAGAAGCTCGGCGGTCTTGAAGCAATCGATACCCCGTACGCGACGACGAACTTCGTCACGCTGTGGCGGAAGCGCGCGGGCTGGCTCTCGATTCTCTTCTTCGGCGAAATGCTCACCGCGACCGCGATGTCGCACTACGAAGCCGACATCCAAGCCACTGTGGTACTCGCGCTCTTCGTGCCACTGATCATCTCCAGCGGCGGAAACTCTGGGTCGCAAGCCGCAACACTCATCGTGCGCTCGCTCGCGCTCTCGGAACTCACGCTGCGCGATTGGTGGCGAGTCGCGTTCCGCGAAGCGGCGAGTGGTCTCACCCTCGGTACGTGGCTGGGTGGGATTGGCTTCGCGCGCGTGATGGTTTGGCAGTACCTCGGTTGGGCGGACTACGGCGATCACCACGTGCGACTGGCGATCGTGGTGTGGCTGAGCCTCATCGGTGTCGTTGGATTTGGTTCGTTTGCTGGCGGCATGCTGCCGTTCGCACTGCGGGCAATGAAGCTCGATCCGGCGACGAGCTCGGCGCCATTCGTTGCGACGCTCGTCGACGTCACGGGGCTCGTCATCTACTTCAGTGTGGCGGCGTTGATACTGGGCGCGACGATGGGGACGTGATCGCGCGCGGCGTTTGTGGTCGCGCGAGTACCGCGATGGCGACAAGTGTTACGAGTGCGAGCGCCGATCCGAGTATGAAGGTTGCGCCGGGGCCGTAGGCGTCCCAGAGCCAACCCGCCGCCACGCTCGATACGAGTGATGCGACGCCGCACGACGCGTGCATGATGCCGAGGCCTTTGCCGCGCGCGTCGGAAGGAACGTGATCGACGACGAGCGCGCGGCGGACACCATCGGTGCACCCGACCGAGATGCCGTAGAGCGCGAAAAGCAGGGCAAATGCTGCGATATTCGTTGTGAAGGCGAAACCTGCGTAGGTGACCGCGTACAGCGCCACGCCGGACGCAATCACCGGCCAACGACCGACGCGGTCGCTGAGTCGCCCTAGTGGCGACGAGACGAGCGCGAGAACAAGCGAGAAGCCTGCGTAGGCGAGTGCCACCTGCCAAGCCGCGAGACCCAGTGTTGACGCGCGGAGCAGAATGAACGCGTCAGAAGAATTCGCGAGCGCGAAGAGAACCAGACATGCAAGCCCGCGCCAGTATGTTGACGAGAACCTGCCGCCGCGCTTCGGCTCAGCACTGACCGTAGCGCGTGGTTGCTCTCGCAGCGCGAGCGTCAGCGCGACCGCGCCAAGCCCGACGACTGCTGACGCGCCGAGTGTCCAGCGGAGTGCAAGAGCCCCCGAACTCTGCAACCACCAAAGGATCACGACCGCGAGCGTGACGCCGACGAACGCGCCAGCGTTATCCATACCGCGGTGATACCCAAACGCGCGTCCGCGCTCCGCAGGATCGATCGCATCAGCCAAGAGTGCATCGCGTGGACTCGTGCGTAATCCCTTGCCGAACCGATCCACCATCCGCCCAGTCACGGCCATTGGCCAGGCGCCAGCGAGAGCAATGATGGCGCGACCGAGCGAGGGAAGTGCGTAGCCGATGCGGATGTATCCAACGCGACCGCCAGTGTCGCTCCGAATACCCGCCCATGCGGTCGACAAGCTGATCACAAGCTGCGCGAGGCCCTCCATCAGGCCGAGTACGACCTTCGGTGCTGCCAGCGTGCCAGCGAGGAAGAGCGGCATCACTGGATACGCCATCTCCGATCCGATGTCACCGAAGAAGGAAATCCAACCGAGGATGATGATGGTGCGCGGCAGCGGGCGACGCGGTGGCGTGGGGTGCGTCGTCACGGTGTGCACTTGAGATCCGACGGAGTGTTAGCGTTCGCGAGCAATGGTGCGCTGATTGAGACCAGGCATCGACGCTCAGGTGGAATCGCCTCGGCAAGCCGACCGCGATGATGTAAGACGAACTCCGCGAGGTCGCGCACGGCGTCGGCGCGGTAGACCCCGACGCAGGGTTCGATGCGATCTGTGTAAGCGAGAATCGCCGTTGCGTCAGGCCGCGCGATTGCTGCCTGAAGAATTGTGCGGATCACGTCAGCGCTCACCGCAGGCAAGTCGCCGGGCAGCACAAACACCGCATTCATGTTCGAGAGAGCGGTGAGCGCACTCAGGATTCCGCCCGCTGGCCCGACGCCCGGGTGCGAGTCGTGCAGCACGAAGTCACCGCGCGCCGCTACGGCCGGATCGCATGCACCGACCAGTGCGACGCGCGCTCCGAATACCGCACGCAGTGCCGCGATTGGGCGATCAACGAGCCACGTGCCGCTGGCAAGCGGCTCGCGCAATTTGTCGCGACCGAAACGCGAGCTTCGACCGCCGACGAGGACGATCGGAAGCAGCGTCGCGAGCGCATCAAGCACCCTGGTGAATCCCATCGGTGTGGAGATCGCGGAGCGTCGAAATCGCATGCGGAAGCACGTCGATGATCGCATCAAACTGTTCGGTCGCGCCGCGGGGAGAACCCGGCAGGGTGATCACAAGCGTCTGACCTATCGTGCCTGCGACGCCGCGCGAGAGAAATGTCAGCGGCGTTTTCGCGAGGCAGCGATGTCGTGCGAGTTCCATGAGCCCCGGGGCCTCGCGCTCAAGAAGGGTACGCACCGCTTCGGGCGTGACGTCGCGCGGCGCGAAACCAGTGCCGCCGGTTGTCACAATGAGATCGATGCTCGCATCCGCGCGCGACCACGCTCCGACGCGCTCGCGGATGCGCTCAGTTTCGTCCGGCACGCACATCGTCGCGACGACGACTGCGGCAAGTCCGTCGCGCAGCCGCGCGACGAGTACTGGTCCCGAGAGGTCTGGTGTCTCGCCGCGCGAGCAGCGGTCGCTGATCGTCAGGACGGCCGCCCGGATCGCGTCGCCCTTTGTCACGCGCTCGCTTTCCATGGTCCGCTCCTGCCGCCGGTTTTCTCGAGCACGCGCACGCCCTCAATCATCATCGCGCGATCAATCGCTTTCCCCATGTCGATGACCGTGAGTGCAGCGACGGCGACGGCGGTGAGCGCCTCCATTTCGATCCCCGTCTTCGCGGTTGTGCTTGCCTGGGCGACGAGATGTACGCGACCGGGCTCAAGCGTCGCCGTCACATCGACGTGCTCGAGGGGCAACGAGTGGCAGAGGGGAATGAGTTCGTTAGTGCGCTTTGCGGCTTGAATGCCTGCGATGCGCGCCACCGCTAGCAAATCACCTTTCACGAGTGATTGCGCCCGAATGGCGGCCTCTAACTCTGCGCTGATCCGCACGAAGCCCTCCGCAACCGCGCGACGTGCCGTGACAAGTTTGTCTCCGACATGCACCATGCGGGCCGAACCGTCGGCGTCTATGTGCGAGAGCCGGGATGCGTCCGCGGGCGAAGTCATGTCCGCATGGTCGCTTATGCGGTCCATGGGAGGAAGGGCCACGGACCCGCGCCGCTGCTATTCGGCGGGATTTCGACGAATCCATCGCTGCGAGCAGCGCTCGCGATGTCGCCCGATCCGCGCCCCGCGACGAGCGATCCGCGGCCCACACCGATGAGTCGGACTGGTCGGTGCCACCAGAGGGGAATCGGGGCGTCGTCTGCCTCCTCAAGCGTCACAGCACTGACGTGCTCGGGCGTGGGCACGCCTGCGACGCGCCGCAGTGTGGGAACGACGAATCGTCGTGCGGTCACCAGCACCGACACCGGGTTGCCCGGGAGCGCGAGGACCGGCTGACCGCGCGGAGCGATGCCAGCGAGGATCGGCTTCCCGGGGCGCTGTGGCAATCGGTGAAAGAGGACTTCGACGCCCAGTGAATGGAGAACCGAGGGGATGAAATCGCGCTCACCCATCGACACACCGCCGGTGAGAACGAGTGCGTCCGAACGCTCAAGCGATTCACGCACCGCCTCGCGAAGCGACTGCTCGTCGTCTTCGACATGACGAGCGTCGGCTGGCGATACAAACGGAAGACCATCGAACATCGCCTTCAGCGCTGGTCCGTTGCTATTCCGGATGTGCCATTCATGAGGCGACGACTCGACGGAAACGATCTCGTCACCGCTCGTCATGACTGCGATTCTGACGGAGCGATGGACCAAGGGGCGCGCGATGCCAAAGGTGGCGAGCGCGCCGGCTACTGCGGGGTTGATGATGGTGCCCGCGGGGATGACGGGGCTTCCTGCCCGCAGGTTCTCACCGCGTCGGCGAATGCTGGTGCCGGGGCGAATCGCGATCCACGCGCGCATCGTGTCGCCCTCGACATGCGCGTCTTCATGTCGAACGACCGCGTCGGCACCAGGCGGAAGCGCCGCGCCGGTGACGATGCGAAGCGCCGCCCGGGGCGCGAGTGGAGGCGGCGCGACGCCGATCCGCGGAGCCCCAACGATTGGCAGCGGTTCCTTGCCGCAGTCCTCCGCGCGCACTGCGAAACCGTCCATCGCGCTGACGTCGCAGGGTGGGCTGTCACGATCCGCCACGATCGATTCCGCAAGCACGCGCCCGGCGGCGTCCACGAGTGCGACTGACTCCGTCGCGTTCGGCGCGATGCGCGCGAGCAGCGCCTCGAGCGCGGACTGCGGCGAGGAGTACGTGAACTCGCTCAAGTCTTCTCCGCGCGGTCGATGACGTCGAGGACCCAGCCACGGGCGCGCATCATCGATGGGAAGCCGATGGTGGGGGCGCAGAGCTGCGCGACGTGGAGCAGCTCTTCGCGCGAGGCACCAGCATCGCGTGCTTTCCGAGCGTGCGAATGAGCAGCGCCCTCAAGCGCAGCGCCGCACGAGATGGCAAACTTCACGAGCGCGATCGTCTTCTGGTCGAGTGGCCCGGAAACGGTGCACGCCTGCCCAAAGGCTTCATACGCGGCCATCAATACGGGTTGTTCGACGTGCATCGCACCATAGGTATGGGGCGGTGTGGAGGGCGTTGTCATGGGTTTCTTCCAATGGGCGCGACCGCCGTTAGTATCTCATCGATGAGCGTTGTTGTACTTCTCTTCGGACCACACGCTAGAGCGCTGGGGCGCGACCGCGCGGTCGTT
The DNA here is from genome assembly GCA_034440475.1 of Phycisphaerae bacterium. Taxonomy (GTDB): domain Bacteria; phylum Planctomycetota; class Phycisphaerae; order Phycisphaerales; family SM1A02; genus JAEUIT01. The sequence goes on along the minus strand of JAWXCC010000271.1, from coordinate 12,548 downwards.
GTCCTCGGCGACGACGCGACCTGTCAGGAAGTACTCACCGCGCTGCGGGCGCAGTATCCGGGGTTGGCAACGCTCATGCACGGTGCTCGCCTCGCGGTAAACTCAAGATTCGGGACCAGCGCTACCGTGGTGAACACTTCGGACGAACTCGCGCTGATCGCGCTGGTGGCGGGCGGATGACGATCTCCGTACGAATTGTGCGGGGTCCGCTGGTGCCGCGAAGAGCGGGCGGCGAGCGTGACGCGCCGAGCGGAACCGGCGCGCGAGTTTCGTTCGAGGGACTCGTGCGGGCTCGGGAAGGCGACCGAGCGATCGTCGCGCTCGCGTACGAGGCGTATCGGCCGATGGCTGAAACGACGCTCCGCGAGCTTGCGACGGAGATGCTCGCAACGCACGGTCTGATCGCGATCGACGTCGAGCACAGCGAAGGCCACGTCTCCGTCGGTGCGTGTTCGTTCCGCCTCGTGATCGATGCAGTCCATCGGAAAGAAGCGCTCGCCGCGAGTGACGAGTTCATCGACCGGATGAAACGCGACGTTCCGATCTGGAAGACGCAGATCTGGGCCGAGAGCTAACGTTACGCTGTACGACGTGGCAGAAGCGCCAGTGCAGCGACGAGCCCGATCGCGCATCCCCATGACATCCCGAGCCATAGGGAGGCTGCGCCGGTCACGATCGTGATGCTGAGCTCCCGAGTCGACGCCCGCGCGAGCGCGATACGCCCCAGTTCGATCGCCGGGACGAAGAGCATGACGCCGAGAATACTGGCAGGAAACGCGTTGCACAGCGGGACGAGCGCCGCGCCGAACGCAAGTGCGAGCACGACCTTCGCACTGCCGAGCATCAGAATCGAACCGTTCGTGCGGGCACCGAAGCGATACTGCGCCGCGAGTCCGCCCGCGCCGTGGCAGAGAGGCATCGCGCCGAAGCACGCGCCCGCGAGGTTCATGACGCCGACCGAGACAGCGACGCGTCGCGGACTCGCTGCGGCGTGAGGGAAGAGCGTCGCCGAGAGTGCGCAGATGGCAACGACCGAGTTCAGCAGCGTCAGCGGCATCTGCGGCGCTGCGGCGAGCCACGCTGAACGCCACGACGCGCCGTCCAAGTTCACGATGTCCGGAATGACGAAGGCGAACGCAGGCTGATGAACGCCAGCAATGCGCGAATCCGCGGGCAGGGAAGTGGCTGCGACTACCAAACCAAATGCGAAGAGGATCGCAGCAATTGGCCAGCGTCGAGATGAGGCGAGGAGCAGTACCAAGACAAGCGCCACGATCGCAATGGCACGTCCGTCGAGCGTCCACCACGCAGAAGTTCTTGTGACGAGTTCGAAGCCCTTCCACGCCAGCGTTCCTGCGAGCGCGAGTTGAAGTCCGCGCACGACCGATTGCGGTAGCCAGCGACCGATGCGATCGGCGAGTCCGACGCAGCCGACAAGCATCGTGACCGATCCGACGATCGCGCCTGCAGCTGCGACTTGGGCGACGCTGAGACCTTGCGCGATCGCGATCGTCGCGATCGCCTTCATGGGCTGGACCGGCATGGGAATGCGAAACAGGAATCCCGTCGCGAGTGTGCAAATGCCAGCGAAGAGCAGACTCGTCGTGAAGTCGATAGCGCCGCACGCGCTCATGGCGAGTAGGAGCGGAAGAAACGTTCCGAGATCGCCGAGAGCACCCGACATTTCGCCGACATCGAATCGCGCTGCGCGCAGGTTCGCGGCGATCTCGCGCGGCGAACGGCTGAGCTGCGTCAAGACGCTCATCCGCCGATCGCCGACATCGATCGTTCTGGGCGCTCGAACTGTTCGGAGCTGATGTGATGTCCCGACTGTTTCGTCCATGTCGCGTCTCGGAGGAATCGCCGCAGCGCGGCGTCGTCAGAGTTCCCAACGAGAAGGGGTCGCATGTCCCACTCGGTGTTGGAGAAGAGGCACGGGCGCACCTTGCCCTCGGACGTAATGCGCAGTCGCGAGCACGCGCCGCAGAAACTTCGCGTGACCGGCGCGATGATGCCGATCGAGCCAGCGCTCCCATCGGCGAAAACGTAGCGCTCGGACGTACTGCTTGCTTCGTCGCGTCCCAGTCGCGTGAGTGGAAACGCCTCCTGAATCGTGCGGACGATCTCGTCAGCTGAGACGACCGAATCGGCGCTCCAACGCTGGCCGTCGTCGAGTGGCATGAACTCGATGAAGCGCATTTCGATGCCGTAGCGCCGCGCGAGACCTGCGAGCGGCACGACTTGGTCCTCGTTCTCGCCGCGCACGACGACGGCGTTCATCTTGGTGTCGGAGAATCCGGCGGCCAAGGTCGCTTCGACGCCTGCGAGCACGCGATCGGGTCCGACTGTCGCTCGTGTGATGCGACGAAACGCGGCGGGGTCAACGGCGTCGATAGAGATGGTCACGCGGTTGAGACCGGCATCGCGCCAGCGCCGCAGCGCGGCGAGTTCGAGCGTTGCTCCGTTCGTCGTCAGCGCGAGATCGATCGCTCCACAGGCCGCAACGCGCTCGATGATCTCATCGAGCTCCGCCCGCATGGTCGGTTCGCCACCAGTGAGTCGGATCTTCGTGATGGAGAGCGACACCGCGACGTTGGCGATGCGCACGATGTCGTCGACCGACAGCAATCGATCACGCGGCATGAATCGCGCTGACGGCTCAAGGCAGTAGGTGCAGCGAAAGTTGCAGCGATCGGTGATCGAGATGCGGAGGTCGCGAATAGAACGCCCATGCGAATCGCGGAGCGGGCCGGCGTCATCCGCGCAGGGTGTAGCCGTCGGTGGGCGTGACTCGAGCTGTGGGAGAGCGACGGGGGTCATGCTGACGTGAACCGAAGTGAGACGATGCTTCCGATCGGTGATGGGTCCTAGGGCGAACTGCATGCACCGTACAGGATCGGAACCTGACGATGATCTATTCTCCGGCAGGGTAGCGTTTCGTGTCGTGGTTACCCCGTGGCGAGCGTACACCAAGCTCCTTTACTCTCGTGTCGATTGCTCGCCGAGCTGGTTCGGTCAACGATTCGCGTAGGCGTGGGGCACTCCGGATATCGTGTCCCGCGATGACTCGTTGTCGTTCACTCAGTTCGGTTGTACTTGTTGCGGCGACGGTCGCGGCGTCCGGCTGCCTCTACGTTCCTGCGGAACAAGGTGCAGCCCCGACGCTCTTCGGAGCGCCGCAGCCGCGCGCAGCGCCTCCATCGACGACGTTCGACAAAGCTCCGGAAGGCAAGGTGAGCGTCGAACAGCTTGGTGAGATGGTGCAGGGGTTCGCTGACAGCTTCTACTCGCTGCTCAGTTCAGCGATCGATCAGCTTGTGGCGGCTGCGCGAACGCCGGAAGAACGGCTCCAGTTAGAGCGATTTCAGTCGCGAACGATCATCGCGATATACGACATCGCGACGAACCCCGATCCCTTCTCGCAGTTGCTCGATCTCACTGTCGTCGTCACGCTGACCGCGACCATTGCGATTGACGAAGCGAAGGCCGACGACCTGCTCGGGACGCCCGAACGAGCACAGATACTGAAGACGCCGCTGCGGAAAGCGCGCGAAGACGTGTGGGAGATCGCCTCGCGCGTGCTCACGCCGGAGCAACTGGAAACACTCGATCGGCTCATATTTGATTGGCGCCGCGACAACCCGGATGTCGAGAGCATTTCGTTCGTGCGCTTCGGGGACTTCGCGACGGGCCGCGGCAAGTCAGTGATTGCCGACGTGCGATCTGGCACCGGACTGCTCGCGCCCGTCGATGATGCGAAGAAGGAGTTGAACGAAACACGACTGTTGGGCGAGCGCATCTTTTACATGGCAAAGCGAGCGCCGCTCCTCATTAGCATGCAGTCCGACCAACTGCTGAGCCAAGTCGCGACGACACCCGAAGTGAAGCAAGCGATCGATGTCGCCGAGCGCCTCGCGACGAGCGTGGATCGCGTGTCACTCGTCGCGGAGAAACTTCCGGCAACGCTCATTGCCGAGCGCGAGAACATCGTTGCGTCGATCGAACAGACATCCGGAACGCTGCGATTGACGCTCGCCGACTACGAGTCTGCGATTGGGCGGACCGACGACCTCGTCCACAGCGTGAACGATCTTTCGGTTTCCGCCCGCGAAGTGCTGCGATCCGTTGATGGCGCCGCGGGCACGCTGACGAAGACTCTTGAAGCCGCCGAGCGGGTCGCAAAGCAGTTTGCACCAGCGCCCGGGAGCGAAACAGCCAAGCCTGTCGATCCCGAGGTCTATGCCCGCATGGTCGCTGATGTCAAAGGCTCGCTCGTGGAGTTGAACAAGGCGCTCGAGTCGACGCGCACGCTCGCGGAAGGCTCGTTATGGGCGAAGCCGCTCGAAGCTGCCGACCGAATTTCGAAAGCGCGCGTTGAGCACGCGAGTTCGGAATTGCGCGGCTTGGTCGATGTCATCTTCCTCCGCGGGATCGTGCTGATCGGACTGACGTTCTCTCTTCTCTTCCTCTACAAGGCGTGGTCCGTGTATCTACGCCGATCGGCGAACCGCCGCGACAATCGCCAGACCGATTCCCACTTGCATCAAGAGATCGCACCATGAACCAGTCACTGCACTTCAATCGCCGCGGAACGCTGGCTTCGATTATTGCTGTCGTCGCGCTGTCGCTCGTCTCTGCGTCAACGCCAGCGCCCCAGGTCGAGAACCCCGTCGATGCGGCCATGCCGCGCTATGAACGTATCAAGGAACTGTCAGGAAATGTGCGCATCGTCGGGAGTTCGACAGTCAGCGGATTGCTCGCGCGCATGAGCGAGCCGTTCCGGACCGAGTATCCGGCAGTGCAGTTCGACGTGAAGGGCGGCGGATCGGCGACGGCGGCGCCTGCGCTTCTCGACGGAACCGCAGACATCGCGGCGATGAGCCGACCAATGAGCGCGACCGAGAAGAGCGACTTCCAAGCGAAGTTTGGCTACGCGCCGACGGAGATCGCGGTAGGCCTTGATGCGATCGGTGTGTTTGTGAACAAGGACAATCCGATCACGAGTCTGATTGTTGCCGATGTCGCGGGGTTGTTTAGCGATGGCAGTAAAGGCAGCCCGACCGCAAAAACGTGGGGTGAACTGGGGCTCTCCGGCGAATGGCAGGGTCGCAAGATTGTTGCGTTCGGCTTTCGCCCGGACTCAGGTGGATCGAGCATCATGAAGGAGTCGGTACTCGCCGGGGCAAATTTCCGCCAAGACCTCAAGGTGCAACCTGGTGCGACGGGAATCGTGAACGGAGTCGGTGCCGAGCCGGGGGGCGTTGGCTATGCCAGCCAGTTCTACCGCTCACGCGCCACGAAGATGGTTCCGCTTGCTGCGTCGAAAGGCGCCGCGGTGGTCGAGGCTTCGCGCGAAACCGTGCTCGACGGGACCTATCCACTTGGTCGGCGTCTGTACGTCTACCTGAATCGGAAGAGCGGAACTGCTCTCGCTCCAGCGACACTGGAGTTCATCCGCTTCGCGTTGAGCCGAAACGGCCAAGAAGTCATCGCGAAGGAAGGCAACTTGCCGCTCCCCGCCAGCCTCGTCGCTGAGGGAAGGGCGAAGATCGGCTGACTCCTTTGACGAGTCGGCTGAGTCGGCCGCTGCTACGCGCATTTCTCGCCGGTGCGCCACCGAAGCAATTCGAAGTTACTCGTTGACCGCGTCGCTCGGGCGACGCATCATGCGATCGATTCGCCGCCGCGCGCGGCCGTCGCGCCTCGTTCGGCGTGAGCGGCGCGCGTCGGACACCGCATCGCAGTTAGGGCTGCAGCGGGGTCCACAACCCGGGCCCACAGAGAGGGCCTACAGCTAGGGGGACACCATGCCACAGGTCAACTTTGGTACGAAGGATGAGCCGAGCTTCCAACTTGAATTGAGCAACGATTTGATCGCGGTCCGCACCCGGAGTCGTCGGTCAATCCGAGGAGTGGGGCCGGTGCGACCGGCGCACGCCGCAGACGTTGACGACGGCGCGCTCGTCGCTGAGTTTCCCGAGGCGGGCATTGAGGTGTATCGCGTGCCCGTCGGTGCGGGGAAGCGTTCGCTCGACGACCGCAAGCGCAGTTTGCGCACAGCGCCGGACACGCGATTCGCTGGCGGGGTTCTCGTCGATCCAGATTCCGGCGAGCCAGTCCTCTACACCGAGAATGTCTTTGTGAAGTTCAAGGACGACGTCGATCCTGATGATTGCCGCCGCGTCATCCGTGAAGCGGGGCTCTCCATCAAAGAAGAGCTCGATTACGCGACCAATGCGTTCTTCACCGGAGCGGTCGAAGGCACCGGCCGCGACGTCTTCGCGATCGCGCAAGACCTCTTCAAGCGGAGCGACGTCGAGTTCTGCCATCCCGAGCTCGTGCGCCCGAAGGCACAAAAGGCCATCGCGCCGCAGCAGTGGCACCTCAAGCCGACATCGGTCGGCGGCGTGTCGGTGAACGCCCACGCGAATGTCGAAGCAGCGCACCTAACAACGCGCGGCGAGGGTATCACGATCGCAATCATCGACGACGGCGTTGACATTGATCATCCCGAGTTCGGCTCGTCGGGCAAGGTGATCGCCCCGCGCGACGTCACATCGAGCAGCGACGATCCGCGCCCGAAGGACACATTCAACCAGGCCGACAATCACGGGACCGCGTGCGCCGGAGTCGCGTGCGCTGACGGCAACTTTGGAGCATCGGGCGTCGCGCCGAAGTCTCGGCTCATGCCGATTCGCCTCGCCTCAGGACTCGGCTCGCAGTCAGAGGCAAACGCCTTCAAATGGGCCGCCGATCACGGCGCTGACGTCATCTCGTGCAGTTGGGGACCGACCGACGGCGCGTGGTTCCGTCCAAGTGATCCCGCACACAACCAAGTCGTGCACATTCCCGCGAGCACGCGCCTCGCGATCGACTATGCGATCGCGACGGGTCGCGGTGGCAAGGGATGCGTGATTCTCTTCGCGGCAGGCAATGGCAATGAGCGCGTGGAGAACGACGGCTACGCGAGCTATCCGAAAGTGATGGCGATCGCCGCCTGCAACGACCGAGGCAAGCGCAGCGTGTACAGCGATTTCGGCGCTGCGGTCTGGTGCGCGTTCCCGAGCAGCGACTTTGGTCATGCGCCGTTCGGCCATCCCGACGCCCTTACCTCGGGCGTATGGACCACAGATCGCGTTGGAACTGCTGGATACAACAGCGGCCATCTCGCAAGTGGCGATGGCGCGGGCAACTACACGAACGATTTCGGTGGGACGTCGAGTTCCGCGCCGGGCGCCGCGGGCGTCGCGGCGCTGGTGCTCGCTGCGAACCCAGCGCTGAAGTGGAATGAAGTGCGCGACATCTTCCGTCGTGCAAGCGAGCGCATCGATCCACAGGACGGCGCGTACGACGTTGGCGGACACAGCGACATGTATGGATACGGACGCATCAACGCTCGAACCGCGGTCGAGCTCGCACACCCGCAGCCAACGAGCGGCACCACGGTGACGGGGACGTTCAACGCGCCGATCCCTGACTTGCATACGGTCGAATTCGCGCTCACGGTGTCGGAGACTGCACCGCTCGAATCGCTGAGCGTGCGCGTCGACCTGAAGCACACATACATCGGCGATCTCGTGATCACACTCGTTCCGCCTTCGTCGACGGGCGTGAACCCAGTCGTGCTCCACAATCGCTCTGGCGGTGCGACAAAGAACATCAAGAAGACCTACGAAAAGACAACGACGCCGGGGCTCGGTGCCTTCGCCAACGTGAATTGCGCTGGCACGTGGAAGCTCAGGATTCAAGACGCGGCGGCACTCGACAGCGGCACGCTGGTTTCGTATGCGCTCGATTTACAGGTCCCCCATGCTGATCGGTTGCCGATGCCGGAGCCGTTGTCTCGGGCGCGGGTCACGACCGAGTCAAAACCCAGTGCGCCAGCGGTGCGGCGGACGCGCATGTCGAAGAAAGTCGTGACGTCTCGCCGCTGAGACGCGGTTGACCGAGTCGTTAGGGGAGTTCCGACGGGGCGGACGGACAGTCCGCCCCGTCGGTTGCTTTGACTTATGATGGCCCAGACATCGATGGACTCAGTAACACAACTCTTCTTCGGTGACGGCGCTGGTTGGTTCACCGCACCAGCGCTCATTGGAACGCTCGGTTACGTCATCCGCATGCTGTTGACGACGCTGCTAGGAGGCGACGGGCACGGTGGTATGGGGGGCGATGGTGGGGGGCATGATGGCGGCGCGGGACACCATGACGGCGACGGCGTCGGCGGGCATTGGGGGGCGACGATGCTCTCGGTGCAAGGAGTGCTCACCTTCGCGATGGGATTCGGCTGGGGTGGACTCGGTGCCTATCGCGGCGCAGGTTGGTCGGCAGTTGCGAGCATCTTCGTCGCGGTTGCATGCGGCATCGCGTTCCTCGCGTTGTTAGTCACGCTCCTACGCGCGACCAATCGGCTGCAATCGAGCGGCAACCTCAACCTTAATCAATTCGTCGGAACGACCGCCGAGGCGTACACCTCCATCCCGTCAGCGGGAAGCGGTCGAGGTCAGATCAGCGCTGTCGTCGGCGACCGGCAGCGTTACATCTACGCGGTTGCCGAGGGCGAGGAGATTCCCGCGCGGGCGCGGCTCCAGGTGGTTCGCGCGAACGGTGACAACACGGTGACGGTCCGCCGCGCATGATTCAATATTGCTCGACGTCGGGCGCGGATCTCGCTGGGTGTCAGATCACGCGCGACGGTTGACGATCTTCAGAGGCAAGGAACAAGCGATGCAGCATTGGATGACGCTGGGAACAACGTTCGTAGCAAGCGCAGGGCGACCGCAGATACCCGGCAACGTGCCAGCCGTGTGGGCAGGGGTGATCCTCGCCGCACTGTTGGTGGCGCTGTCGGTGACGGTTGTCGTCATCCGCTACTACCGGCGCTGCCCGTCGAACCGCATTCTGGTGATCTTCGGCCGCGTTGGCGGCGGGCGTGCTGCGAAGTGCATGCACGGCGGTGGCACGCTCGTCGTGCCGCTGATCCAAGATTGGGCGTACCTCTCGCTTGAGCCGATGGCAATCGATATTCCGCTCTCTGGCGCGCTGTCGCTCAACAACATTCGCGTGAACGTGCCAGCCACGTTCACTGTTGGCATTTCGACCGACCCGGTGCTCATGAACAACGCGGCAGAGCGTCTGTTGACGCTCGCGACGCAGCAGATTCGCGAACAGGCGCAGGACATCATCCTGGGCCAGTTGCGCCTCGTCATCGCGACCTTGACGATCGAAGAGATCAACAAGGATCGCGAAAAGTTCATGAAGCTCATCAACGAGAACGTAGGTCAGGAGATCAACAAGATCGGCCTCGAGCTGATCAACGTCAACATTCGCGACATCACCGACGAGTCGGGGTACATCGAAGCCATCGGTAAGCGTGCTGCGGCTGAAGCGATCAACCGAGCGAAGATCGAAGTCGCGCAGCAAGTTCGCGATGGCGCGACGGGCGAAGCGATGGCGGTCCGCGAGCGCGAAGTCAGCGTTGCGGCGCAGCTCGCGCAGTCGGAGCAGGGGAAGAAGGAAGCTGAGAGCAAGCGCCGCGCGATCATAGCGGCCTACGAAGCCGAGGCCGTCACCGCGGAGGCCGCTTCTCAGCGCGACCGCGAGGTGTCGATCGCACAGCGCGGTGCTGAAGCGTTGTCCGCGAAGAAACTTGCCGAGCAAGAGCAGCGCGTCCGGATCGCGACCGCCGAAGCCACGGCTGTCACGGGCGAGAACGAAGCTCGCGCTCGAATCGCTGAAACGAGCGCGAAGCTCGGCGAAGTCGAAGCCGAGAGCAAGCGTCGCCGCGAAGTTGCGGCTGCGCAAGCGTCGGAAGCGATTCTCATCGCGCAGCGGCAGCAAGAGATCGCGCGCATGGCGAAAGAGACGATCGCTCCGGCGGAGATCGAGGCGAAGCGCATTACCGTTGCCGCCGAGGCTGAGGCAGAGAAACGGCGTCTCGAAGCGCGTGGCGAAGCCGACGCAATCACCGCGAAGTACCAAGCGGAATCGGAAGGCGTTCGACTTGTGCTTGAAGCGAAGGCTGATGGTTACCGCAAACTGATCGAGGCCTGCGGCGCCGATGGTTCGATCGGACCGACGCTGCTTCTGATTGAGCAGTTGCCGAAACTGGTCGCCGAACAGGTCAAGGCGATCAGCAATCTCAAGATCGACAAGATCACCGTCTGGGACACTGGCCCCGACGCCTCGGGCCGGAACGCGACGAGCAACTTCCTCTCAGGAATCGTCAACAGCTTGCCGCGCCTGCACGAGCTCGCCCTCCAAGCTGGCGTCGAGTTACCGGCAGCCCTCGGCAAGTTGAGCGGCGAGCATCGGGAGAAGCGCGCGGACGACGCACACCATGAGGCACCGAGCGACGCTGCGAAAGGCGTGAAGTCAACGAAGGCGAGTTAGCCCGAGGCGCGGCCCGATTTCAGCAGATATTCATGCGCCGCCGCATTGCCGGTCGTTATGCTCGTCTAGCGGAGGCAACACGAATGCGGCAGAACTCTCTCTCTCTCTCTCTCGGGCGTTAGTGTCGTGGGCGCGCTAGCCTCGCAGGTCGACGCGGCAAACTACTTCGTCCGCGACTACGCGGCCGCGCCGAATGCCCCGGGGACATCGTGGGAGACAGCGTTTAGCAAACTGCAAGACGCGCTGTCGGCCGCGAAGGGGAGTTCAGGTGCCGACTTCATCCAAATCGCTGTGCCTGCGACGGGATCTGCGTGGAAGGCAGGCTCCACCGTGTACGGCGCGTGGGGCGGGTGGCTAGGTACGACCGGTGGGCAGCCAGCGCAACTCTCGACGTTTAAGGTCGACGGCGCAACTAGCGCGATCCGGCTGCTTGGCGGATTTCCCGCCACCGCGACGACGGCTAATCCAGGGTTTGACCCTCTGAACAATCACGTGGTCCTTTCCGGCGATCTCAGCGGAAACGACACAGCGTGGGCAGGGCTTGAGGACGACGCGACGAACGATGAGAACGCGTATCACGTCATGACGATCGTCGAGGTCTTCAACACCTCGATAATCGATGAACTAACAATCGAACGAGGTAACTGTGCCGAGTTGATCGGACCGCAGTTGCCCGACGAGACTCCAGGCAGTCGCGGCGGCGGCGGATTGCTCGTGACGTCCACTCCTGTAGCGCCCAGCCGCGGTGAAACTCCGGTCACGATGACCATCGCTCAACCCTACATTCAGAATTGCATCATCCAACTCAACGCCGGTGCGAAGGGTGGTGGGCTTCTCGCGACGAGGCAGACCGCGTTCGTGAGCGGCGAAACGCTGCCAACGGTTCATCTACGTAATTGCACGGTCCGCGGGAACCGCTGCAACGAGTATGGCGCTGGCCTTCGAATGAACAACGGCCATCTCGACTTCGCAGCCACGCTCATTGTGGCGAACGACGCGACCGCCCCGTGGGGCGGCGGCGTCTTCTTGTCGTCGTCCGCTTTGGTCGGCTTCGCGTACAAGCGGTGTGACGCAACACTCAGACACTGCACCATCGCGCAGAACAAGTCGTCGGGCGACTCATGGGCTGACTTGGGGTGGGACTCGCTGAGCAGCGACTCCCAGATCACGCTCACCAGCACGATCCTCAGCACCAAGCTCGCGAACGGGGTGAGTTCCGACGTCGTGACCCAGCGGGGCGGTGGCGGTGAGGTCGGCCGTGGCGAGGCAACGGTGACCAAGTGCGCAATCACGATCGGCCACCCGGATTGGGATCATCCGCATGTTGCCGAGGCGTACGACGTTGTCGACCCGTACTTCGTCAACGCCGGGCCGGGGGTCGCACTCTTCGCTCGCGACTACCACGTGCACCGCTGCTCGCCAATTCGCGATCTCGGCGAAGTGAACTCGAACGATTTGCTTGTCGACCTCACCGACGTCGACCACGACGGTAATCTCGACGAAAAGCTTCCAGACCGCGTGTGGGCTGCGCGAGTGCAGGATAGCGACGGCGTTCCCGGCGCTCGAACGGATGTTGGTGCGTTTGAACACTCTGACTCGCAGTGTCCTGGCGACATCAATTTTGATGGCGTCGTTAACGCACTTGATGTCGGGCTCCTTCTTGGGAACTGGACCTACACCGAACTTCCGGTGCCGGAGGGCACGAACCCGAGCTGGTGCGACATCGCGAGCCCTGGTCTCGTTCCGCAATGCATGTGTGCCGATTTCAATCATGACGTGCGGATCGATGCGTCGGACCTAGGAGTTCTCCTCGGTGCATGGGGCGCGTGTGTATCCGGATCGATGAACGGCATGGGGAACGGCATGAGCGGCGAGAATGGTGGCGAATCGGCTTCGGAAGAGAGCGCCGAGACAGTGGTCACGCCAACAGATTTGGCGGAACTCTTCAACTTTGGATCGACCGAAGACTTCGCTGATTGGTTAGGTACGCTCGCGCCAAGCGTTCGAGCAGAAATCCTATCGCTGCTGGGCGGAGGTTGATATGTCCACCCTCGCTCTCGCCCCCCCGGAACCTCGTAGTGACACTTCGAATGCAGTGCTCGCGATCGCGATCTTCGCTGCGATCGCGAGTTCGCCTTGGGCCTGTGCCCAATGCGCCT
>JAWXCC010000270.1:0-5023 GCA_034440475.1 Phycisphaerae bacterium | reverse complement strand
TGTTAGGGCTTGCCGCCGCGCGCTTCCCAAATCTCTATCGCCTTCGGCATAAGCGTCTCCAGCCGCTTGATGCGCGTCTCGTCAGCGGGGTGCGTCGACATCCACTCTGCTGGTTTCTCCCCACTCAAGGCCGCCATGTTCTTCCAGAGTTGAACGGCCTGACGCGGGTCGTAGCCAGCATCGGCCGCGATGAAGAGCCCGAGTTCATCGGCTTCGCTCTCGTGCGAACGACTGAACGGAAGCACCACGCCATACTCCGCGCCAGCGCCGAGCGCCGCCATCGTCGCCTGCTGCGCTGCGGGATTGAGGCTCGCGAAACTCATTCCGGCGCCAGCCCCCTGCAACAGAATCTGCACCGCGTTCTGCTGGCTCATGCGCTCACCGCCATGCCGCGCGATCGCGTGCGAGCATTCGTGCCCGACGACGACCGCGAGCTGCGCCTCGTTCTTCGCGGCCATCATCAGACCCGTGTAAATCGCGATCTTTCCGCCAGGAAGACACCACGCGTTCACTGTCTTCGGGTCGTCGACGAGCTTGAATTCCCACTCAAAGCCCTTCGTCGCGTCGGGGTACAACCTTCCCGCTGCCTGGACAACGTTGTCGCATACACGTTTCACCATCTCATATTCGGGCCCGCTCGTAATCAGCTTGGCGTTGCCTATCTCGCTCGCATATGCATCACGACCGAGCTTGTTTTCGTCAGCCGATGACATGTAGTTAAATTGCGACCGTTTCGTGCCCGCGACAGTGGTGCAACCTGCGGAACTGACGCCGAGTATGACGGCGACGCCCACGCCCGAAATCCATCCGGGCACCACGCCCCGAGTCACCTTGAGCGTCAGACGCCTCACCGCGCGACGGGCAACCATAGAAATACGACGGACCGGCGGCGGAAGCAGCGTGCGTGCAAGCATGGCGTCATGCTACCTCACCCTACCTCGGCGCTCACGGCCTGACCCGCGCTTGCGGAGCAACCGAGGGTCGCGGAGACTACCCCCATGAAGGATTTTGCCATGACTACATCGATCCGATCCCGGCGTCGCCCCGCTCCACGTGGCAAGACCGCCGCCATCATTCTTCTCGTACTCGCTGGCGTATGTCTGCTCGGCGGATTAGCTGGCGGGTACTTCGCTATGCAGGGTGGCCAAACGATCGCGCGGGTCGGCACGGACCTCGCCGGAGCTGAGAGCACCGCGATCGTTGTGCCCGGGACCGCGACGATCAAGGCCGAGAACGGCGCGATCATCATCGCGGCGAAGTCGTCCGACACGATCGACGGCAAGCCATTCTCGTTTCCGCCAGGTACGGTGGTAACCGCGACGGTGACCGACGCGGAGGGCAACCTCATGAAGGTGGATACGGTCAAGGGAAACCAGCTTGCATTTCCGCTCCCCGATGGCTCGACGATCAACTTCGTCGGGCTAGCGGAGATCACCGCAGCTGGCGAGTACACCGTCAACCTCACGGGCCCGGAAACAGTGGTTCGTGTGAAGTCCTTCAGCGGCGCCGATGGCGAAGCCGTTGCAAGCGCACTCGGGCAGACCGCCATCGGTGCATTCGGTGGACTCTGCGGCTGCGGCGGTTTCGTCGTCTTCGGACTCATCGGCATCATCCTGCTCGTGTTTGGACGCAAGAAGTCCGTGTGAATCGTCAGGTGAGCTGTTAGGGCTGATCGGACGTGAAGTAGTTGTACGACGTCGGCGCCGCCCTTCTCTTTATGCATTCCATCCGGGCTATCGACAGCCATACCGAAGGCGAGCCCACCCGCGTGTTTCTGGACCTCGGCGCGCTGGGAGCGGCGCGGCCGGTACACGAATGGTTGCGCGCGTGGCGAACCGCAGACGGTGGCTGGCAGATCCCCAGCGAGCTTCTGGCGCTCGTTGGTGAACCGCGGGCCGCCCCCGCGACGGTTGGTGCGATCGTCTGTCCGTCCTCACGTCCCGATCATGCTGGCGGCGTCGTGTTTTTTAGTAGCGCCGGCGCGCTCGGCATGTGCGGGCACGGGACCATTGGACTCGCCGCGACGTTGCGGCACCGTGGACACCTTGGCGAGGGCTCACACAAGTTTGAGACCCCAGTGGGCAGCGTGACGGTGCGGCTCGCGGCGAGTGCAGTGGGGAGTGCCGGGGGGGGTGCCGACGATGGCCGCATCGAGATCGACAACATTGAGTCGTACCGTTACCGCGCCCAAGTCGACGTGAACGTCGGCGGTCACACCGTGCGCGGCGACGTTGCCTGGGGCGGAAACTGGTTTTTCGTCGTCGATGAGCAGCGCGATCTCGACCTCGCGCGACTGGACTCACAGATGGCACACACGGTCGCGATCCGTAGCGCGCTCGAGCGCGACCGAGTGACCGGCGCCGACGGAGCCACCATCGATCACATCGCGCTGTTCGGTCCCCCTATCGGCCGCGACGCCGACAGCCGCAACTTCGTGTTGTGCCCAAATGGTGCGTACGACCGTTCGCCGTGCGGGACCGGGACCAGCGCGAAGCTCGCATGTCTCGCTGCTGATAAACGACTCGCGCCTGGTCAGGTGTGGCGGCAGGAGTCGGTGCTCGGCTCCCGTTTCGACGCGTGGTACCAGCCCGCCGGTCCGAGTCGCATCGCGCCAACTATTCGCGGCCGCGCGTGGATCACCGCTGAGACGACGCTCTTCGTTGACCCAGATGACCCGGCGCGGGCAAACGGCTGGACCGAGATGCCGACGTGAGTACGCTTGCACGGACTGCCATGACCTCGACTCTCTTCACCGGCGTTCTCCCTGCGATCACGACTCCGTTCAAAGACGATGATTCGATCGATCCGCGAGCGCTCGGTCACCTCGTAGAACGCATGCTTGCTGCTCGCTGCCGCGGCATCATTACACCCGGATCGTTAGGCGAAGGTTCGGCCCTCTCATTCGATGAGAAGCGCGAGATCTGGAAGACGTGCGTGGCCGTCGCCGACGATCGGGCGCCGGTCATCGCAGCGATTGCGAGCGGTTCGACGCGCGAGGCAGCGGAGCTTGCACGCACTGCCGAGCGCGTCGGATGCCGCGGCCTGATGGTGTTGCCACCATACGTCTACCGAGGCGACTGGACTGAAACGCGCGAACACATGAGTGCCATCTGCGCCGCGACTGCGTTACCACTCATTCTCTACAACAATCCCCCTGCCTACGGTGTCGATCTCCTCGCGCATCACGTGGCAGAACTCGCCGGCCGACACGCGAACATAGAGGCGGTCAAAGATTCCAGCGGCGACGCGCGGCGCTTCCCAGCGCTCAAGTCAGCATGCGGCGATCGACTTCAACTGCTCGTGGGCATGGACGACTGCGTTGTCGAGGGCGTGCGAATGGGGGCGACAGGATGGGTCGCCGGACTCGTCAACGCGCTGCCGGAGGAGTCGGTCAAGCTCTTCGAGATGGCCCGCGCTGAAGTGACCGCTGAAGCCACAGGCGCCGATCGCGCCGCGACCGAGCGCTTCTACGCGTGGTTCCTTCCGCTTCTCAGACTCGACACCGTGCCGAAGTTCGTGCAGCTCATCAAGCTGGTGCAGCAAGAGACTCGCTCCGGTACCGAGCGTGTGCGCCCGCCTCGCCGCGAGCTCGTTGGGGCTGAACGAGCGACGGCAATCGCCTTGATCCGCGCGGCGCTGGCGCATCGACCCACCGAGCAGCCCGTCAGCGCACGCCAGTCGATCCAAACCCACCCGCGCCGCGCACCGTCGCGTCGAGCTCGTCGACTTCCATGACATCCGCGTGCTCGACCTTGGCGATGACCATCTGCGCGATACGCATGGCTGGCTCGACGACAAACGACGCCTTGCCGAGGTTGATGAGTGGCACCTTCACCTCGCCGCGATAGTCGGAATCAATCGTGCCCGGTGCGTTCGGCATGGAGATTCCGAACTTACTCGCGAGCCCGCTGCGCGGTCGCACTTGCGCCTCGTATCCAGGCGGAATTGCCATGGCAAAGCCGCAAGGAATCATCGCGATGTCGCCCGCAGCGATTGTCACCGGCGCGTCAATGCACGCCGAGAGATCAAGGCCGGCCGAGTGCGGAGTCTGATACGCGGGCAGCACGGCCTTCGGAGAAAGCCGGCGCAATCGAAGTGCAATGCTGTTCACGCGTGCGAGTGTAACGGCGCGTCGCGCTGGCGCGGCCGTAGAGGTCACGAGATGCGGAAGCGCGAGACCTCTGATTCAAGCGTCTTCGCTGCAGAGTCGAGCGCTTCACTCGCCTTCGTCGATGCGGCGGAACCGTCGCTCGTACGCTTCGCGCCACGAACGAGCATTGACATTGCCTCATTGACCTGCGAGACGCCTTCACTCTGCGAGCGAACCGCGAGCTCGACCTGTTCGAAGCTCGCTTGCAGTTCTTCGACCTGACGCAGCACCTGTGACAACTGATCACTGGCACCGCGCGCGGTGGTGCAACCGTCTTCGACCGTTCGGCCGAACTGGCCAAGCTCGCGCACGCCTTCAGCGACCGCTTCCTGCATCGACGCAATCGTCGACTCGATCTCGAGTGCCGACGTCGCGGCTTGCGTCGCAAGGCGGTCGATCTCGCGGGCGACGACTTGGAACCCCAAGCCCGCTTCGCCCGCTTTCTCTGCTTCAATCGCGGCATTGACCGCGAGGAGATTCGTCTGATTCGCGACCTTCGTGATCGCACCGACCACGGCGTCAATCTGCGCCGCCTTCATGCTGACCGTGGTAAACCGCTGTGACACGACGCCCGCGCCGGTGTTGAGCCGTTCCATCGAACCGGAGAGGCTCGAAAGCGAGCCGCGACCCGCGCCGGCAGCGACTGCCGCTTGCGCCGCAGTTCGCGCGAGCTCGGTCACCGTCGCCGCCAGTTCTCGCGCGGTGGCGTTCATTTGATTCGTGGCAGCAGCGATTTGCGAACTCGACGCACCGAAGTCGCGCGCCACCTCATTTTGGCCTGCCGCCACGGTACGAACGCTTGAGCTCGACGCGAGGATTTGACTCGACGAACTTTGAATGCGCCCGATGAGTTTCGACAGGTCTTCACTTGTC
>JAWXCC010000269.1:0-22759 GCA_034440475.1 Phycisphaerae bacterium | reverse complement strand
CCGCGCTCCGCGCGCCGCGCTCGCGCCGTGCGAGCTTCGTCGGCGTAGTGATCGCGCTTGCCGCGGCGATTGTCGTTGGCGCAATCGCAGCTTCACGAGCGATTGCGACCGATCCGGTGGTCAAATCCTCGTCCGTCCTGATGAGATTTAAGGCACACAAGGCCAGCGCAAGCGAGATCGTTGCGGCAATCGAGGGAAGACATTGATCCGCAAACAACTCGTTGCTTGGCTTCGCGACCCTCTACGACAGCTGGCTGCTTATGGAGGGTCAAGATCGCACGCGAGAGCTTCACGCGGAGGAGCTCCAAGATGACCCAATCGCTCGAGCGTTCCGCGAGAAAGAGGACTATTCGACACCCGAGCGTGCCATGACGTCGTTGATGATAATGCCTCGGTCCGATCCGCGACGACTTCCGATGTGGTTGGATGCGGTCGCGCAGTTTCCTGCTGACGACCCGCGCTTCATGCTGCTCTTGGAGCTTCAGAACGCGGGACTGGTCGTGAGACTAACCGGCGGCCGCGAGACTCAGGCGAGGCAGACGAGTCAAAGCGTCTACGACGAGGAGCTCGTCACTGAACTCACGCGCCTCATGGCCGATGGACACCCTGAGCACGAGCGCATGCAGCGCGTGATCGATGCGATGAAGGCGAAGCCCGTCGACAAGTGACGCACCCCCACCACCATCGCGAAGCGCGATGGTTCCCCTCCCCCCCGCGGAACGCGTGGGGGACGATGCATACATCCTCCCTCGGACGCCTTGCGTCTGGGGAAGGGGGACCGCAGCGCAGCCGTGGTGGAGGGGGTGCGCCCAAACGCGATCCAACGTCACAGCCCCACATCCCCCAGCGCAATCGTCGCCCCCGGCGGCGTCGCCTCACGCAGCCGCTGACGCCGCAACAGGCTAACAGCTCGCAACAGATCCTCAGGCAACGGCGCCACGAACTGCATCGGCGCATCTGTCATCGGATGCTTGATCGCGAGCGTCGTCGCGTGCAACGCCTGGCGCGTGAGAAGCGGGGCGTCCGAATCGCCGCCGAGATCGCGCTCCGTCAAGTGCTTCCCACCATACATGTCGTCGCCCGCGATCGGCAGCTTCAGGTGCGAGAGATGCACACGGATCTGATGCGTGCGACCAGTCTTGAGTTCCAGCTCAACCAAAGCGAACTTGCCATACGGCGCGTTGTACGTTTCGCGCACGCGCCAGATGGTTTGGCTGGGTTTGCCCGTCGCGTCGAAGCGCACCGCATACTTCTCGCGCACGAATTGGTGTTTTCCCAGGGGCAGATCCACTACTTCGACATCGGGTGTCGGATCGCCATGCACGAGCGCGAGGTAGCGCTTGTCGGTGCGCTTGTGCTCGAACTGCTTGCCGAGGCGCCAGTGCGCGGTGTCATTCTTCGCGGCAACGATGGCCCCCGATGTCCACTTGTCCAGGCGGTGCACGACGCCCGGTCGGGCAAACTCTTCGCCGACCGCAGAGAGCTGGCCGCCTGAGATGTTCTTGAATCGCCACGCGAGCCCGTTGATCAGCGTGCCCGATTTATGTGCTCGGGCCGGGTGAACGATGAGTCCCGCCTGCTTGTTTAGAACGATGATGTGCTCGTCTTCAAAGAGGACGTTGAGCTCCATCTCCTCGGGTTGAATCGCGCCCGACGGCGGCGGCGGGAGCGTCGCGCGGACGAGGTCGCCCTTGTGCAGTTTCGTGCTCGACTTCGGTACACGGCCGTTGACCGTGACGACTTGCTCGTCGATCAGCCGCTGAATCTGCGTGCGCGAGAGGAACGGCACGCGATCAACGAGATACTTGTCGACTCGCTTGTCGAGATCTTTCAGTAAACGAAACGACACCGCGATCGGCGTTTCGTCGTCTTCGGCAGCTTGTTTCTCGTACAGCGCGAAGAGCGCGTCGCGGTCTACGGCACCACCAGCGCCAACGAGTGACTGCACTTCGGCGAGCGTCTCGTCGTCGCGTTCCCCTTCGCCCGCGTTCACTTCGCCGCCATCATCCACCGGGCTTCTTGTCAGCGGGCGGCGTTACCGGTGGTGTCGTGGCTGGCGTCGCGGGCTGCGCCGCAGGCGGTGTGGCTGGCTTCGGAGCTTCTGGCGGTGCGCGGAGGAGTGGCGGCGGGATGTTAGGCGTCGGGACCGGCACTTGCGTCGCTGTCGGCGTTGGCGTGGGTCTCGTGCCACCCTGGAGACTGTTGATGAGGTCGTCGCTGTTCGACGGCGTCAACGGCTGCGCGTCGGGCTTCGCTGGCAGACTCGCGCGGGACGGAATCTCGGCGGCCATCGCCAGCTTGCCGAGCGAGTCGATGCGGAGCTGTGCTTGATCGGCGAACTTCGGAAAGGGAGTTGCTGCGACGGCCTTTGCTTCGCCCAGCAGCGTTCTTGCGCTGTCAAGATCGCCGCGACTCTCGGCAACTGCAGCTTTTCCGAAGAGTGCGCTCAATCGATAGGTTACGAAGGCGGGCGAATCGCCCTTGGCGGCGGCACCGTCAAGCGCCTTCTGGAAGTACGCCTCGGCAGAATCTTGAGCGGCCTTCCGAGATTCGGGTGTGAGTGTCTGAGCTGCGGGAACGGTTCCGTCGGGGCCCGGCGTTCCGACTCCCCCGATCAAGCCCGTCTGAAGATCGCGGAGGTGAACGTCACCAGCTTTCAGCCACGCAAACAGCGCGATCGGATCGTTGCCGCCGTTCTCCTTCGCGACTTCATCGAAGTCTTCTGCCATCGCCGCTTGGCTGAGGTTCGCCCAGGAACGGTCGTGCGCCTGCTCATTGCGCTGCTTCCACCAATTCCATCCCATGACCGCGCACGCAACCACGAGGATCCCGAGTAGCCAGTTGATGCCCTTCGTTTTCATCCAGAAAACGAAGTCGTCGTTGACGCGACTTTCGTTCAGGTTCTGCTTAGCGACTTGCCGAACACGTTTTTTGTCGGTGATATCAGCCATGGCGTGCGTTCACTTCGGATGAAAAACAGTGGACCGACGAGTGTACCACGGGGTCGGGCTCACTCGACGCCTGTGCCGAGTCACCGACCATCACCGAATATCGTGGAGGCACTCTTCCAGCTTGGCCAGACTGGCGGAGAGAAACGCGGGACTTTGCTCGCCGCGGAACGCGGGTGTCGTTCCAGCCAGCAGCACCCGACGCGCGTTGGCAATGGCGGGATAGTCGCCGTTCTCGAGCCCCACCCGCTTGCGTGCTTCGGCGATCGCTTTGACCGGACGTGCCGCGAGACGGTCGGGGCGCGTCCAGAGCAGTCGCTCGAAGTAGATCGCGTCCTCGAGCCAATGACCGGCGCGCACCTCCGCAAGGTCGATCAGGCACGCAGGCGCGTCAGGTTCTGCCGAGCGTGTCATGGCGTTTGCGGGGTGCAGATCGCCGTGAATCCAACCGATTGGCCCGCGCGCCTGCCACCGCGCCGTCGCGACGTCGAGTTTCTTCGAGAGTTCCTTCAACGCGTTCGACCAGCGGTTGCGCTCGGGCATGCTCGGTTCGCGGGTTCGTTCCCGTGCTGCGCGGACGAGCGCTTCCCAGTCTTCTTCTTGCACCGGCTGGTCGACAGGCGTCGCGAGTGCCGCGCTGTGGAATCGCGCGGCGGCATCGGCGATGCGCTGAACGTGATTGTCACTCCAGTGCAGCGCGAGCGGGCCGTGCGCGACGCGTTCGATGGCGAGCCAGGCAAAGTCATAGGCGCCGAGATCGTCGCCGCTGTCCCACAGGCGAGCGACGGGCCCGTTCGCTTCGGCGCCGAGCCGGCGCATCCAGCGCAACTCGCGGGGATTCACTGGCACCTTGACAACGATGGGGTGCTCGACGCCATCGTCGCCGCGATATCGCGCGGTCGCTGTCGCCGCGCCGCCGCGTTGCCAGTCGGTGCGGAACCAGTGCACGTCACTCACGCGTCCTTCGGCGGCGCGAAGTAACTCATGGCCGAGCGCGGATGCGAGCGCGTGTGGCGCACCGCTTGAACCGCGGAATCCAGCGCTGTTCGAGCCGCACGTCGGCTGCGGTGCTATCGGCGGGGTGCCGAGCGTTGGGGGAACGGCGTCCGGGGCCTCTAGCGAGGCCCGTTCGACAAGCGGCTCATCATTCCGCTCAGTCGTCATCGCGTCGTCACTCGCGCGTGGCAGGCATCTACCGGCACTCTACCTCGCCCCGCTGCCGTGGCAATGCCGCGCCGGGCGCTTTCGCAGGATTCCGCGTGATCGTTGACTACGACGACCGAGAGCTTGGGCGGGGCGAGTACCTTCCCCGCACGATGCAGAGGGCCACACAGGCGATTCGCATGCTCGTCGTCGATCTCGACGGCACGCTGCTCGACGCGCGCGGGGTCGTTTCGGCCAAAAACGTGGACGCGGTCGCTCGCGTCGAGGCGGCGGGCATAGAGGTGGTCGTGGCGACGGGCCGTTCGTGGCTAGAGAGCCGGGGAGCACTCGAGGCGATCGGACACCGCGGGGTTTTCATCGGCGCTGGCGGCGCGTCGCTGCACGACAGCACGAGTGGCCGCGTGCTGCGGCGCCGAACCGTGCCTGTCGACCTCGTGGAGGCGATCGCAACAAGCGTGATCGATCATGGGCATCTCGCGCACCTCTTGCAAGATCCGAACGAGACGGGGACCGACTATGTGCTTATCGGCGACGCGGAGGTCGACCGCGCGAGCGCTTGGTGGTTTCGCACGCATCCCGTCAAGGTGAGTCGACATGCGTCGATCGACACCGCGCGTCCGATCGGCGCGACGATGCGCGTCGGCACGATCGCCGTGGGCACCGAACTGGCAAAGCTCGCCGCCGCGCTGCGGGGAGATCTTGGCAATCGGGTCATGCTGCAGCACTGGTCGGCTCTGACAGAAACAGAGGTGTTAGGAAGTCCAACACACCTTCTTGAGTGTTTCGCGCCGGATACGAACAAGTGGACGATGACACTCGAACTCTGCGCGCTGCGCGGGGTAGACCCGCGCGAGGTCGCCGCGGTCGGCGACGGATTGAACGACTTGGAGATGATCCGTCGCGCCGCGCTCGGCATTGCGATGGGAAACGCCGACCCGCGCATCGTCGAAGTCGCTGATGCGCGGGTCGGTCATCATGATGCGGACGGCTTCGCCGAGGCAGTGGAACTCGTGCTGACTCGTGCGTGACGACGTTAGCCGCATGCCCCCCAACTCGCGAGGAGCACAGCGAGGTCGTTGCCGTCGATGACTCCGTCGCCCGTCATGTCGCCGACCGGACCCGGTCCGCCGCCCCACGCGCCGAGGAACACTGTTAGGTCGGCGCCGTTCACTGAGCCAGAGTGATCAAGATCGGCGGGGCACGGTGGCGCGTCGGTTCGGGTGAAGCGCATCTGAGCGAACGGTGCCGCGAATTGGCCGGGTGGCGCGACGGGGAAGCCGATGATCTCCGCGATGGGAGTTTGCGGATTCGTATCGGCGTCGGCCGACGCGTAGCTGATACCGCTGTCCGTTCCCGCGTCGTAGGGCTGTAGTGAAACGACGATCTCCGGCACCCACGCACCACCGCTGAAGAGCAGTGTGTCGTTCGTGCCGACAAACCAGTCCGGGCTCGGGGCAATCATGCTGACCACGCTCGCATAGGGAAACGATTGTGACACGGTGAAATCTGCGAACACAGTTCCGGTCGCGGTCGTGCCGCCAGCGCTTTCGACGACCACACCGGCAGTGCCTCCGGCGATTCGCGCCAGCACTTCGCTCCGGAGCGCCGTCTTGCTACCCGTTTCAGCCATCGACTCGATGCCGTTTGTTGCCTGTCCGTCGTCTGCCCACAAGAGCGACGGCGCAGCGAGCGTGCCGCCGATGAGCGGGGAGAAGTGTGCGCCAGACGGATAGTTGATCGGGTGGGTCTGCGGAGTCCACAGTCCAGTAAACGTAACGCGGTACTGGGCCGTGGGCGGCGCAGCAGCGACGGTGGAAGCGAGGAACGATGAGACAAGTACCGAGGCGAGCGTGAGGGTCGATGCTCGAACAAGCATGAGTGTTACTCCAAAGAGCGTCAGAATTGCGAATCGAACGGCTAACGCGGTGGCGTCACAATCGAAGACGCGATCTGTCACCTGCTCCCCGCGCGACCTGACACGCAATTCGTTGAGAGTGCGCTCATTGCGTTCCCGGCTCTCGGTTCCTATTAGACTGCAACAGTGATCAGTTCCAGCGCGAACGTGAGTTTCCTCGCGCGAGCCGAGGGGTTCGCGCCGTGCACGGCGCTGGAAGCACTTGCGAAAGGGGCACTCGAAAGCGAGCTCCCGATCGCGACGATTGCCGCACCGCGCCGCGCGCCCTTCGAAGCGATCGCCCGCCTTGCGCCCGACGAGTCGTCGCAGCGATTGCTTCAGCGGCACGGTCTCGAGATCGCGGTTGCGGCCGATGCGCTCCGCGCGGTGCTCGTCGCGCTACGGCAGACGCGCAACAATCGCTGCGGCATCGCGCTCGTACCGAACGACCAGTTACCGCTCATCGTCCCAACACTCCAGGCAATCATGCCGCTGCCGCGCATGACGGAAGCGGCGCTGGTGTTGGTCGTCGAAGACAACCCAGAAGTCGCGCCGAGTATCTGTCCGCATCGTCAACTCGCTGCACTCGGACTACCGGCCGTCGAACCGGCGACCCTCGACGAGCTGCGCGATTCAGTCGAACAGGCAACGCGCATTTCTCGAGCGAGCGCGTCACCCGTGATCGTGGTCGCACATGCGTCGCTGCTCCGCTCGACGGATACGCTCGAAGCGCGACCGAATCGACTCGTCGAATCGGTCGATGCGGCATCGGTGGTGCGCCGGATCCGTCGCGGATTTCGTCCCGGTGAAGCGCCGGACGCGCTGCGCATGGCGCGGCGACTCGAACTCAATCGTCTCGTGAGCTTGCCCAGCCCGGGTGAACGTGAGCCGCTCGGGCTCATCTGCGTCGGGCCTGCATTCGTTGCTGCGACGTACCTCCTCGACGAAACGCGGCTGATGGGACGTGTGCCGATGTTGAAGCTCGGCCTGACTCGACCTATTGACGATTCCGCCGTGGTGCGACTTCTCGCACGCTGCCGCCGCGCGATCTTGCTCGAGCCTCGCCCGGGTGCGCTCGCAGGAGATGTCCTCGATGCCGCTGAAGTCGCGCGGCGGCGCGGCGAGGTCGTTGCCGAACTTTGGACGCGCGAAGTACCTCCAGCCCGCGACGATCCGTCATCTGAGCGCTGGGTGCTTGGCGATGGCGACGCCCTCCGTCCGTCGGTGCTCGCGCGGAAACTGCTGCATCTGCTGCACGAGCTTCGTCCGACGCTTCAGGTCGCGTCGAGATTGGCTCCGGTTCCACCAGCGCTTGAGCGGCAGATCTGTCCGCCGCGCGGCGCGCGGCTCGGTCTTGCAGGAACGATGGAGTATCTTCACGCGCTGTTAGTCGATGTCGATCACGATGTGCGATTGCCGCGCCTCGATACCACGGACAACGACGCGCGTACCACGGCTCTCTCGATCGACGGCGTTCAGCCGACCGGCGATTGGGATCGCGTGGTGTTAGCCGAGATGTGGGAACGGCGGCGATTCGCATCGGAAGGTGTCGGCGCGGTCCGGCAGGCCGCGCGGGAAGCGAGATCGCGCATCGTCATCGTGCCCGACGTGGGCGGCGATGAAGACATCGACCTCGAGCGCATCGCCAGCGCGTCGGTACCTGCTGACGCCGCTGGGCGTGTGTCGATTCGGGTCGCAGATCTCGGTGACCGGGCAGCGCTGCGCGAGGTGCTGCGCGAGGCGGCGGTGCGCGATGGTGTCACGTTTGTTGTCGCGACCGACGGTCCACCAGCACGGCGCGATGCGAACGCGGTCGAACGCGCGCTCGGAGAGACCGACCGGCTCGGCTACATGCCGAAGCAGCGGCTCACGTGGCCCGTCGACGTCGCGTGTGAGTTGCGCCCGCCGTCGACAGAGTGGTTGATCGAGCGCGGCTTGGAGCGCGGCAGCGAGCCACTTGAGGGTGACTGGAAAGTTGAACGGCCGTTGATTCCCGTGAGTGGCGTGAAGGCCTCGTTTCGTCCACTGTTAGAGCAGGTCGAGATCATTCGGACGCGGCCGCCGTCTCCGGTCGGACGGGGAGCGTCGTCCGACCGAGTCGTGCCGCCCCGCCCGTTGCACGCAGATCGCAGCATGTGGCGAGCGCATCTTGCTGGCTACCGCGGAGAAGCACCCGGTTTGGCGGCGATCGCGATCGCCGACGCTGGCACGCTCATGGGTTACCGAGTGCAAACTGTGCACGCCGCGACGCCGATTGGTGCGGGCCGCCGGGCGTGGGCCCAGGTGCTCTTCTCAAGGCGGCGTGCCGACTCGGTCCGCGGCGATGCATCGACTGCGCAGCTAACGAGTCCGCTCCCAGTCGAAATTCCTTACGGCGAAGCGGACCTCCTCATCGGAGTCGATGGAGTCGAAACGCTGCGCGCGATCGGTCCAGAACCAACGCTGCGTGTTGCTTCGTCCGATCGAACCACGGCCGTCGTGAACGCGGGCCCACTCGACGATCAGTTCGACGAACCGTCACTTGATGCGTGCCGACGACTCGTGGAAGCGATGCCGTCCGTCGCGCAGCCTGAACACGCCGCGGTCGCTGATTTCGCCGTCGCGTGTCGCGGCCGATTTCTGACCGATCGCGTGCTTGACCTCGTGTTGCTCGGGCTGGCATTCCAACGTGGCTACGTTCCTGTGACGGTGGAGTCGATCGAGACAGCAGTTCGACGCTTGGAGAACCGCGGATACGGGCGAAGCGTCGATGCGTTTGAGTTTGGTCGGCGCCTCGCGGTCGAGCCGCGATTACTCGACTGGGCGCGGGCTGGCGACGAAGAGTGGCGCGATGCCAGCGGAACGCGGCTCTTGCGCCGCTTGCTCCTCGAAACGCGAAAGTCAGGATGGGGGGGGCGCCGCCGCGCGCTGAAGTTTGCCTCGCTCGCTCGCGAATCCATCGCCAAACTTCCGGGGCTTGACGCGACCGAGGACGGGCACGCTGCGCGGCGCGACTTTATCGTCGCGCTCCATCGCTGCCTCAGTTGGGGCGGCATGACGCTCGCGCGACGCTACGCCGATCTGATCAAGTCGCTGCACGCCGCCGATCGGCCCGACAGCGGGCACGAGATGACGCAGTGTGCGATTCGGCCGCTGGCGGAAGCGATTCTCATTCGCGATTTCTTTCACTTGGCGGCGATGTCAACCAGTCTGGAGCATCGTCGCCGGACGCGCGATCGTCTTGCGGTGCGTCTCGCGCGCGGCGACGTGATGGAGCGGCGCTACCTCAATCGCATTGAAGTCACCGCCTTTGGACGTCGCTACCGGCTTGATGTTCGTACGAGCGTCTGGCCAGCGCGGGTCCTTGCGGTGGCCGCACCGCTCGTCCCCGAGCGATTTCGCGGAACCCGCGGTGAGCAAGATGTGCGCACGTACGTCACGACGCTGGTCGAACGCGCGATTCGCGGCGCGACGGACAATCCAAAGGTCTGGTTGTCGACTGTGCGCCGGCTCGCTCAAGTGTGCGAGGCGACCGGCGGATTTCGGAGCGTGAGCGGAGGAGAATTGCGTGCGCGGATAGAAGGGGAGTAACGCCGACGTTGTCGCGGAGCATGAAATCCCCGAGTTCGTTGATGGCGGCGACCCCACCATGGGTAGTCGCAGTGACAGTGACCGCGCCGATGTCGGCGCAGTCGCCCGTGCCGACGCTCGACGCGCCCATTGCGCCCATCGGGGGAGCGGAGTTCTTTCCGGCAACGTCCGCAGCCCGAATAACTTTCGCCACAGGCTGATAGGCGTAGCGAGCGGGTTGTGCCCGTCCTTCCGCGGCCTCGATGACAAGGCTGTCTGTTGAGCAGATGCCTTTGCGGTCGCAGTAGTGAACTCGCCGGTTATCTCGCCGGTGTCGATGTCGAGGATCTGATCTCTTGGATTCACATGGAGAGACAGGATCAACATCCTGTCCATCCTGTGCATCCATGTTAATCCTCGTCATGCGGCGAACTCTTGGATTCGCAGGCGAGGTGAGCCCTCCGCCACCGCCGTCGTCGATCGCAACTACCCTCTAATCGCCACGTGACCGAGAGACGGAGTCCGAACATCGCTCTCACGTAACACCGCGCGGACTGCTAGCTGCGAGCCTTCTCATGCCGCAACTGGCCGCAGGCGGCTGCGATGTCGCGGCCACGGCTGGAGCGGATATGGACGTTGACGCCCTTGTCGCGCAGGATCTCTTGGAACACCAGCACGTCATCGGTCGCCGGTCGGGAGAAGGGAACGCCCTTCACTTCGTTGTAGCGGATGAGATTCACGTTGGCGCGGATCGACTTTGCGACCTTGATCAGTTCTTTCGCGTGCTCGGGCTGATCGTTGAAACCGCCGAGCATGATGTATTCAAGCGTGATCTCGCGACCGGTCTTCTCGAACCATTCGTGGCAGGCGTCGAGAAGCTCTGCGATCGTCGCATACTCCGCCCACGGGATGATCTGTCGCCGCAACTCGTCGTTAGGCGCGTGGAGCGACAGAGCGAGCGTCACGGGCAGCTCGAAGTCGCAGAGTTTCTTGATCGCTGCTGGCAGGCCGACGGTTGAGATGGTGATACGCCGCGCCGAGATACCCATTCCCCATGGCGCGTTGATCGTGCGGATGGCATCGAGCACGTTCGCGAAGTTCGCGAGTGGCTCACCCATGCCCATGAAGACGACATGACTAATGCGGCCAACGCCCGGGAGCTGAGCGAGCTTCCACGCTTGCTCGACGATACGCCCGGTCGTGAGGTTGCCGTCGAGGCCGCCGAGTCCCGATGCACAGAACGCACAGCCGACGGGGCAGCCGATCTGACTCGACAGGCACGCAGTGCGGCGCTCGGGATTCGGGATCATCACGCATTCAGTTTGCCGTGATGACGGAATACTCGAGATAGTTCCTTTCGGCCCGGCGATCGGGAGCGACACGGCGTCATCCCGCGCCGCTGGATTGAGTGAGTCCGGCCATCCGACGAGCAGCTTCAACGTGCCGTCCGACGCGACCTGCTGCTCGATCACGGTCCCTTGTCCGAAGTCGACGATGTCCGCGAGCTTGGCGCGGTTGTCCTTCGAGAGGTTCGTCATCGCCGCTGGATCGACGACACCCTTCTGGTAGACCCACTCCAAGACCTGCTTACCGAGATACGCCGGAAGACCGCGCGCAGCGCCGAGTTCAGCGAACGAGTCGGGGGTGAGGTCGAAGACGGAAGGTCGGAGCATGGCGTGCGGTCGATCGAGTACCGCGGCCTCAGTTGGTTGCGCCGACGGTGAGGTCGACGACCTTCATCGGAACGCCGCGCGAGTGCAGCCACTCTTCAAAGTCCGTGCCGAGATCCATGCGGATGCGACGGCCAGCCGGATCGATTCCGTGCGATCGCATCAGTTGCTTCAGCGTGCCGGGGAGCCCGAACTCGACTTCCTCGCGATACACGTCGTGCTGTTCAATCTCGGCACCGTAGCGGTCGATGAGGTGAAGGACGAGATCCTTCACGAGGTCCTCCGGTGCGCTCGCGCCAGCGGTCACGAGGACGCTCTTGACGCCGTCGAACCACGACTCTTGAAGCTCGCTCGTGTCGTCGATGAGTTTGGCGGGGGTGCCGCGGTTCTCGGAGATTTCCGTCAGCCGTACCGAGTTCGACGAATTGCGACTGCCAACGACGAGCACCAAATCGACATTCGGCGCGATCGCGCGGACTGCCGTTTGACGATTCGTTGTCGCGTAGCAGATGTCTTCTGAAGGCGGGTCCTTGATCTGCGGGAAAGCCTTTTTGAGTGCTTGAATGATGATGTTTGCGTCGTCGAGGGACAGCGTCGTTTGAGTGAGGTACGCGAGCTTGGACGGATCCTTGACGATGAGGTGCGGGATGTCGTCGGGACTGTCGACGACTTGGATCGCGTCTGGCGCCTCGCCGCGGGTGCCCACGACTTCTTGATGGTCAGCGTGTCCGACGAGGAAGATCTGGTAGCCCTTGCGGGCGTAACGGATCGCCTCAGCGTGCACCTTGGTCACGAGAGGGCAGGTCGCGTCGATCGAGGTCAGATTCTTGCGTCGGGCTTCATCGCGGATTGCAGGACTGACGCCATGGGCCGAGAAGACGACGATCGTGCCGTCTGGGACCTCGTCGATCGACTCGACAAAGTGCACGCCACGCCGTTTGAATCGATCAACGACGTGAAGGTTGTGAACGATCTCGTGGTAGACGCTGATTCGTTCGTTGGGGCAGATATCAAGCAACTGATCGACGACGTCGATCGCCATGTAGACACCGGCACAGAAACCACGGGGATTGGCAAGGATGAGCTTCATGGGTCAACTACCGCAATTGGTCCCATCTGGGCGCAGACGGACACAGGCGAGCGCGGACGGGCAGGTCGCGATCATAGTCGACCGCCCTAGCAGCCAGTGGCGAGAGTCATTCGAGCTACGAAGGAGCCTGATAGCTCATCTGCGGCTCCCACGCTACAGCTGGGCATCTGAGCCGTCGTTGCTCGTTCTCGCTACCGAAGCACTTTCGCCACCGACTGCTAGGCTCGCTTCGGCTACTCTGCCCCGCGTTCGCATGTCATGTCCGATTGCCAACGTTCCCGACGCCCTCGCGCGATTCGGTCCCGACCACTGTGAAGTCGTTGCCGAGGCCGACGCACGCGCGTGGTGCCGCGCCCTTGCTTGGAGTCACTACGAGAACTTCAGCGTGCTTTCCGGACTCGTTCCGCGTGAGCTGCGCGACGATTTCGGCGCGGTGTACGCGTTCTGTCGTTGGTCCGACGATCTTGCTGACGAGATGGGGACCGAGCCGACTTCGACAGAAGATCGTGCTGGTCGAACCCGCTGTGAACGGTCGCTTGAACTGCTCGCGTGGTGGCGGCGCGAACTTCAAGCGTGCTTTGCGGGTTCACCGCGGCATCCGGTCTTCCTCGCACTCGCGCCGACGATTCGCCGCCATGCGCTGCCGATCGAACTTTTTGACCGACTGATTCGCGCGTTCGAACTGGATCAGACGAAGACGCGCTATGAAACGTGGGACGAGCTGGTGCAGTATTGCGCGGACAGTGCTGATCCGGTTGGACGGCTTGTCTTGATGATGCTCGGTGAACCTCGTGACGAAGAGCGCGGGCGGCGATCAGACTTGATCTGCACCGGGCTCCAACTCACGAATCACTGGCAGGATATTCGCCGTGACCTGGAAGTCCGCGATCGGATCTATGTTCCGAGCGAAATGTCTGCGGGGGGCAATGCAATTGTTGAGTTCGAGGCTCGCCTCCGCGCGACCGCTCGGCAAGGCCACTCGTGTGACGAAACGTTCTTCGATGAGAGTCGCTGCCTCGTTCGAGCGCTCGTCGAGCGGACGTGGCCGCTGTTCGAGGAAGGGTCCGAGTTGATTGACATGCTTTCGCACCGGTCGCAGCCGATCGTGTGGCTCTTCCTGCAAGGCGGGGTGCGCACATTGCGCCAAATCGAACTGTGGAACTGCGAGTCCGCGCTGCATCGTCCGTACTTGTCGAAGTGGACGAAGCTGCTGCTCGTCGGTCGCGCGCAACTCATGCGCTGGCGCGGACCGACGTCGTCCTCGCGCGGTGCCACAGCCGGGCTCGTCGGAGAAGCAGCGTGACCCACCTCGCGACTGATCCCGCGCTGGTCGAGGCGTTCGCGACTTGCGAATCGATCGTCCGCGAGCGTGCACGCAACTTCTGGTACGGGCTTCGGCTCACTCCCGAACCGAAACGATCGGCGATGTATGCGATTTATGCTTGGATGCGCGAAGCCGACGACATTGCCGACGCGGGTAATCAAAGTGCGACGAAACGCCGCGCGAATCTGGATCGATTTCGCGAAGACACCGACCGCGCGCTGCTGGGCGCTGCCAACGCTTCCGATTCCACTCAGAACGCGCCGATGTGGCGAGCGCTCGCGGCGATCGCACCCGAATATGACCTCGACGCGAAAGACTTCCACGACATGCTCGCAGGTCAGCTTGCCGACCTTGATGCGGTGCGATTGAAGTCGTGGGACGAGTTGCGAACGCAGTGCTACCGCGTTGCCAGCACCGTGGGTCTCGTCTGTGTGCGCGTCTGGGGTTACTCCGATCCGAGTGTGACCGAGCGGGCGCACCAACTCGCCATTGACCGTGGCATCGCGTTCCAACTCACCAACATCTTGCGGGACGTGCGCGAAGATAGGGCGAACGGTCGGGTCTACTTGCCCGAAGACGAGCTCCGAGCCGCTGGTCTCGACATCGATTCGCTCGTCGCCTGGCGCGACGACCGGCGCTGCGACGAGTTCCTGCGGAAGCAGATCGCGCGGGCGCAAGAGCACTACCGTCGGAGTGCCGATCTTGAGTCGCTGATCAACGCGGAGTGCGTGCCGACGTTGTGGGCGCTCACCCGCATCTATCGACGGCTCCTCGATCGCATCGCCGAAGATCCACAGGCGGTGGTCGGCGCCGGCCGAGTCCGCGTCGCGACGTGGGAGAAGCTGTGGATCGGATTCCGCGCGAAGCGCATGGCGAAAGCGGCGCAGCGCGGCGGTCTGCGGATGCACGGTGACCTCGCTGCAGAGATCGCTGCTCCGTGAGGCGCACGATCGCGATCGTTGGCGGCGGCGTTGCCGGGATCGCAGCGGCGGTGCGCGTCGCCGAAGCGGGCGAAACTCCAGTACTGATCGAGACGCGTAAGAAGTTAGGTGGTCGTGCGACGAGCTTCACCGACCCGCGTTCGGGTCGGACGCTGGACAACTGCCAGCATGTGCTCATGGGTTGCTGTACGAACCTCATCGACCTCTACGAGCGGCTCGGAGTGCTGAATCGCATCGAGTGGCACAAGACCACCTATTGGGCGAACCCGCCGCACGAGCCCGACGTGTTGGCACCGAGCCGCCTTCCGGCGCCCGGACACTTCAGCCTCGCATTCCTGCGCATGCGCCAGCTTTCGTTTCCCGACAAGCGCGGTATTGCTCGGGCGATGTGGAAGCTCATTCGAATGGGATTTTCCGGGCGCCTCGCGTGGAGCGGCAGGCCGTTCAGCGAGTTCCTTCGTTCGACGCAGCAAACGCCGGTGGCGCTGGAACGATTTTGGGACCCGGTCGTCATCAGCGCCTGTAATGTCCCCAGCGACCGCTGTGATGCGACGTATGCGATGCAGGTGTTCCAAGAAGGTTTTCTCGCATCGGCGTGGAGCGCGTCCATGGGAATCTCCGCCGTCCCACTCGTCGATCTCTATGACGCTGCAGAAGCGATCATCGTCGCGGGCGGAGGGCAACTCCGACTGGGCGAGAGCGCGAAGGGTTTGGCGTTCGAAGGAGATCGGATCAGCGGCGTGGTGACGGATGAGGGATTCGTCCAAGCAGCAGCGGTCATCTCGACTGTGCCCGCAGATCGTCTCGATCGATTGTGCTCCGTACCGCTCAAGCACGCGGATCGAAGACTGCGACATCTCGCGGCGATCAAGCCATCACCGATCGTTGGAGTTCATTGTTTCTTCGACGTGAAAGTGATGGACACGCCGCATCTCGTCCTTCCGGGACGGGCCACGCAGTGGCTCTTCGACAAGGGCCAGGACGACGCTGGGCTCTGGCACGTCCACGCGGTCATTTCGGGTGCCGACGATTGGATGGAGTTGGACGAGGCGGAGATCGCGCGTCGCGTCGACGCAGACATGCAGTGGGCACTCCCTCGGGCGAAGGGGCTGTCACCAGTCGCCGTACGGGCCGTCAAAGAGAAGCGGGCTACGTTCGCGGTTGAACCCGGCATCGACGCATATCGCCCGACTGCTGCCCCTGATGCTCGCGGCGGAGTGCGCAATCTCTTTCTCGCTGGCGACTGGACCGCGACCGGCTGGCCCGCCACGATGGAAGGCGCGGCACGCTCGGGCTACGCAGCAGCTGCTGCATGTACCGGCACCGGCGGAACGGTGGCCGACGTTCCGATCGGAAGCGTGGCGCGGTGGCTCGGACTGAAGTGAATACCACGACCGCTACAATCCTCGCGCGGGCGAACGCGCTGGGGTTTGCTGTCGCAGGCGTGTGCGATGCCCGCCCGAGCGATCATGCCGATGCGTTGCGCCGCTGGGTTGCCGATGGCAAGCACGGCTCGATGACTTGGTTCGCGGAACACCTCGAGACGCGCATCGATCCCGGTCGGCTGGTTCCGGGGGCGCGGAGCGTGATCTGTGTCGCCGACCGCTACGCGCGCCCCGGTACTGATCGCGCGTTCGGCCACTGGCCGCCGAGGGGCCGCGTCGCGCGTTACGCGCGCGGAGAGGACTATCACGTCGTCATCCAGAAGCGACTTCGGAGGTTCCAAGCTGAGTTGCGGGCGGCGAATCCCGGGCACACGTTCCGTGTCGCGTGCGACTTGCTTCCAGTACTCGAGCGTGAACTCGCCCAACGCGCCGGAATCGGACGCGTTGGCAAGCACACGCTCATCATCGAGGGGGGTGGAACGTCGTATCTCCTCCTCGGTGAAATCATCACGACGCTGGCGCTCGATCTGACACCGGGCGCAAACGGCGATCCGTGCGCATCGTGTACGCGTTGCATTGACGCGTGTCCGACGGGCGCGATCTCGCCGTTCGCGGTCGACGCGACTCGGTGCATCTCGTACACGACGATCGAGCATCGAGGCGCGATCGACGAGTTGTTTGTCGATGCGACCGGCGATTGGTTGTTTGGATGCGACATTTGTCAGGAAGTATGTCCACACAACGCGCCGTCGCGAAAGAAACGCGAGCTCGCCGTCCGCGACGACTATCGCGAGCGCGTCGTGGATGTCGATCTGCTCTCGGTGTTGGGGTGGACGGAAGCAGATCGCATGGCTGCGACGCTGCGCAGCGCGATGCGGAGGGCACAACTCGACATGCTCAAGCGGAACGCCCTCGTGTGCCTCGGGAACGCGCTGCGGGTCCGTCGCGACGCCGGGATCGAGGCTCGAATCCGGGTCCTTCTCGACGATCCAAACGAATGCGACCTCGTTCGCGCCGAGGCGAGGCGGACTCTGGCACGGCTTGGAATCTGAGGGAATTCGTCGGCAATCGCCTCCACCCACAACCGTTCCGCGGATTCGCGTTGCAGTGCGATGCCATTGACAGGCTCACAGTTCAATTTTTTTGGGGGGGCGGGGCACAGGAGCGATGACCATGCGATCGTCTAGCGGAAATCGAAGCGCGGCTCAATTGGCCATCGGGACCGGCTTAGTCGTTGTTCAGGCCTTGCTGTCCGCGGTGGCCGCCGCTGCCGATTGCAGCGTGACCTCGGTGGGCCGGGTGCCGCTCAGCGATCTTGGTGCCGGCGTCTATCTCGGGGCCTTCCAAGGCGGGCTGTACCCCGGAGGATTGAATGTGCCGCCACCAGCGCACGCCGTCGCCGCCCACCAGCAGGCAGTCGCGATCGTTCCCCGGCTCCCCGGTGGTCTGCCCGCGCCGGGCGGAAAAATCGTTCTCCTTTCGATCGGGATGAGCAACACCACGCAGGAGTTCTGTGGGGCCGGTCGAGGCGGCGGCTGCACGCCGAGCTCGTTCATGGGGAAGGCTGTCGCGGATCCGTCGGTTGATCAGGAACACTTGGTGATCGTGGACGGAGCGGCGGGCGGGCAGACCGCGTCCACCTGGGACTCGCCCAGCGACCTGAACTACAACCGAGTGCGCGATCAAGAACTCGCTCCGCTCGGGGTCTCCGAGGCGCAGGTCGCTGCCGTGTGGATCAAGGTCGCGGACGCTGGCCCGAGCATTCCGCTGCCAGCCCCGAATGCGGACGCGGTCGTTCTTTCGAAGTCGATCGCGGCGATTGCTCGCGCGGTTCGTGTGCGCTATCCCAATTGCCGACTGGCGTTTCTCTCGAGTCGGATATACGCCGGCTATGCGAGCACGCTGCTCAATCCAGAGCCGTACGCCTATGAAAGCGGTTTCGCCGTGAAGTGGGTCGTCGCGGAGCAGATCAGCCAAGCTGCGGGCAATCCGCCCGCTGAGGGCTACGGTCTGCTCAACATTGGCGCTAACGCGCCGGTGCTGGTCTGGGGGGCCTATCTGTGGGCAGACGGACTCGTACCGCGCGGCGATGGTCTCATCTGGGAGTGTGGGGATCTCAATTCCGACGGAACCCATCCGTCACCCTCGGGAGTGGAAAAAGTCTCGTCGATGCTGATGTCGTTCTTTCTCTCGTCGCCGTTCTCACGGCCGTGGTTTCGGACGCCGAAGTCGACGGACCTCAATGCGGACGGCTGGGTGGATGGATCGGACCTCGCGATTCTGTTGAGCGCCTGGGGGCCGTGTCCCGGCGACTCTGCACAAGATCTCGATTGGGACGGCGCGGTGAATGGCGCGGATCTAGCGCAGCTGCTCTCGACGTGGAGCACCTAACACTACGCCGCATGGCGAAAGCGAGTAAGGGCCGAATGTCCCGACCGAGCGGGACACGACACTCCCTACAACGGCGACGACTCGTACAGCGGCTTGAGCGCTGAAACGAGCGCGATCAAGACGATGCCGACTGCGGCGAGGAGCGAAACGGTCGAGATGATCAGCGCGATCCAGCGCCGATTGCGATCGGCGAGCGCCCAGACCCCGGCGACCATCGCGGGCACGCAAATGACCGACACCAAGATCGGCGTGGCGAGAAACGGCTTCACGATTGCACTGACTTGGACGTTGTGCTGCGCGCAGATCTCGCGAATCTGTCCCATCGCGAACGGACCTAACAACGCGATGATGATCGCGGCCAAGATCGCAAAGATCGCCTTCGCACCGACGAACAGTGCGGTGGTCATTTCGAGTCCGCTGCGCTGCGGCTGACGCCCCACCGAAGAACCAGCCCCCGAACGCGGGTTCGTTTGTTGTTTCCCCCAAGGGAGCTGCGAGAGGAGACCGCGCTGGCTTCCTGTCGTTGACCCGAACGCTGATGCGGACGGAGACGGAGGAGGCGGCGCAGGCGGTGCTTGAGGAGGCCGAGGCGGCGGCAGCGCCGACGAAGGTGAACGCCGATCAGGAGGAAGGTTGCTCACGCGAATCTATGTCGAGCGTACGCCCACCGCTCGCTGGGATCGAGCGAGACCGACAGATCGCGCCGACTTCCCGAAGTCGTCATCCGCCCTGCATCGCCTTCATCATTTCCATCTGGAAAGCGGTAAACGCATCTTCAGGCGTTGCGATCGTTCCGTCGGAAACGCTGCCGGCGATCGAACTTGCCGCCGCACCCAGGGCGTCACGCATTCCACCCATCATCTGAAGTCCCATGGTGGCTTGGGCCAGCATCGACGGATCGAGGCCCGCATACAGCCCATCGCCGTTCGCGAACCACGCTCCGCCTGCTTGGACCGCTTCAAGCTCCACCGTCGTGCCGCCGTTCGACGAGCGAAGGAAGGTCTTTCCGTTCTTTTCGACCTTCTCGAAGCCTTGGGACCAACTCGACATGCTGTTCGCCTGACCAGCGGCACCGAGGAACTTGGTCATGCCTTCGGGGCCAAATTTCGTGTGGAGCGCCGAGAGAAGTGGCAGCATCGACTCGCCGAGTCCTGCGGTGAGTTCAAAGAGCGAGCGATACTCGGTCGATGAGAACGCGAAGGCTCGCTTGGCCAAGGTGGCGCTGTTCTTCGGGTCGGCGCTTGAGGCCG
Organism: Phycisphaerae bacterium; assembly: GCA_034440475.1. GTDB lineage: Bacteria > Planctomycetota > Phycisphaerae > Phycisphaerales > SM1A02 > JAEUIT01. The sequence continues at coordinate 3,153 of JAWXCC010000269.1, read as the reverse complement.
CAAACGCGGCGACCAGTTCGTCGACCGACGGAAACCCACCACCCAAGCCGACGAGCGCGGCGGCTGACGCCCCAGCGCTGGCACGACTTCCAGCCCCACCGCCAGCGGTCCGGGCGGCGTCTGCATTCGCGTCCGGGACGGCAGCGCGACCTTCAAGGAGCGACACCGATGTCTCGATGGCCGCCTTGGTACGAGCCGTCGCTGGCGCTTCAAGATTCATCGATCCGAGTGCTTCGAGCGCTGTTGCATAGTGCTCTTTCGCGGCCGTCACGACTTCCTCGCGCTTGGCCTTCAAAGCATCCGTCGCGTCCTTCTGCTTCGCCTCACCGCCGAAGAGCGTTCCTGCTGCGGCGAGTTGCTTGAGCAGCGCAATTTGCCCCGCAACACCCGCCGCCTGCGCCGCGCCGAGGGCACCGAGCGTGGTGTTGGCGTCGAGCTTCGCCTGGGCGCCAGCGGCCGCCATCTCGCGCGACGAGCTGCTCGTCCGCCCCGCGCCTTCGACCGCCTTCTGAAGCAGCGATGACGCGTTCTCGTACGTCTCGTTGAGAACACCGTCGCGCGACGACACCAGTGCCTCGAGTGCCGCCTGCGCGGCCGCTCGAAGCCCGTCGGCGGTCTGCTTGAGGCCAGCCGCGTCGCCACTCAGCGTCGATGCGTAATTCTCAAGTGCTGCGAGTGCGGTGTCGGATGCCTTGCTGATGGCGTTCGCTGCGTTCAGCCGGTTGTTCGCCTGATCAAGTTCTGGCTGCATCGCAAAGAGCTGCAACTCGTCGAGGGATACCGAGGCGCGAAGCTGAGCCGCATTCGACTTGACGTTCGCGGCTTCCTCGACGAACGGGAAACCAGCAAACGCCGAGACCGCGTTGGCCTCGCGGCGGAGCCCGTCGGCCTTTGTCTGCATAACAGTGAGTTTGTCGCGGCGGTCTGCGATCGAGACCTTGAGTTGAGCGATGGGACCTTCAAGCTCTTTCACATCCGTCTGCAGGCGCTGGAGCGCAGCTTCTGCGATCGACTTCTGCGCTTTCAAGAAATCGCGATCACCGCCGAGGGAGAGTTGTGACTGGGCGTCGGCGAGCGCTTGTAGCGTGGCGGCGGCAGCAGCAGCGTTCGCAATGAGGGTCCGTGCCCGCTCGTCCGCGATTTCCAGGTCGCGAGCGCTGGCGAGATGGAACGATGCCGCCGTTTCAAACATGGACGCAGCGAGGAGTCCGGCGGAGGCCTTCTGGTCGATCGACGCGCCAATCGCGGCGGTTTTCGCAGCGAGCGTTTCGATCTCAGCCGCGCGGGCATTGCGTTCAGTGGTGGTCGTTGACTCGACCTTTGTCATGTAAGCGCGCGTTTGTTCCTTGAAGTCGCGTTCGGCAGCGACCTTCGCTTCAACGTCGGCGTCCTTGCAGCCGACTGCGCTGACGACAAATGGCAAGACAGTCGTCGCGCACAAGAGCAGTCGCGAGGCGAGCGGTGAAATCGAAGAGACCGACGAGAGCGAGCGGCGCGGCGTCATGCGTCTAAATCCTCGGTGATCGACTGGCGGGGATCGTTGCTCGAAAATCGAGCGGACGCCGCCGAGGCGAAGGCCAAAAGTGTGGTCGGCGAGTGTAACCCGCAACCGCAAACCCGGACAGGCGAGACCCGCGTCCTCCAACACCACGCGCTTCCCTGCCTGGACTCAGCGCGGGACCCGCGGACCCTCGGGCGGTGCGTGGTCCGGGGCCTTGAGCTGGGGCGGCGAGAATTTGATCGGGTAGTCGGGGCGCGGCTTGTACATGGCCCGCACCCACCCTTCGAACTCTTCGAGGAGCTTCTTGTTGACGGGCAAGAACACGGGCTTCCATCCATCGACTTCCGGATGCGGGAGGCGGGCCTCGGTCCGCGGCAGCGCGTACTGGATAATCAAGCTGTCGAGCGGTTTATCCCAGTCGATGAGGGGTGGTTTCCCCTCGATTCTTGTTCGCTCGAGGAGCAGTAAATTGGTGTATCGAACTTCGGTGTTCTTGTAATTTCGGTTGTGCAAGAAGAACCGGCCCGCGTCGACGCCACCATGACACTTGCTTGTCGCACAGTTCCCGATCAACCATGCGTTATGAACGCGCTGGCGAAAGAGATTGAGCGCGTACGGTTCGCTTCCGATCTGAATCTGGTCATACAGGTCGCGCGCTTTGAGGTCGAAGAGGAGGCGCACGATCTTGAGTGGATCGGCGCGGAACAACTCGTTGCGCGCGTCGCTGCTCTCGGGGATCAGCTTGCTGTCGGCGAACTGGGCGATCATCGCGCGAATGAGATCGGGGGAGACCGCGACCCGCGGTGGGCGCTGGAAATCAAACTCGTAGACGCGAATGAGATTGACGTCTTCCGACGTCAGAATCCGCGTGGGTAATGTGTCACGGAACTCGACAGGGCCGGTGTCGCTCCCACCGCCATAAATCGGTTCGCCGTTGTCGCCGAGCTCGTCGTCGGGGGTACGAACCGAGTCGGGTACGGGATTCTTTTTCGGATTGAGTGTGGCTGGGATCGGCGTGCCGAGTGCTAGTTGTGCATCGACCATGCGCAACAACTCTTTCGCGTCGTGTAGTTCGACTGACTCAAGAACTGCGAGGAGTTCTTCGCGTGCCTCGCTATACATCTTCTTGTTGTAGAGGTACTGCGCGAGCCGCACGCGATCGGTGTAATGCTCGGTCGGGATCTCCTTGCGTGCTTTCTCGTAGAACTGGCGCGGGGTCTGCGTCAACGTGACGTGATGAACTTCCTTCCGAGGCAGCTTCTGAAGAATGCCTTGGATTTCGATATCAACGCCGTCAAAGTTGTCCGCGATGATCGTGCCGGGGTAGGTGCGACCGTCGCGCATCTTGACGACGCCGGGTTGCCCGGGCGCGGGGTCGACGAGTTCAATTACATCGAGCACGCGCGATCGAAAGAAACTCTTGAGCCGGCCGCCGCTGTCGATGACGACGTAGTCGTCTTCTTCGGCGCGAACGGTGCCCGAGAACTCGTGGAAGCGATCCTCGATGACGTGGATGCGCTTCGGTTTTCCCGGCGCCCGCGGGGGAAGCCGTAAGTCGGGGTCGACGGTTTCAAGTCCCGGCGCGGTCGGCTTCGTGGTGGGCGCTGGTATCGGCGCGGGAGTTGGCGTTGGGGGTGGAGGTGCGGGCGCTG
>JAWXCC010000268.1:0-16740 GCA_034440475.1 Phycisphaerae bacterium | reverse complement strand
TCGTTCCGCGGACTGTTGACCAAGGTCGAAACTCGCCATGCGCGCATCGCGTCGAGAGGGGACCGTGATGCCAGCGGCGCGAGAAGTTCGCTCGGTGGGTCGCCAGTGAGCCAACGATTCCGCGACTCCTCCTGCACGATGAGCGGCATGCGATCGTGGATAGGCCGCATCAACTCGTTCGCATCGGCAGTGATGATCGCGAAGGTGTGCACCGGTGCCCCGTCCAGCGCGGTCGAGCGCTCCCAGAGTCCACCGAAGGTAAACGGTCGTCCATCGCCCATCGCGATCGCGTAGGGGCGTTTGACCTTCGTGGACGGATCAAATGGTGCCTGCCACTCATAGAACGCCGTCGCCGGAATGAGACAGCGGCGGTCCCGCCACGCATCGCGGAACGCCGGTTTTCCGGCAACGGATTCACTTCGCGCGTTCGTGAGCCGGCGTCCGATCGCCGCGTCGGTGGCCCACAATGGAACCAGGCCCCATCGCATTGTCGTGAGCTTGCGCGAGCCGTCTTTTCCCCTGACGACGACCAGTGCGTCTTGCGATGGCGCAATGTTGAACCGCTCCCGCCACGCCAGAATCGCCGGCAGAACCGGCGTCGCTTGAAGCGCGGCGGCAACTGCGTCGCCGGTGAGCGCAAGGGCGTAGCGACCGCACATGAATTTGTTGTACCGCGCTTGCGTCAGCTGCGACCGAGCCCGACGATCGTGCCATGTTCAGAGCTCCGGCGTCGTTTGTCGTCGTGACCATCGTGGTCGGGGTCGCCTCGCTTGCTGGATGCGGTCGCTCAACGCCAGCACCCATTCCGAAGCCAGCGCCGCCGAGCTCGCCGCCAGTGACACCGAGCGCTGCCGTAGCGACGACGCCAGCGGCGAAGGCTGCACCCAGCGCCGAGCCCTACGTCTTCGCCCCCGCCTCACCCGATGGCATCGGAAAGTTCTACTTCGGTCGCGAGATTGCCCAAGTGATGGGGCACGAGGCCGCGGACTGGCTCGATCGAAGCGAGCGCACTCAAGAAGAGCGCACCGACCTCCTCATCGATCTGCTTGATCTCGCTCCCGACGCTGTCGTGGCGGACATCGGAGCGGGGAGCGGCACGTTGACATTCCCAATCGCGCGGCACCTTCCGCGCGGCCGAGTCGTCGCGGTGGACATCCAGCCCGAGATGCTGACGCTCATCGCAGATCGAGCCGACGCAGCGAACATCGAAAACATCGAACTGATCCTCGGCGCGATTGATGACGCGAGGTTGGCACCAAGCTCGGTGGATCTCGTGCTCTTTGTCGATGCCTATCACGAGTTCTCGCATCCGAAGGAGATGCTGGAGTCAATCGTGCGCGGCCTGCGTCCTGGGGGCCGCGTCGTCCAAGTGGAGTACCGCGCCAACGATCCGGAAGTCCCAATCAAACCGCTGCACACCATGACCGAAGCGCAGTCGCGGCGAGAACTCGAGGCGGCCGGGCTGCGCTGGATTCGCACCCGCGGGGACTTACCGCGTCAGCATGTCCTGATCTTCGAGAAACCCGCATCAATGCCGGTGACAGGAATCGAACCTGCACTCCCTGTCAGGGGAAACGGATTTTGAGTCCGTCGCGTCTGCCAATTCCGCCACACCGGCGTCGGAAGGTCGACATCTTCGCGTGGCGATCGCGAGCCGTCAACGAGACGGCCCCCGGGAGAGTTTCCCGGGGGCCGCCGTAGTACGAAACGAGAACCGACACCTGAAGGGCTGCGGACTGCGGAGGTTAGCCCCACGCGCCCAAGAGGATCCCGAGATCACTCGCGCCGACGACACCGTCGCCGTCGAGGTCGGCAACCCCGCCACGCGATCCCCAAGCACCGAGCAGAATCCCAAGATCGGCCGCGTTCACCGCGCCATCACCATTCAGATCCGCTGGATTCCCCGTCGAGGGCAATGGGTTCGGAACCGTCACGCACACGTCGATGAAGCAGCAATCAATCCAGTTCAGCGCGTGACTGCCCATCGTGAAGCAGTACTGCGAGCCCGGCGCCGCCGTCGTCGTCACCGTGATCGGGCCAATGTTCTGCGTTCCGAACGTCGGCGTCGATGGGAAATTCACGATCGCCGGCGAGAACGTCCCGCCTGGGCCAAAGAAGATGACGTGACCCGAGTTCCACGCTGACAGATTCGTGTACGTGAAGCTCAGAAGGAACGTGCCTGGCGTCTGTGTCGCCGTGATCTGCACGCCAGACACCTGAGCACACTCGCAGTCGGGCAGTGTGATGCATGGCACGAGGTGGCAGCACTCTTGACCCTGCACGTCCGCAAGGATGAAGTCGAAGCAGAAATCCGTGCCCGGTTGCTGACCCGTGATCGTCACCGTGATTGGCTGCGACGTGTTGCCGTTCCCTACCGAAGGATTCAGCGGAATCACGTTCGGAGACATCGACGGATCGGGAAGGATCAAGAGCGATGCTGGAACGCCAGACTGATTCGTGAACGTGAACGTCCACGTGTACGTCCCGTTCGCAGCGCACAGAATCTCTGTCGAGTTGATCGTGGCGCACGGAGGCACCGCGGTGAGGCACGTCACTTCGAGCGAACCGAGGTAGTTCTTCTGGGTGCTTGCGAGCGAGCCGTCGATATCCACCCAGATACTGTTAGGCGGCGTGGCACCAGCATAGACCTGGCCCTCAAGACCGTAGACGAGTGGGCCAGCGCAGAAGTTGATCGCGTCGCCCATCGTCCACACGAGATTGTTGCCGACTTCGAAGCCAACACCACCGGAGCTGTTGTTGCCGCCGAGGCAGGCGTCACCGACCTGATAGAGGAACGGAGCGCCCCAACCGCCTGTGGCGTCGCCGCACCAGCGCAAGACGCGCGAACTGTGCGCGTTGGTGCCGAACTCGTTGACACCCCGTTCCGCGCCGAACATGCAGCAGTTGTCGTCGAAGGTGATGTCGACCACCGGGTTCGAACCGACTCCGCCCACGGAGTACGGCGACACGGTCACTTCAAGCTGATCGCTACCAGCCACGAAGTCGCCACTTCCATTGAGCCCGATCGAGCGAATCGTGTTCGCCGGTCCGCCGATTCCACCGTTCCACACCGAGTAGTAAAGACGTCCAGCATGCGCCTTCACGGCGTATGGACGCTGACCAAGCGGGACAAAACCAGGCTGATCGCCGGGTTCGGCGAGACCGTTGTTCGGCAGTGGACCTGTGATCGTGCCGGTTGCGATATCGAACGTCGACTTGACCTTCTGCGCTGTCGTTGGGTCGATCGAATAAATGCGACCGTCTTCGAGATTGGCCGCGTACAGCCGACCGGTTGTGCAGTCGAAGGTGAGGTTGCCAAGTCCGGGGTACCCCTCTCCAGGCTGCTGCGCCTGGATCACCGGATCGATGCTGTTCGGCAACCGAATGAGTTCGTTCGCGAGACCAGTGACACCATTGAGTTGATAGATGCTTCCTGCGCCGCCGAGCGAGCCAAGCAAGTCGCCGGAATACGCCGAGGTATGACCGACGAATACGTTGCCCGTGCTATCGATCGTGACGCCAAACACCGACCCAAGCTTTGCCATTGTCCAGTCGGGAGCGGAGTACCGCTGCGTGTTCCAGTTGGCACCGATCGGTGCAGAGCCGCTGTTTCCGAGGTCGACGAGGTAGACGGCCGGATCGGCGGGTGTGAATTGATAGTTCGTCGCCGCAGCCACGAGGCCGGGCACGAACGGCGCCGACAGGGCGTCAACCAGCGGCGGACGCGTGCCGCAGCAATCGCAATCTCCGCCACCCGTGTCGCTGCACGGTTCATCAAGGCACGTGATGGTGAAGGTTCCAGGGCCTGGAACGCTGCCGTTCCCGCCTCCGAGTTGAATGAGATAGGTATGACCACAGACGACGCCGCAGACGAGCTTTGACTGCTTGCCGCACTCATCCTCAGCACAGCAAAGCGGCTGGAACAGAGCTCCGGCGGTCGGACAGGCGCAGGTGTCGTACAGGCGAATGACCGTGTCCACTTGCGTCTGTCCGCAGGTGGAAATCTCCACAAGGCCGTTGCACGAACTGGTCCAGCAGTACCAGATGTCATTTTGGATGACTGAGATCACCGGACCACAGATGGCATCGACTCCGCCTGGGCCCGTCGTAGCGCCAGTGAGATCGAAATTGAAGACGCCGGTGCCCGCGAGCGGAGAGGCATTGACGCACAGGTCGTTGGGCGGTGCCGCCATCGCAGTGATACCAATCGCCGCCGCGGCGATCGCGGCACAGAATTTGAAAGTAGTACGCATGAAGACCACAAGCTCCTTACACCCGTATTCGGGTATTCCGATGTCAACACACAACGAGCCCAAAGTTGCAGTGAGAGTCGAAGGCCGGGGTTTCGTCCCAGAAAGCTCCGGCTAACCCCACGCGGCTAACAAAATCCCATTTCGCCCCCGCCCGCGACGTCGCCATTGATGCGATCAAGCCATTTGTGATCAAGCCATAGAAGCTGGCGAGTTTGGATTGAACCGACGTCAACACGTCTGCCCCCACATGCCCAAGAGAATGCCCAAGTCCTTCGCGTCGACGACGCCGTCGCCGTTCAAGTCGCCGATGCCGGGAAAGCCCCAGTTTCCTAGAAGAATCGCGAGATCAGCCGCGTCGACGATGCCGTCGCCGTTCAGGTCGCCGGGGGGACACAACACGGGATTGCTCGGTACCACGGTGCACACCTCGACAAAACAGCACTGCGCCCAGTTGACGCTGTGATTGCCGATGGTGAAGCAGATCGGCGTACCCGGCAGCGCCGCCGTCGTTACCGAGAGTGGCCCGATCGATTGGGATCCGAACGGCGGTGTCGACGGAATGTTCACGAGAGCCGGACTGATCGTCCCAGGATTCACGAGGAACACGAGGTGCCCAGTGGACCACGCCGAGAGATTCGTAAACGTGAAGGTGAGGTTGAACACTCCGGGGGTCGCGGTGGGTACGAGCGCCACACTTGAGATCTGGGCACACTCGCAATCGGGAAGATCAAGGCAGTGCTCGATGTGGCAGCACTCTTCTCCCTCGACGTTCGCGAGAATGACCGGGAAACAGAAGTGCGACGACGGCGGCGGTCCGGTGATCGTGAATTGAAGCAGCGTCGACTGCCCGTTCAACAGCGGCGGCGACAGCGGAACAACGGTCGGTGTGATCGCAGGGTCGCCGAAGAAGAGGAGCGTCGCAGTCTGCCCCGACAGATTCGTCAGCGTGATGAGCCACTGGAACGAACCGTCAGCTTGGCACAGAATCTCGTGCGTTTCGATCTCAAGACACGGTGCCGTGCCGCGACTGACCTGCACCGGCGACGAACCACTCTTCTCACGCACCGCCGAACTGGTGTCTGTTTCGAGCCGAGCGACGGGGTGCCGATCGCCCGAGCCCGTGCGACTGGATGTCGCAGCGGCGTCCCATCCGAGGCACAAGGCAAACGCCAATGCGGCGGCTACCCCGATGCTCCCTAGCGCGCCTCGCACGGCGCCGACGACGGACCACCACGCCAAGCATCCACGACTCGTGATTCTCCTCGCGTCTCGTCTCATGAAAACTCTCAAGCTAGGACGGTCTAGGCGGCGCAGAGGCCAGACCTTTTCGGGCAGACCGGCGCGGGCGCAACGATGCTAACCCAGCGTGTGACCCATGGCGCTCCGTCAAAGCACCTGCTGACGTCAGAGAACTTACTACCGCTTGAGTGCGGTGCGTCGCGCGAATCTCGAACTTGACGAACATCGCCTTTCGAACATTCGCGACGAACCGGGAACTCGGGAACGCGGCCTTCCCGACCACGCTCCACCGAGTGACTGCGAGCAACCCGGCTCACTCTTGCAGTTGGCCGACCGTGTAATTCGAACTTTCTTTCGTAATCTGGATGTCGTGCGGATGGTTCTCGACCACCGTCGCGGCCGTGACGCGGACGAATCGCGCCTTACTGCGGAGTTCGTCGATCGTCCGACAACCGCAATACCCCATCCCGCTCCGGAGTCCCCCCACCATCTGATAGACGAAATCCCCGAGGGGGCCCCGGTACGGCACGCGCCCTTCAACGCCTTCCGGGACGTACTTCTTGGTGTCCTTGACGCCGGCTTGACCGTAGCGGTCACTCGAACCCGCGGCCATCGCACCCTCGCTCCCCATGCCGCGATAACTCTTGAAGCGACGGCCGCGATGCAGCACCAGTTCGCCAGGACTCTCGTCGAGCCCCGCGAACAACGAGCCAAGCATCACGCACGAGGCCCCCGCTGCAATCGCCTTCGCGATGTCACCGGAGTGGCGAATTCCGCCGTCCGCAATGACGGGAGTATCCGTCGCGCTACAGCCGCGGCACGCGTTGAGAATCGCCGTGATCTGCGGCATCCCGACACCCGTCACGATGCGCGTGGTGCAGATCGAACCCGGCCCGATCCCCACCTTTACGGCGTCGGCACCTGCCTTCACCAGCGCTCGCGCTCCTTCCTCAGTGGCGACGTTGCCCGCGATAATGTCGATGTCGTAGCGACCGCGGATGGCTTCTACGGTCTTCAGTACGTTCTCGCTGTGGCCATGCGCCGTGTCGACAACAATGACGTCCACCTCGGCCGCGATCAGCGCCTCGACGCGGTCCATCTGCATGACGCCGACTGCCGCCCCGACGCGCAGCCGACCGCGATCGTCACGACATGCGTTCGGGTGCTTCTTCACGTTCTCGATATCGCGCATCGTGATGAGCCCCTTCAGGCGCTGTCGCTCATCGACGAGGAGGAGCTTTTCGACCCGCGCGCGGTTCAGCAGACGCTCCGCCGCCTCGAGTGTCGTGCTCGGTGGCGCGGTGACGAGGTTCGCGCGAGTCATCACGTCGCCAACGCGCGCTGCCGCGTCTCGTCCACCTTCGCGATTGGCGAGGAACTTCATGTCGCGTCGCGTCAGGATTCCGACGATCTCGCCGTGGCTCGACCCGTCCACAGTGACGGGAAATCCCGAGACGAGATGCTCGGACATCAGTGCGGCCGCTTTGCCAACCGTGTCTTCGGGAGACAGGGTCACGGGATCGGTGATGATTCCGTTCTCGCTCCGCTTCACCTTCTGAACTTCGCGCGCTTGTCGGGCAGGCGACATGTTCTTGTGAACGATGCCGATGCCGCCCTCTTGCGCCACGGCAATCGCCAGCGTCGCGTCCGTCACCGTGTCCATGGGTGCCGACACGAGCGGGATATTCAGCCGGATCTTCCGAGTGAGACGCGTTGAGGTATCGGCCTGATCGGGCGTCACCGACGACAGCGCCGGAATGAGGAGGACGTCGTCAAAGGTGACTCCGTCTAGCACGATCTTCTCTTCCGCGTGAGCTTCCATTCAGCGAGTCTCGCCGTCGCGCGGCGCGTTGTCAATCTTCTTCTCTCCCAACGAGAGGTATGTTCGATCTGGAACCGATCGCCGGTCCATACGAAGTCCTTCAGGAGAGCTTGGAGCGGACTCGCCAGCGTGGCATCTGTTACTCTTTCGGGTCTTCGAACCAAGCGATCGGACGCCAGCCTCAGACCGCTGGTGGATCAGTTCCAGCGAGCTTCCGCGAAGCGGTTGGGAGCGGCTGGCGGGATGTTGACTCGGGCCGCAACGGCCCCACGGAGCGAGATAGTGGAACGAACCGAACTGATGGCAAGTCCCGTCCACCACGACCGCGGCACCGCGGAGGGTGAAGGCGAAAAGGCGTGGCGGACGTATCTCGACGCGATCGTGCGCTTCGGGGGCAGCGACATCATCTGCAAGAGCGAGACGACGCCGAAGATCCGCTTGCGAGGTGCGCTCAAGAAGCTCGAGACGCCGCCGACCTCGACCGATCTGATGTTTCAGATCGCGAAGGACATCCTCGACCAGAAGCAATACGCCCACTTCGCGTCGCACGGCTCGATGGACTTTGCGTACGACTACGACGATCACAACCGCTTCCGTGTCAACATCTTCATGGCCCGCGGCAAGCCGTCGATCGCAGCCCGACTCATCACGAGCAATATCAAACGATTCGAAGATCTCTACCTGCCACAAATACTCGGCGACATCGCCTTGAGTGCTCAAGGGCTGATTCTCTTCTCTGGCGTCACTGGTTCGGGAAAGTCGACGTCGATCGCGGCGATGCTGCAATACGTCAACGAGCGCAAGCGCGTTCACATCGTGACGATTGAAGACCCGATCGAGTACATCTTCCAAGACGACAAGGCCACGATCAACCAGCGCGAAGTTGGCATCGACTGCATTAGTTTCAATGAGGCGCTTCGAGCGCTCGTGCGCGAGAATCCCGACGTCGTTCTCATCGGCGAAATGCGCGACTACGAAACGTTCGAAGCAGCCGTCCGCGCATCCGAGACGGGCCACCTCGTGTTCGGAACCATTCACGCCTCCAGCGCGTGGCAGACCTTCGGCCGTATCTACGATCTCTTCCCCGAGGGCGAGCGCGACCAGATCCGAAAACTGCTCGCGTACAACCTTCGCGCGATCGTCTATCAAAAGCTGCTCCCCACGCTCCACGAAGACATCTCACGCATTCCGGCGCTCGAGATTCTCCGCGTGACGCCTGGCGTGCAGAAGTACATCCTCGAAGGCCGCGAGGGCGAACTGCTCGATCTCATCAAGCAGAGTCACGAAGAAGGCATGGTCGACTTCACGACGAGCCTTGTGAGGCTCGTGGAGCAGGAATACATTCACGCGAAGGTGGCGCTCGAAGCGACACCGAAGCCTGAAGAGTTGAAGATGCGGCTGAAGGGCATCGTCGCCTAAACCGTCATACCCCACCCTCGAGGCCGCTCACTCCGATGGACCACATGCTCGCACCCTTCTTGCTCGCGCACGCGACGTTGGCTCATGATGCAGCCGCGCAGGTGCCGGGTTCGTCGGCAATGATCACGCTGCTCGCACAGGCGGCTGGCGCTCAATCGACGACGTTCTGGCTTATCTCGCCGATCAAGCCCCTCCTCATCCTCGCGGCGCTCCTTCCCTACATGTGGGTCGCGACGAAGATCGAGGGTGATACGCGGAAGTTCCTCCTGCCGGTGACGATCTGGAACGCCGTGCTCATGGTCGTGGCCGTTCTTGCGGTCGTCGCGGCGCTGTTTATCCCGATCTTCTGGATCGGTTGGCCAGTCATGGTTCTGCTCCTCGGCGGGACGCTGTGGGCATACTGGCAGTACCGCGACAAGCAGGTTCCGGAACACGCGAAGTTCAAGCTCGGAACGAGCGACATCACGAAGAAGATGGACGCCCGCCGCGCGAAGAAGGCGCTGGCTGACTCCGAGTTGCGTTTCCTCGACCAACGGAATAAGTCCGTTCCCGTACCGCTCCGCGACGCGCCGGAATTCCCGATCCATCTCGTGGTTGAGTCACTGATCGGTCCCGCGCTCGAACGCAGAGCGAGCCGCCTCGAGCTCACAGCCGGAACAGGAACTCAGCCCGCAGTGCCGTCTCAAATGATTGACGGCGTCCGCTACAAGTCCGAACCACTTTCGCCCAACGACGCGAACGCCGCGATTGACTACCTGAAGAAGATCACTGGGCTCGACATCCAAGATCGGCGCCGCCGCCAGACTGCCGAGTTCAAGGTCGAAGGACCGACGCGCAATGCAGCCGGGTCACTCGCGGTGTGGGGATCAAACATCGGCCAGTCGCTTCGCATCGACTTCGACCGGGTCAAGGGGTTGCAGGTGCCGTTCGCATCGCTCGGCCTGTTGCCTCCACAGCTCGACGCCCTCAAGGCTCTCGCGGATCCCGCGCGGCGTCACGGCATCGTGCTCGTCTCGGGTTCTCCTAGTCAAGGCCTTACGACGACTGCGTACAGCCTCATTGCCCGCCACGACGCATACACGAGCAACATCAAGACGCTCGAAAAGCACGTCGATTTTCAGCTCGAAGGCATCGATCACAATCAGTTCAACGCAGCGAACCAAGCGCTTGATTTCGCGACGAGCCTTCAGTCGATCCTCCGTCGCGATCCCGACGTGGTCTACGTCGCCGACGTGTCCGATCCAAACGTCGGTAGGATCGCTTCCAATCCTGGCCTGCAAGGGCCGCTCATCTACGTCGGAATTCCGGCTGACTCGATCGCAGCGGCGGTCTCTGATTGGTTCCGCGCAGTCGGCGACCTCAAGGCGGCATCGAAGGGCCTCGTGGCGGTCACACACCAGCGCCTCATCCGCAAGGTGTGCGAAGCGTGTCGGCAGCCCCTCCAGCCGACGCCTGATCTCCTCAAGAAGCTCGGAGTCCCTCAAGGCAAAACCGTCAATCTCTTCCGCCAGAATGGCAAGGTCCAGGTCAAGAACCGCGTCGAGAATTGCCCAGTGTGCCAAGGGCTCGGCTACTTCGGCATGACCGCCTGCTTCGAAGTGCTGATGATCGACGAGTCGATGCGAAGCATGCTCGCTGAAGGTGACTTCAAGGCTGCGTACGCTCACGCGCGTCGCGAAGGCAAGCTCATCATGCTGCAAGAAGCGGCGCTTGCAAAAGTTCGTGACGGCATCACCACAGTCGATGAACTCGCTCGTGTCTTCCCGAGCCCCAAACCAGGCAGTAGCGTTCAGGCCGCAGCACCGAAGGCGTAAGTCTTCGTTAGGTACCGATCCATGGTCATCGCATTCAATTGCATCGTCGTCGCGCTTGTGCTCCTCATCGCCTACTGGTGGGGTAATCAGGGGGTGTTCAGCGCGATTCTCCATTTGGTGTGCGTTCTCGTCGCCGGGGCCCTGGCATTCACGACATGGGAGACGCTCGCAAACCTGATGATTAACCGCGGGCTGATGGAGAACTACGCGTGGGGCATCGCGCTTCTCCTGCCATTCGCGATCTACCTGCTGCTCACGCGCGTCGCGTCCGACAAGCTCGTCCCGGGCAACGTGAATTTTCCGCAGTGGGCGAACCTAGCCTTCGGTGGTGCGGCGGGCTTGATCTCGGGCGTGCTCACCTTGGGCATGTGCCTGCTCGGCGGCGGGTTCTTGCAAGGCACAAAAGACATCATGGGATTCTCTGGTTCGGTCCGCACCTTGGAGAACAAGGGCCAGCCGCAGTTTGATGCCCAATCAATGTGGGTCCCGGTCCACCGCGTGACCGCGTCAACCTTTAGTTACCTCAGCGCCCGCTCGCTCTCGCCCGAGGTGGGTCGGTCGATGACCTCGGCGTACCCAAAGATCGCAGATCTCGCGATGTCGTTGCACCGCGACTCCGCTGCCGACGGTCGCGCCCGAACTGCGGCGCCGGCGAGCGCCGTCGAACTCGGTCGGTTCTGGTTCTCGCCAGATTGCGAGAACGTCGACCGATCGAAGGGCGCGTACGTTCTCGAGTTCGATGTCGATAGCACAGCGTCAGACTCTGGCGGCACGGTCACGGTGACTGCGTCGCAGATCCGCCTGATCGAAGATGTCGCTGCCGGTTCATTGCGTGAGGCTCGCATTGCATTCCCAGATCAGTGGAGCCAGCCGAGCGAGTCAGGATCGCGTCAGATCTGGCCCTTTGACGACCTGTTGAACATCGCGTCGAACGTCCCGGGTCAGCAGAAGACGAAGTTCTTCTTCTTCTTCCCAGCGGCGAACCTCGGGACTCCTGGAGGAGGACAAGAACCACCGCGTTTCGTCGCCTTCAAGGGACTGCGGCTCCGGCTCCCGACGCTTGAGGTCGACGCGCCAGCCGACACTCAGATCAAGGCGATCGCTCGCGGCGCAGCGTCGGGCCCGAACACCAACGTTCCGCTCATCGATCCCACCGCCAAGAGCGTCGCGACGAAGGACCTCACCATCAATCAGTCGATCGCGCCTGCGGTTGTCAGCATTAACGAGCTGACAACGTTGGAACAGAGCGATCAATACCTCACCGAAGGCGAGCAGGAGCTTCCACGTGGAGGCAACCAGCCTTCTCCCGCGAACCGAATCAAGGGCATCTATCAGCAAGATGGAACGGTCATCCTGCGCCTGAACATCAGTCGCCGACTCAGTTCCGTCGACCTCTGGAACGACCGCAACAAGGTGCGCGAGAAGGCGGGCGAGCAGGCGACGCTCTTTCTCGTCGACGCACGCGGCAATCAGTATGCCCCGATCGGCTACATCTGGGTGAAACAGGATGGCGTGACGATCAAGCTTGACCCGAAGCGCGGCATCGAGACGATCGCGAACTTCCCGAATCAACCGTCGGCTGGTACGCACGAGCTTTACGCGCTCTTCAATCCAACGGCCGGAGTCAAGATTGTTAGTATTCGTCTCGGCAACGAGATCGTTGCCAACGCGGAACTTGATCTCCCGCTGACGACGAAGTAGCGAGCGATCTCAAGGGAGATTTATGTCAAACCTGCCACCTCCCCCGCCATCGTTTCCTTCGCAGCGTTCGGCTCAGCCCGGGCTCATTTCGGCAGCGGCAGTACCGTCTGCAACAGTCGTTGAAGTCGTCGCCCGCCGCAGCGGCGTGAGCCAAGCGATCTTCTTCGTGCTCACGCTCGTGATCATCGCGGTCGTTTTCGTCGTCGGGCTCTCAGTGGGGGCGGTCGCCGGACTCGCGGGGGGCCAAGCTAGGACGACGGTTCTCGAGACGCCCTTCCGGCCGTCGACGGGACAGCGCGTCGCGATTCTCGGCGTCGAGGGACCCGTCAGCGAGTCGATGGCCGAGGACGTACGGCTCGCGGTCGAACACGTCCTCGCCGACGGTACATTTCGTGCGGTCGTCCTGCGCGTCAACAGCCCCGGCGGTGCAGTCAGTCCCAGCGACCGAATCTGGCGTGAGATCGAGCGGCTGAAACAAGCGGGTCTACCGGTGGTCGCGAGTTACGGCGGTATCGCCGCGTCTGGAGGCGTCTTCGTCTCGTGTGGCGCCGATGAGATCACCTGCGAGCCAACCGGAATCACCGGCGCGGTCGGAGTCATCGCCTCGGTACTGACCTTCGGCGACCTTATGGACAAGGTCGGTGTCGAGCCCGTCACGATGGTGGCAACCGGGTCACCCCGCAAGAGCGATGCCAACGACATGTATCGCAAGTGGACGACGACCGACCGTGCTGTGCTTCAAGGCATCATCGATCAGTCGTACGACATCTTCGTCTCACGCGTCGTGGCGGGGCGCGCTGGCAAGGCCAGCGACGCCGCCGCGCTGAGAGCGTCACTCGATGGGAGAGTCATGACGGCAGACGCAGCCAAGGCGGTTGGTCTGATCGATTCGATCGGCTACCTCGACGACGCAATCACGATCGCGGAACGTCGTGCCGGGCTCCCCGTCGGCAGCAGTGACGTCGTCCGAATCATCCGACCTCGCACGTTTTGGGCCGAATCCTTGATGGGCGAGTTTGCTGGCCTAGTACACCTTCGAGAAACCAGCGAAATCCGCGTCAACGGCGACTCACTTCGCGACGCATTGAATGACCTTTCACGACCGCGCATCGAATACGTCTTCCGCTGAGGTTCGCATGAAACTGTTGGGGGTATTTGGCTCGCTCGCGCTGAGCGCTGTCGCACGGGCATGGAGTTGGCTGGCGCCACGACGGGTTCGTGCGGCCGACCGCGGCGAACGAGCCGCAGCGCGCGATCTCGAGCGGCTCGGGTGGGAGTTGCTCGCTGCGAATCTGCGCGTGGGCAGCGACGAGGCGGACCTCGTGTGTCGCGACCCTCGCGGCAATCCAGTGCTCGTCGAAGTCAAATCGAGCCGCGGCGGAGCGATGGCGCCTGAACTCCAAGTCGGACCGCGCAAGCAGGCCGCCCTCCGCCGGCTCGCGCTGAGTCTCTCCCGAGACCGTCGGCTCGCATTTGGCGGCGCGGTGCCGCGCATCGACGTGATTGTGGTCCTTCTCGACGCCCGCGTCGAAACGCGTGACCGCGTGCTGCGACACCTCGTTGCCGCGGTTGGCGATGGGCCACGCCGAGTTCCGACAAGGGGCGAACTACGACGAACGAGGCGTTAGACCGTTTTCCAATATCTCGCCAACGCTATCGCCTGAAGTCGCTCTTCGATCTGGGAGATGTCATCCGAAATCCACCGGCTTCGGAGTCGGTTGATGTAGCGTGACTGCTCAGTACCTTGGCGCATCGCGCGGAGCTGAGCCTTGATATCAATCTGAAGCTCGGGCTCGAAGATCGAACGATACGGTTGCTCGGTGACGTCGATCACGCCAATCCACGTGAGCGAGATATCAGTCTCGTCCGGAGCACCGAGCTTCCCCGGAGTCAGCACCCGGAGCCTCTCTTTGATCACCACCGAGAGACTCTCGTTGGCATCGATCGCCTCCGCGAGCGACTTTCCTTTCGGTTGCTCAAACGTAAAGAACACGCCTTCACGCTCGAGCGCCATCGCCGCAGCAATCTCAACGAAGCTCGCTTCCGCCGCAACCATCGCCTTCACTTGCTCGATCTTCGCCGCATCTTTCTTCTTGTCCAGCCTGATGCGACCGACGCGTACCGTCGGCGGCGGATTGAGGAGTTTCTGGTTTTGTCGGTAGAACCGCTCGACATCACTCCAACTCACGATCGTCCGTGGCTCGACTTTGCGGTTGAGGAGATACGCGGAGAGGCCTTGGTTGCGTCGCTCTTGGAGGAACTCCTCCAGCGGCATCCCAACTTCATCCTCGATGCTCTTGTTAGCCTCAGCGAGGTTACCGCCGCGCTCAGCGACCTCTTGCTCCTGCAACGTTCGCAACCACGCAAAGAGTCCCTGTTGCTGCTCCGGCGTGAGCTGGCTCTCGGCCTCCGAGATAATCAACTCGCTGTTGACAAACGTCTCGAATCGATCGTGGAGGAGGCCGAGCATCGCTCGCTTCGCCTCGGTCCGATTCGGAAGCGCCGCCAGTTGCTCTAGTCGACTCTCAAGTGGTTCAAGGAACTCGTTCGCGAAGACAGGTCGTCCGTTGATCTGGCCGACGAGACCGTCAACCATCCAGCGCTGGGTGTTCGCTGTGCTATCCCCGACTGACGCCCGTCCGGTGCCCGGTGCCGCTCCCTTCGCCGGTGCCGTCGACGAAGAGGTTGCCGACGTCGCTTCGTCCGCCGGTGCGGCGTCGTCGCCCAGAAGATCACCGCTGCTCACCGCCATCGACGGCAGCTCACCGTAATAGGTCCGCGGCTCAGTCTCCGCGCCCTCGGCCGGCTGCGTGAAATCCGCCAAAGCGAGGGAGCGCACCGCCGGTCGATCGGGATCGAGGCTCGCGCAGCCCGCGACCACGGCGAGTGCGAGCGTCGGCACCCAAGCCACGACCAACGGCGCGAGGACGCTGCGCGTGTTCGACCGATTCGGTGCCCGGGTCCGCATCTCTTGCGGAGTGTAGCGACGCAGAGTAATCGCGCCGGCAACAACTCTATACTGCGAGCTTCGCACACCGGAACGCACATATGCCCGAACCCACGATCCTCGGTCCTGACGGCAACCCCACGCGCGGCACGAGCCCAGCGCTTCACGTCGACAGTAACTGGAAGGCGCAGGCTCACGCAGAGAAAGAACGCCTTGGACGGCTCGAAGAAGAGAAATCTCGCGAGCGAGCCAACAAGTCGACCGACAACCCGGACGAATTGCCACCAGCCGATCTCAAGAGTCTGATCGGAGTGCTCGCGTCGCAGGCAGTCATGGGACTCGGTGCCTACGGCGACGAGCAGGGACGCGTCGTGATCGATTTGCCAGGCAGCCGTTTCGCGATCGACCTCATCGGCGTGCTTGAGGAGAAGACCAAGGGCAATCTCTCGGCCGAAGAGTCGAAGCACCTTCAGGCTGTCTTGGGTGAACTGCGTTCGCGCTTCGTGCAAATCGCCGCAATGGTGGCACAGCAGATGAAAGCACAAGCGGCCGGTGGCCCCGGCTTGGTCGGAGATCTTGGCGCAGCGGGCGCTGAACGAACCGCCGGGCGCATCGACGCGACACCAGCTGCGCGACGCCCGGTGATCGAAATGCCGTGACGGATCGCCGTGTGCGCGGGTGAGGCGGCTACCACACGAACGGGACCAAGCGGCAGGTGCGCGCTTGGTACTGGGCGTACTGCGCTTCGAACTCACCGAGCATCAGTCGTTCCTCGGCGCGAAGGCTCCGTCTTCACCATTGTCATGAACGGGTCTTCAGGCTTTCGTGTGACCGTAGTAGCGCGCGAAAACCACAACGCTTGCGATCCAGAACAGGGCCGTCGTCGCGGCCGCTGGGCCGCAGCAGAAGCTAAGGGGCGTTGTGGTTCTAGCAGTCCGTGGCGAAACCCATCCCGGCTGCGGACGAGCCTGAGCGGGCATCTGCTGCGTCGCCGCGACTTGCCGTATCTCGTGGATAAAGCTGCGTCGCGGCTCCCACGCTAAAGCTGGGCATCTGCCCACTCATGCTCGCTCTCGCCGACGGAGCGGTTTCGCCACGGACTGTTAGGACGTGCATCCTGACCTCCAGCCGGACTTGCGGCGTTCGTGTCGCCCACTCGCGCTTGAATCTGTGAAATCTGCGAAATCTGCGGATGGTTTGAAGGCTCTCCATCCACCGCCGTGTTAGGCACCGTCAAGTAAAGAGCATCTCCACAGATTACGCCGATTTCGCAGATTTCAATGCCGCAGTGCGCTTGAAGGTTCGAGCCTGCGGTCGAACACAGTCCCTATGGCCATCACTCTAGGTTGCCCCTAGATCACGGAGGTCGGCCTTAGCAGCTCGTGGCTGAACCTGATCGAGCGGTGGTTCAGGGACATCACGGACAAGCGAATCCGCCGGGGCGTGGTCCGTAGCGTGAAGGAGCTGATCGCCGCGATCGAGTCGTACATCGCCGCGCACAACCGCGATCCGAAGACGTTCACGTGGACCGCCAAGGCCGAGACG
>JAWXCC010000267.1:0-2767 GCA_034440475.1 Phycisphaerae bacterium | reverse complement strand
GCGGCTTGAGCGGAAGGGGCGCTGTAGTGCTAAGACAATCGCATGGAGGATTCGGATAGGCACCCTCCTGTACACAGAGAGTCGGCCAAGCCGAGTAGAATGTGACGACCCCATTTCTAGGCATCGGAGTTAATGTCCCTGCGATGAGCACTCAGGGGCGCGAGCTCCCGCGCGGGAGGAGCTCGCGAAGATGGGACATCAAGGAGCAGACCTTGGCCGATAGCTCGGACAACTCTAGCCGGGCAACTCCGGTGTCGGATCAGATCCGGCAGCGCCTTTTGGCCGCTCGGAAGAGGTTCTACGCTAACGACAGCATCGCGGAGTTCATCGCGCCCGGCGAGCTCGACGCCCTTCAGGGTGAGGTCCAGGCAGAACTTCAGCGAGTGCTCGATGCGCTCGTGATCGACACTCGCGGCGATCACAACACCCAAGACACCGCCCGTCGGGTCGCGAAGATGTTCATCACCGAAGTCTTCCGGGGACGCTATGAGCCCATGCCATCGATCACCGAGTTCCCCAACGTCGCGGGCCTGAACGAGCTCATGATCGTCGGCCCGGTCACGGTGCGCAGCGCCTGCTCGCACCACCTGTGCCCGATCATCGGTCAGGTCTGGGTCGGTGTCATGCCCAACGAACACTCCGCTCTGATTGGCCTCTCAAAGTACGCGCGCTTGGTCGAGTGGGTGATGGCTCGCCCCCAGATTCAGGAGGAAGCGGTCATTCAACTGGCCGACCTGCTTCAGGAGAAGATGCGACCGGACGGCCTCGCGATTGTTCTCAAGGCCGACCACTTCTGCATGCAGTGGCGAGGCGTGAAGGACATGGACTCCAAGATGATGAACAGCGTCATGCGCGGAAGTTTTCTGAAGAATCCAGATTTGCGCCGCGAGTTCTTGGCGCTGTTGAACAACGACACGCGATAGTGAGGACATCACCATGTTGGTACGCCTTGTGTACGCCAGCCGTTCCGCTTCGCCAGTCACCGACGAAGTGATCGGCAGCATCCTGTTGCAATCGAGAAAGAACAATCCGGCGCACGGCATCACGGGCGTGCTGTGCGTCTGCCACGGCGACGTGTTCATCCAAGTGCTCGAAGGCGGGCGTGGCGAGGTCAACCGGATCTACGCCACGGTACTTCGCGACGACCGGCACTGCGATGTCACGCTCCTAGACTACGCGGAGATCAACCAGCGTCGCTTCGGCAGTTGGCGGATGGGGCGCGTGGATCTGGACAAAGTCAACGCCGGCATCATCCTGAAGTACTCGGAGACGACGCGGCTAGATCCCTTCATGATTTCTGGCAGCGTCGCGCTGACGCTGCTGGAAGAACTCGTGAGCTCCGCCTCGATTGTGGGGGGGAGCTGATCGCGTTATGCAAACAGTTTCTTTGCGAGGCGCGCTCAGGCCCGCTTGTGACACTTCGGTTCTTCGGTAGCAAGCATCACGGTCGGTGCGCCGCGTCGAGTACTCGCTCCGCGCCGGTAAGGCCGCTCAGGAATGCATGCTGCACCCCCGACCCGCCGAAGCCGTCGCCGCAGACAACGAGCCAGCACTGATCGTCCGCGGAGCATCCCGCGGGAACGCAACCTAGAGTCCGAGCCATTCCCCAGCGGTGTGCTTGGGCAGGAGTGAACGCGGACGGCTGAACGTCGCGGCCGACGATCGCTCTTACAAGTGTCAAAGCACTTTGGGTCATTTCCTCGCCGACCGAGGTCGGGTCGGCTTCATATCGGGCGGCGGACCAGCCAGCTGTTGCATGCACGACGAGCACGGTCGTCCGGTTCAATCGAGTTCGGTTGGGCTTGGAGTCCTCTCGAATCACAAGCTCAATCACTTGACTGTCCGGCGCGCGAACGAACGGCGGCAGTTCAGCGAGTTCGTCGCTGAGGATGACAGTGTGAGCCCAGCACGGTGCCGTCTTCAGTTGAGAGAGATCTTGCGCGATGTGCTCGGAGCGGCCTTCGAGCAGTTGAGCCGCCTGGGAGGGTGCGGTGGCAATCACGAGAGAACTGAACGATTCAGTTAGGTGCGCGCGGTCTTTCGCGGCGCTTGCGTGCAGCACCCATCCGCCCGGGCCCCGGCCGATCGCAGTTATGTTGAAGCCGCTGCGAATATCCAAACCCCGACCGAGGTGTTCGGCAATCGCCTGCATCTCAGGAGTCCCGACGAACAGGCGCTCCGCCGGACGAGATCGTTGGAGGGTCCCTTCACGCCACACTGCGCATTCGACGTTCCATTCGGCGCACACCCCGGCACTGATCCACGACTGAAGGTGTGTCGCGAAACGCTCTTCGGTGCAGGTGAAGAAAGGCGCGCCGTGGTCGGCATGTGTAATCTGGCCCGGATCGACCGCGATGGATCGGGCGGTCAGCCGCCCCCCCGGTCGGCGCCCACGGTCGAAGACGACGGGCTGACATCCGCGATCCGCGAGCGCCCTCGCGCACGCGAGCCCGGCAACGCCTGCGCCGATGATGGCGACACTTGGCTTGGGAGGTCCACCTCGCACTGTTGGTTCACGCCTCCGTCGCGTCAGCGTAGATCGCGCGTTCGATCACCGCTCTTCGAGAACTGCCTCTCGGTGGCACGGCGTCCAAACTGAACAGCCCGTGGCGAAGCACTTTCGCCGTGGGCTGCTGGTCTCCGGCTCACACTTGTGAAGAGAACGAGCCTAGCACTACAGCGCCCGTTATTCTCTCTGGCATCGCCGCATGCCGGTGAGTCGGAAGCCTAGATCATGCAGTTTTCTGATGGTCGCGCGACGATGCGC
>JAWXCC010000266.1:0-14444 GCA_034440475.1 Phycisphaerae bacterium | reverse complement strand
GATTACGTCACCAGATATGCGACCCCGGAACTTCCGATGATCCCTCAAAAAAACGTCATCATCATCGTCCGGGGAACTCGCGACAGGCGAAAGTTATGAGTTTACAGACGAGATGTTGCTTAACCGTAGGTGAAGTTCCAGTCGACGCCGGTCGTACTCTCTTTTTACCTCAGGCAACCCAATGGGTGTGGCCGCTAGGCAACCACGATGTAGTCGGCAGAGGTGAGCGTCACCGTCGTCTCGACCGCGCCGGTCGTGCCCGACGTGATCGCCTGCGTGAACGCGCGAGTGCTCGCTGCAACCGGACGCTTCATCGTGATGATGCTTGAGCCGGTGCCGGTTCCGATCGTGCGCGAGGGGTCAGTCGAAACGAAGGTCCGCGAGGAATCGAGATACTGCGACCCGCCGGTCCCAGCGGTCGAGCGCGTCCGGTCGAGGGGGAGACCCGCCAGCTCCAGATGCGGCCACAAGGCGTACTACGCGCCGAGCCGCTCTCTCGGACTCACAGGACGCCGAGCCGCGCGACAATACTGGGTATATTCCTCCTGTAGCGGAGCCGGTGCGCGATCTCCCGCCCCACGGCCTCGCGCAAGTCGGCTTTCGTTGCGCGTTTCTGTGAATTTGGCGAAAGGAACAAAATCGGCGCGATGCGCGGCGGGCGCGTTCGCAGCCACTCCCGCATCCTCACAGTGGAGGATGGATGAGGCGATGCGTCGCCCCGTTCAAGAGAGGAGATCGCGGCCAGCCGACGAAAATCGTGCCGGCCGCGGTTCGCTTATCGGTTCTCGCACCGGTTCTGGCATCAGTTCTGGCATTTGGCGCGCGATTCGAGCTCGCGCTCACACCACGGCGGGCAAGGTTGGCGGGCAAAGCGGTGCAGGCGGGGCTGGGGGCGCTGGCGGCTGCGCGACCGGGTCTTCGGCTGCCGGTTTTGCGCGCTTCGGCTGAATCGGCGCGTCGTGGTCACCACTTCCTGGGTCGAGCGATCGCGGCGCGTCGGTCGCGGGCTCACCTGCCGGATCCAAGGTCTTTGCTGGCGCGGGCGACGCGCGAGCCGGCTTGATCTCAATCGTGGCCTCGTAGCGGACCCCTTCAGCAATCTCGCGCGAATGCTCGATGCGCTCAACAAGCATCGATCGTGGATTGACGAACAAGTCAACCGTCGCGTCTCGGGACGGACGCGAGTTCGATTCAACTTTGCTTGTGTCGCGCGCTGAGACGAGATGGAGTCGCAGCATCTCTTTCGAGCCGATCGTCACGGACTCGACGGTCGTCGGTACAAGCGTTCCACCCGCACCCTGCATCGAGCGGAGCGGTTCCTCGGCAAATCGCAGCGAAAGATGCGGCAAAAGCCAGAGTTGGCTTGCCCGCTTCAAGCGGCTCAGCACCGAAGTATCGCGGCCGTCGCTCGCTCCTTCGAAGGATGACACGACTCGCGTCGCTTCGTCGCGCACGTCCGACGTTCGAACGGCAAGCGTGCCGCCGTGCACCTGGCAGTCGAGCGCACGTTCGATCGTCGAAGGCTTCGAACACGATGCGCGCTCAACAGTCCGCTGTTCCATCGTCACGCTGTCTGAGTAGTCAACGAGGCCGCGATAGCGATCGACGAGGTTGCGATAGAGCAACTTCGGATCGAGCAGCGACTGTGGTTCAGACGGTGGTCCGGCCGCGAATGCCGACGCGACAGCCACGGCAGACAACGGCATGGCGATCACGGTCGACCAACGCATCGGGCTTCAGTGTCCCCGCTTGATTGCGGTCGAGCAACCCCGCGACCACTGTTTTCCGCTACTGCGATCGAGCCGAGTGGTGCGCGTGTCCCAGAACGAGCAACTCAGGGGGACACGATCCATGCCTGAATCGCGACGTTGAGGCCAATCGTCACGAAGTTCTGGATGCCGTGGGCGACCATTCCGGGGAGCAGCGAGCCGCGCCACTCGCGCACGAGGCAGAAGCCGCAGGCGAGACCCGCGAGGACGGGGATGAAGAGCAGTCCCTGCGGATGAATCGCTGCGAAAATCGTGCTGCTGACGAGTGCTGAGATCGTGACCGACAACACCGTGCCCGCGGTTCGGAACCCGGCGCTGACGCTTCCACCGGACGGAGTCGTCGCATCACGGAGATGGCGATACAGCACGCCGCGAAACATCGTCTCCTCAACAATCGGCGCGGCGATGCACGCGAGCAAAAAGATCACCGCGAGCCCGACGGGTCCAGCGTGAGCGATTCGCTCGATGGCGGGGTGCGACGCGTTTGGCGCCTGACCGAGGAGCGACGAAAGAGCGAACATCACGACGAGACCAAGGCCCAAGAGTGGCAGCGCTAGGGCGTAACCGATGAAGCCCCACCCGATGTCGTTTGCGACGCCGTTCGTCGTCCAACCGATCGCTGCCCGCGTGTCCTTCCACTGCACACCGCGGATGCTCGGCCAGGCGAGCGCGATGAGGCTTCCAAAGAAGACCGTGGGTGCGATGAGGAGTCGCAACCAATCCGATTCGATCGAATCAGCGATGAGCCCGAGTCCGAGATTGGCACCGAAAAAGAGGCACATCCAGATTGCAAACGTCTCGACCAGAACGGGCCCAAATGTCGTCGGCGGCGTGCACGCGGCACGCATGCGACCAAGCCCCGAGAGCGAGAGAAACAGCACAAGAAGGATGAAGCCTCCGAGCCCAAAAACGAGATACCAGACGCCCGCACCACTGAGCGCAATGACGGCAGCCGCGCTCGGCTTCGCGGTGCCCTCGACTAACTCCGCGTACCAGCCCAGCCGCTCGCGCGCGTCGGCGTCGAGCGGAGCAATGTTCAGTTGATCACGACGCTGCTCCAGTCGTTCAACGATGGCGGCGCGGAGCGCGATGTCATCGTCGTTCCAGATTTGCCCGGCGGCTTCCCCGCGTTTCGCCGCTTCCTGAAGTCCAACATCGACGCCGCGCATCTCAGAAAGGAGGACGACGTATGCCAGCTGCTGAGCGGGAGATCCGGCAGCCATTGAATCCGCTTGGACGAGCAGGGCGTCTGCGCTCACGCTCCCTCCCGAACTCCTCTCGATCGCCTTGACCGAAAGAATGAGTCGCCCGGTCAACTCGTCAGTGAGTTCGACCCTCGACGGAGCCGTCGCGTCGTGTCCAGGCGCTCGCGACGCCGCGAACTGAATCCATCCGACGACCATCGCCACAATGGCCACCCAGGCGAGCGTCGCCGTCAGAGACGAGCCGACGGAGCGAGGCTGGGCTTGGGGTTTTAGAACTGTCGACGCAGTCGGTGGCCAGGGTTCGAGAGGGGGCGGGGAGGTGGACATCGTTGACCTCTTTTCGGCGGAACTGCGAATTCGGGGGTAGTCGGAGGCCGAAGTCGCGCGGTCGAACCGAGTAGCTTCGGCGGGTCCCCGACAGTTCCAAGGGCAGGGCGGCGACTTCAACCCTTGACACTCTTCCCGGGTTCGATATCTTGTCCGATTCTCTCCGGACCGGAGCCGAACCCGGCTCAGGCAGCCCGGCTCACGACTCTCGACTGAAGGTAGTGGTAGCGACTATGCCTCGCCAGACGTTCATTGCCAAGCCCAACGAGGTCAAGACTGTGTGGCGTCACATCGACGCCGACGGGCTCGTCCTCGGTCGTCTCGCGACGGAAGTCGCCACCGTTCTGATGGGGAAGCATCGCCCCGAGTACACCGCGCACGTCGTGACCGGTGACTCCGTCATCATCACGAACGCGTCGAAGGTTGTCCTCACGGGCCGAAAGCTCGACCAGAAGACTCGCCGTCGCTGGAGTGGCTACCCGGGTGGTCTTCGCGTGCAGAGCTACCGCGAGGTTCTCGAGTCGAACCCAGAGCGACTCGTCTACGAGGCGATCGTTCGCATGCTCCCGAGCGGACGTTTGGGTCGCGAAATTCGCACCCGACTTCGCATCTTCTCGGGCGCGACACATACGCATCAAGCACAGAACCCGGTGCCGTTCAAGACAAAGCCCGCTCCGCACGTCGCGGCGACGGCGTGATCCATTTCCGCCTGACTGCCACCGCTCAGCTCAATCCCGGACACGGTTTGAATCTGCCGCTACGGCTTACCTCTCACGTTGATCGAACCCCATGCCCACGACTGAAGTGACTCCGACCTCCCCCGCCGCTCCCGCTCCTCCTGCCGCTCCGACGGTACTCCGAGCGTTCGCAACCCGCGGTGCCGACTCCAAGGGCTGGTACTGGGGCACCGGTCGCCGCAAGACCGCCTGCGCTCGCGTGCGGATGAAGGCTGGCACGGGCAAGTTCACCGTGAATGACAAGCCGCTCGAAGACTTCTTCACCGAAGAGCGCGATCTGCGAAACATCATGATGATCCTTGAGAAGACCAATCTCAAGGGCAGCGTCGACGTGATCGTCAACGCGATCGGTGGCGGATTCACTGGTCAAGCTGGCGCGATCATCCTTGGTCTCGGACGTGCCGTTCTCAACTTCGACAACGGCCTGTTCCCGATCCTCCGCGAAGGCGGCGTGCTGACTCGTGACGACCGCAAGGTCGAGCGCAAGAAGTACGGTCAATCCGGTGCTCGCCGTCGCTTCCAGTTCAGCAAGCGTTGAGTCGCGACCGACATCGATTGCTCTTGGCAATCCGTTCCTGAACCAGAATCCGAACATGAAAATTGGGCCCCACGACGGGGCCCTTTTTCTTTCCCCGCGCCGTCGTACTTCCCCACAGTCCCGCACCGTGCCAGGTCAGCGCGGCCCGCGGCGCTCTGCGTCAGCGAGTCGCTTCACCACGCGGGCAACCGTCGTGCGCTCCTCTTTCGCCAGTTCTTCGAGCGTGCGCGGCGGCGTGCCATCGTGGCCATAGCGACGTGCTACAAGCCGCGCCTCTTCGGGCGTTAGATCCGCTCGCTTGCGCGATGGCTCAACGATCTCCCGCCAAGGCAAGATCCGATCGAAGAAACGCTCAAGCTTGATCGACCCGCGATCGTGTCGCGCCGCCGCGCGATCGCGCTTCAGCGTTCCGCTGATCTGCGCGAGCAACCGATCGGTCTCAAGGGCGACGATGCGCTGCGGCGACTGCCGCCGAGAAGGATCGACGGTCTCGATCGTCTCCTGGATGACGCTGAGACACGCATCAAGCAGTCGGCGGATTTCCTCCGCCGGGCGCCGCAGGAGCGGACCGCCGAGCGATTGCTGCACCCGCGCGACGGCCGCTGGCAGAAAACGCTCTGCGAGCCGTCGCTTCAAGCGCAGCGCCCAGCGCAGGTCGGTCTCGATTCGGTCGAGTGCAGTGCGGTCCGGGCTTCGAGCGAGGGCGTCGATGCCTAACTTCGCACGGCGCTTGAGCAGGTTGTACGCCGCGAGCATCGCATCTTCGGTGGCGCTTGCCGCCCCAGACGGCGGGCGACCAGCGCCTATCGTCTCAAGCATGGTGACCGCTTCTGGCGGTTCGAAATGCGGCGCAAGATCGCGCCGCGCAGCCGGCGCGGCGAGCAGCGTCGCTTCTGCATCGTTGCGCTCAAACGTGCCAAACTCGACCCATCGGACGCGCAAGCCGCGCAGTCGCTCTGCGCGCGCGATATCCACGTGACGCCGAATCGCGTCCGGCTTCGTATTGGTTCGCTCGGAGATCTTCTCGATCGGCACGCCGAAGCGCCACGCGCGGTACGCGAACCGTCGATCCTGGACAGCTCGATCCGTCGAGCGCGTCCGCCGCTTCGACGTGGCTCCGAGCGGCGCGCTTGTGCGGTCAAGGAGCTGGCGAACTGTCTCATGCGACCGCCCGATTGCCGATGCGACTCGTTTCGCCGCCAAGTTCGCAGTCAGCCCGTCGGCGACCAGCGTGCGTACGAGGGTGATTGCGCGACGGGATGTCTCCGAATCCATGCGCGAGAAGTCAGCCGCTTCAGTCACGAGCGTCGGGTGCCGTCGAGCAAAGTCGGCGAGCGAAGTACGAAACACTCCCACGCGACTCCGACCGTCGGCGAGGCGGACCCGGTGACAAAGCAGCCCGCGCTTCCGCCAACGACGCAAGGTTTTTTCCACGACACCGAGTTCGACTGCGAGTTCGGCAAGTGTCACAGCGCCGCCGGGTCGGGCGTCGGCTGGAACCGGAATTCGTTCGGAGCAGTGCAGGATGAATGTGACGAGGTCGCCGCGCAGCGTCGCTCCCTCGATCGGCTTTGGTGGGGCGGCAGACGGGCGGAAGCCCGTGAGTTTCCAGATGACGAATTCGAAGGGGTAGGTCGCTCCGTCCTCAAGTTCGACCGTGAGCGCCTCCGCCGCCTCCATCTGGCGCTTCAGCGCGTCGAGCGGCGCGAAGGCCAGTTGCCCTTCGAGCTCTTCGAGAAGCGATGTTCGATAGCGAGCCCGCCGCGGCATCGGCCTTGCATTGTACGGAAGCGCGCCACTGAACCGCTGGCATGGTACGAAGCCACCATGCAGCGTCTCGTCCGCTCCGTCCTTCGCCGCGCCGTCGATCGCTCACCGCGCGTCCGCGCCATGCTCGCGGGGATGCTCGGTCATCAGCTCCGGAGCATCGATCTCGATTTCCTCGCCGCACTCCCCGCTGGACTGGTTGTCGATCTCGACCACCAATTCGAGCTTGAGCGACGCGAGCCCGGCATGCCGAGCATCCTCTGGTCCATCTTGTGGGAAGCGAGTGCGGCGCGACGCTACGGCAAGCCGTATCCGACGCGCGTCGAATACCGCCTGCGCGGCAAGCGATTCACGATGGAACTCGACCTCGCGGAGAGCCCGGAATGCGGTTACTTGCTGCGAAATCCGACCATTCGACTCACCGCGCAGTTGCTGACCGGCGGCGCGACGATGCTCGACATAGGCGCGAATGCTGGCTTCCACGCGCTCACGGCGGCGCTCTTCTTTCGTCGCGTTGTCGCGTTTGAACCGACCCCTGCGACCGCAGCGCGTCTCGAGCGCAACGTCGCACTTTCACAGTTTGCGCATGTGGATGTCCAGCGCGTCGCGCTCTCCGATCGCGACGGCGAAGCGACGTTCCAAGTCAATCCAATCCATTGCGGAGCGAATCGGCTTGCCGACTCCGAACGAGCGCCGACGAGCGCTGTCCGCGTAGAGCTCCGCCGTCTCGACGCGCTCATGCCAACACTTGGCACCGTCGACATGATCAAAATCGACGTCGAAGGGCACGAATGCGAAGTGCTCGCCGGAGGACTCGCACTCATCGCTCGCGATCGCCCGACGCTGGTCGTCGAATTCAACACGCCGCCGCAGTTCGAACGCTTTCGTGCGATGTTACCCCCGGGATATCGTGCATTGAAGGTCGATCTGGACGGCGGTACCACCGCTCTCGCAGACGCTTCTGCGGCGGTGACGGCTCGAGACGTCACGTTTCGCGGTCGATGACAAACGGAAGGGCATATTTCTCGTCAACATGACCGACTCCGCCGCCGTCGGCGCGGTGCACGCAGAGTTCTTCAAAGCTATTCGCCCGACGAGCACGATGCGTGCGGGTGTGAGGTTCATCGACCCGGCGCTCTTGGTAGAGATCGAAGCAGACGCGTATGTCGCGAGTACGCCTGTGCCGTCGTGAAGCCCGTTAGCTCCGCCTGAGTCGCACCGCATCGACGGTGAGCCCGGGGCCGAACGCGAGCACATCGAGCGGCAGCGGTCCGCCTTGTCGTAGATACTCGTCGAGCACAAAGAGCACGCTGCCCGAACTCATATTGCCATAGCCGCGCAGCACGGCGCGCGATGCGGCGAATGAGCGAGGGTCGAGCGAAAGGTCACGGAGTCCGCGCTCGATCGCATCGATAATGCCAGCGCCGCCCGGATGGATGGCGAGCCCGTGCGGCAAATCTTCTGCGACGAATGCAGCGATCGATGCCTCAAGTTCGCGGGGCACGTCGCGTGTGAGCGTCATCGCGAAGCCGTCGTCGAGAATGCGCCACGTCATCGCCTCACGAGCGTGCGCGAGTAGTCGCGTCCGACCGGGAGAGAGCGCGCCAAGCGATGGGCCACGCGGGTCGCCGCGAACGACGGCGGCGGCGGCACCATCCGCGAAGAGCGAGGAAGCGACGAGTTGCTGCGGATCGGTGTCGCCCCGCAGATGCAGCGAACAAAGCTCGATGCAGACGACGAGCACAATCGCGCTTGGATCGGCGCAGGCCAGTCCGCACGCAGTGCGGAGGCCGACAACGCCGCCGAAGCAGCCCATGAATCCGATCTGATTGTGCCGCACGCGGTCGGTGAGTCCGAGCAGTGGCACGAGTGCGTGCCCGATGCCTGGGGCGGCGAATCCGGTACATGTCACGACCACGACATCGGTGACTTCGTGGGCTGCGACATCGGCAGCTGCGATTGCGTCGCGAGCAGCCTGCGCAGCGAGCGGCGGCGCTTCGCGATCGAAAATCTCCATGCGTCGAGCGGTCGAAAGCTGGAATGTCGTTGTGAGATCGGCAACTCCGTGCCGGCGTTCAATGCCGCTCGACCCGACGATGCGCCGCCAACGCCCGCGCTGCACCTCGGTGAGATTCCACGCGTCGGCCTGCTGCTCGGCCGCTTCCACCTGCACATACGACGCTGGCACTGCGAAGCCAAGTCCCGCTAACGACGGAGTTGTTGGACTCATCGGGGCACCAACGTATGCATCACTCGGTGTCGCAGCCACGGCGCGAGCGATCCTACGCGTTCGAGCGCCGAGATGAATCGCGGATGCTCCACAGCCAGCGCGACAGCGCGGCAGCGAAAATGATCCCGCTGCGCGATCGCGGTCCAAGCGGTCTCATACCGGGCGCGAGCGGAGAGATTCCATACCCCGGGTGCCGTCACACTCGCTCCCAGCGCGGCGCCCGTCGCGATCGCCCACGTCATGCCCTCACCGGTGAATGGTTCAACGTATCCGGCAGCGTCGCCGACGAGCGCGACGTGTTCGGAAGTTCGCTGGACGGTCGTCCACGGCATGGGGCCAACCGCGGAAATCACGCCGAGCCGGTCGAGCCACGCGTCGCCGAGCGCGTCGCGCAGCATTGGTACGCGATCAACGAACCACGCGATCGATTCCCGCGGCCGCGTCGGCAACGCGGAGTTCGTGCTCATGCAGGCCGCGAGGTGCACGCCACTGCCTGTCCCAACGACTCCAAGATAACCCCCGCGGGCAACGAGCATGACGATTGCGTCACGTCGCCACGGATGATCCGGCGTCGTCGCAACATCCACCGCGAAGCCGAACTTCCGACCGACGACGGACGACGCGAGGCCTGCATGCCGAGCCACCGCGCTGCCCAGCCCATCAGCACCAACAACCAGCGGCGCATCGACGACCTCATCGGCAACGTGGACGCGAAACAACCCGCGTTCGATGCGCGCGTGCACCCCCTGCCGCACGTCAACGCCGTGACCTCGCGCCGCGTCGAGGAGCGCGTCGTCGAGTGCTTCGCGCGTCACCATGACACCGCCGCGCTCGAACGGCTCATCGGCAACTTGGCGCACGCTGAGGTTGTCAACCACCCAGACTTCACCCCGTCGCGTCGAACCGCCGCACACCCGACGCACCGATTCGGCGCATCCGAGCGGTTCCAAGAGTTCGAACGCCCGAGGATGCAGGCAGTGCCCACAACACTTCGACCGTCCCCGCGCTCCGCGGTCGAGCAACGTCACGCGCCAACCGCGGGAAGCCAGCGCGATTGCGGCGACACTGCCAGCTGGACCACCGCCGATGACAATCGCGTCGTGCGTGTGCAAGGCCGCAGCGTATGCGTCGCGAGCAATCCCGGTGTCACCCTGCTGCGGCCGCAATCGTGCCCACCGTGGCGCTCGGTCGCTGCGCCCCGGCGTCGAGTGCGCCCTCAATCACGCCGTCGACCACATACATCCGGGGAATTCGAGGATGAATGCGGCAGAGCATCTCGTGTGGAATCATCCCCGACCGCGACGCAAGGCGCGGCAGGTGATTCGGTGCCGACGCGTCCGGGCTCACCAGTTCGACCGTCATTCCAACACCGTCGTTCGGTTGCCCGAGCAGTTCGACGTCGGTGAGGTCGATCGTGATTTGATCCATATTCACCGTACCGACAACGGGAACGTATTCGCGCTCGATGCCTCTGGGCGTTTCGCGCAGCACCGCAATCCGCTGCGATTGTGCGTCAGCATCGGCACCGACTGGTGGGCGATACACGGGAAATCCGTCGGCGTAACCGACTGGCACCAGACCGATGAGGGACGGACGCTTTGCCGTCCAACGAGAACCGTAGCCAACCGACGTGCCGACCGGAACCCGCTTCACCTGCACCACGCGGCTTCGCCAGCGCAGACACGGGCGGAGCACGTCGGTGCCAAGTTCCATTTCACCAGCTTCAAGTTCTTCGAGCCCGTAACCAGCCCACGCGAGCCCGAAACGCACCATCGAGCGGTGATAGCGCGGAGAGCGGAAGAGCGCGTACGTGCTCGCAACGTGAATGACGCAATCCGGCGGCAACGTCGCCGCACAGGAGACGAGCATCGCATCAAACCGTTCGAGCTGTGCATCGGTCGCCGCGCGATCAACGCGCGAGTTCGCGAAGTGCGTGAAGACCCCTTTGAGGACACAGCGGTTGCCGTTCGTAATGCGCTCGATGAGCTTCGCTGCGTCCTCGGGTCGTGCGCCTCCGCGCGAGAGACCGGTGTCGACCTCGACATGAACGGGAATACGCAGCGCGAACTCGTCAGCGAGCGCCTCGATTGCCGTGAGTTGCTGAGCGTCGTGAATGGTCAAATGCAGTCGCCCCGACGCGAGCATGCGCGAGGCTTCGTCGCCGCGGCGAATCTCGACGACTGGCATGAGAACGAGCACCGGAATCGGCAGGCCGTCGGACCCCGTGACGAGCGAACCTCCGAGTGCACCGAGCTCCGCCGCCTGCGGCAGCGAATAGACGGCGACCATCGCGGCACCGGATGTCGCGAGCCTGCGCGCGACACGCGACGCCCCGAGGCCGTACGCGTCCGCCTTCACGATCGGACAGAGCCGACAGTCGTGCCCTACGAGGCCGCCAATCGCAGCCATGTTGTGGTCGATTGCGGAGAGGTTAATCTCAAGAACGCTCGGCTCGTGCATCAGCATCTCTATCGCCATTATGGCAACAGCCCGCGTCAATTCGTCGAGGATTTGTGGGTTGCGGGCAAGCAACTGCGCCGCTGCCTCTCGGCTGCGCATTTGTATCGACGTGCGAACGCCCGTAGCATGACGTTTCCGGGGTCAGTGGGTTGGGCTCTGCCTGACTTCGCCCGACCGGCGCACTCTTCGGCGCACGTCGGCGCACGCCGGCGCACGCCGGCGCACGCCGGCGCACGCCCGACAGTTTTCAAGACCAGCTTCATGCAGGAAACATTCGACCTCACCAAATCCTTTCGCGACCTCGGCCTGAAGGACGCGCTCCTCGAAGGCGTCGAGAAGCGCGGCTTCAAGCACCCCACCCACATCCAAGCGTCGTTGATCCCTGCGGCCCTCTCCGGTCGCGACGTACTGGGTCAAGCGAAGACCGGCAGCGGCAAGACCGCAGCGTTCGGGCTACCGCTGCTTCAGATGCTGAAGCCGGACGAAGCGTTCTCGGCCCTGATTCTGGTACCGACGCGCGAACTTGCGGTGCAAGTCGCTGAAGAGCTGCGTGAGCTTGGATCGTTTGCCAAGGTCGGAGTCGTCGCCGTCTACGGCGGGCAGCCGATCCGAAAGCAGCTCGCGAAACTCGACCCGCCGAAGGGGCCTGGCGGCGCGCCCGGCCAAAAGCCCGCGATCATCGTCGGCACTCCCGGTCGCGTCATGGACCTCCACGATCGCCGGCTACTCCCCTACGAGAACATTCGTTTCGCGATTCTCGACGAAGTCGATCGCATGCTCGACATCGGCTTCCGCGACGATATCCGGAAGATCCTTCAGGCCCTCAGGAAGGGCCCGCAAACGATTTTTGTCTCGGCGACGATCAGCCCGGAAATCGAACGGCTGGCGCGGTCCTACATGAAGGACCCAGAGAAGATTGTCAGCGTCGCCAAGAGCCTCACCGTCTCGCAGGTGAACCAAACGTATCTCTCGGTCGAGCATTGGGACAAGCGCCGTCTGCTGCTGCACCTTCTCAAGCATGAGCAGCCTGCACTCACGCTGGTCTTCTGCCGCATGAAACGCACGGTCGACGAGGTGACAAAGTACCTCTCTGAGAAGGGCATTGACGCCTTCGCCATGCACGGCGACATGTATCAGACCAAGCGCGACAAGGTCATGGAGATGTTGCGCTCAGGCGGCCTGCGCGTCTTGGTCGCCAGCGACTTGGCGAGCCGCGGCTTGGACGTCGACGACATCTCGCACGTCATCAACTACGACCTTCCAGAAGATCCCGAGATCTACGTGCACCGCATCGGTCGCACCGCCCGAGCAGGACGCGACGGCATTGCGTGGGCGCTCGTCTGTCCCGACCAAGGCCAGCTCCTCTCAAACATCGAGCAACTCGCCAACGTTGAGATCCCGCGTAAGGACTACCCCGACTTCCAGCCTGGCCCGATTCCTCAGGAAGTGCTGCATCGTCGCGCCGCGGAAGACAAGCGCCGTGGCGAGCAGGCCGTGCAGCGCAATCGATTCATGCCGCCGCCGCCGGAAGATCTTGCGAAGCAAGTGAACACTGCCGCGTTCCCCGACGGAATGGTCCCGATCGCCATGCCGGACAAGCGCCTCGGCGGCCGCATCCGCACACGCCGCGGATAATGCCCGCTCTTCGCATCCACCCCGACATACTCCGCGCCGCGAACGATGGTCGGCCCATCGTCGCGCTCGAAACCGCTGTGCTCACGCACGGGCTTCCGCGCGAGCCAAGGGCCGCGCCTCCCTCTTGCTCCGAGTTTCTAGCTTCGGGTCGTGAAGCGTGGGATGCCTCGGGCCCGGCGAACGTCGAACTCGCGCGAGCGATGGCCGCGGTTGTGCGCGCGAGCGGCGCGACGCCTGCAACCGTGGGAATGCTCGCAGGCGAACTTGTGATCGGAATGACCGACGACGAAATCGTCGCGCTCGGCGCCGACACGAGCGCGGTGAAAGTTTCGAGCCGCGATCTCGGTGTCGCCCGCGCGAAGCGCGAGTCCGGTGGCACAACCGTCGCAGGCACACTTGCCGCCATCGCACTTGCGAATCGCTCGCTCGGAATGCCCATCCGCGTGTTCGCGACCGGCGGCATCGGCGGCGTGCATCGCGGCTGGGTGGAACGACCGGACATCTCGGCCGACCTCTCCGCGCTTGCGACAACTCCGGTCTGCATCGTCAGCGCGGGCGCGAAGTCGATTCTCGATCTCCCTGCGACCGTCGAGGCACTCGACACGCTCGGTGTTGTCGTGCTTGGGCTCACCACGGAGTGGTTCCCGCGATTCCTGACTACAGGTGCGCCGCCGCTCGCGGTTCAGCGCGCGATCGCGACAACCGAAGAAGCGGCGGCCATCTGCCGCGCGCACTGGAACGACTTCAAGTCTTCGACGGGCGTACTCCTCGCAAATCCGCCGTTGCCCGCATGGGCGTTGCCACACGAGGCGATCGAACGAGCAGTGGAGGACGGCATGCGCATCGCGAAGGATCGCGGCGTCCGCGCCGCCGACCTCACACCGATGCTGCTCGCGCACGTCGCACAGGCGACTGGAGGGCGGTCAGTCGACGCGAACGTCGCGGTGTTGTTAGCGAACGCGCGTGTCGGAGCGCAGGTGGCGCGAGCGCTCGGGTAACGCGCCTTCGCTGGCGCTCATGTGCGGTTCAATTTTCCCGCCACCATCGCGTCGAACGCGCTCCGCACTGCATCGATCGACACGATTGTGATGCCGACGCCGGGCTTGAGGAACGACCCCCTGACCTCGCGACCTTTCGCGCGGGTGAATTCGCCTGACTGACTCTTGACGATCGAGTGTCGTGGCGGATGTGTCCATCGACGACGCATGCCGGCGCACACTCGGCGACAGCACCACGCTGCACAGTCCCAGTTCCGCGCTCAATCCGAGTGGGCTCTGTTTCGGCTTGACACGCCCGACCCATAGTGGTGTACTAACGCTGGCATGGCGCGTTGGAAGCGAAAGCACCGAATGCGCTACGCCAGCCACCACTGAATCCGCTGGGTGACCCTCATTGGTCGTCGCATGGGTCGTCTCATGGGTCGTCTCAGTGGGTGCCCCATTGGACGCCCCGTTTGGGCGCCGGTTCTTGGGTGGCTGCAAACGGGACCGAGGATGCGGCGAAACACTTCGTCGCAGCTGGCGCCGCTTGAAGCATGACACTCCATGACACCCGATCTGCCGGATCAGCCTGCATCGCCCGCCGCTCGCCCTGTCGTTGCGCCGCCCACCGATGGCCCAGAACGCACAACGGCCGACGCGACCGCTACTGCCGCTGAAAGCACCCCAGTCAAGGTAACGCAGCTCTCCGAAGGCGGCACCGAGCAGCAACCCGACCAACTGCCGGGCGGCCCGCGCAAGCGGCGTCGAAGAGGTCGACGCCGTCGCCGCGGCGACG
>JAWXCC010000265.1:0-10451 GCA_034440475.1 Phycisphaerae bacterium | reverse complement strand
GTCGCCCGCGAGAAGCTCGAAGTCTCAACCGCTGAGTTGGTGATTCTGGCCGAATTGCTGCTCCGCGGCCCGCAGACATTGGGCGAACTGCGCGGGCGAGCGTCGCGAATGCATCCGCTCGACTCGCTTGAAGCGACCGAGGCACTGCTCGCCGGACTACGGTCGCGTGAGGACCCACTCGTCCGGGAACTCGCCCCTATGCCCGGATCTCGTGCGCCGCGCTGGGTGCAACTCCTTTCCCCGACGCTTCACGCACTTGACGCGCCAGCCGCGCCAGATCGCGACGACTCCCACAGCGGGCACGACGATGGCACTCGGATCGACGCGTTGGCGGCGCTCGAAGCCCGCGTTCACGTGCTTGAGGAATCACTTGAGGCGCTGCGCCGCTCGCTCGGCTCGTGACGCGAACATCCCCTCAACCGGACGATTGACGCAACGATCAATCGATCTTCGCACGACCAAGCGGCACACCGTCGATGTCGGACGGGTCCTGACCATCGCACGCGCAACGAAGGACGAGGTACGCGCGAGTCGCCGCGTCCGCGATCAAGCTCACAGCAGCCCCCCCGACGAGAAGCACCGTAATCAACTCCCAAAGATCAACGAACGCTCCCGCAGCCCGCGCTGTTCCGCTCCCGAGCGGAGGTGCGCCGAATGCAGGTGTGAGTAGCCCGGCGTCGCCAGCGGCGAGCGCTGCGCCGGAGCCTCCCCAGAATCCGACGGCGGTCTCTGCGAGATTCAAGGTCAAGAGGGCTGCGCCGCCCGCGATAGCGAGCCCAAGTGCGACCGCCACGATCGCCGATGCAAGTGCTAAGACGGCCATTCCCGGCTTTCGCAGGAGATAGGCGTTTGATCGGACGACCGCGTCGACCGAGTCGCCGTCACCCGCCGCGACCGACGCGATCGCCAGCGGCCACGTGACCACGAAGCAGACTCCACCCACGGCGATCAGAAATGACAGGACGAGGACAGCTCCGTAAAGGAGGCCGCCCACGAGGTCGAGGACGGGAACGCGCATGAGCGCTCCGACCGTGGCCATCAAGACGAGCGAAACGCCGACGACCCCGACCGGGAAGATTGGAACGAGCGCCAGCCGCACCATCGCTCGCCGAACAAACATCGCGGCGTCAACCAAGGGGAGCTTCACGCTCCGCCCGGCGTCCCATGCCGTCATCCGACACAGTCCACCACCCAGAACGCTCACCAAAGCCAACATCGGGACCCCAGCAAGGAGCGCGAACCAAGGCGCGAAACGGACCAGCGCGGCGGGCGCGCGGAGCAGTCCGTCGAGGGCCGCGTCGAGCGCGACGAGCGGTGCCAGCCCGAGAACCGCACCGCCCAGCGTGCGGAGTGATGATGCGAGTTCCGCACCAAGTGCCTCGGCTGGCCCACGGGGACGAAGCGCGTCAATGCTCGACTGAATCTGGTGATAACGAACGTAGAGCGACGACGCAGCGGCCCCCTTCGCCTTCGCGACTCGTTCCAAAAAAGCCCCGTCAACAATCGCACGAAGCTCCGAGGGGGTCGACTCGGTCGCGACGAGTTGCTCCCCCAGGGTCGTTCCAGTTGCGAACGACGCGACCGCTGAAACCGCCGAGCGGCGAGCACTCGCTCGCTGGTCGTCCGACCAAGCACCCACGGCAAGGCCGCTGGGAGATACCGGCGGGCCGCCGAGCGCTCGGTAGGCGAGATCGGCAACGCGCCCCACAGCGATCATCACCACGAGGGTGAGAAGCCCCCACACCAGCCGAGGCGGCGAGAGCGCGGACATCGCAGCGCGGAGAATGGTTGAAATCGACGACGCGACGGTCAAGGTAGGCCGATGCTACTCGCTGAGGTGCTGACCTGTCATCCAGAGGACGAACGAGAGCCCGCCGGCCTGCCCGACGGAACTTCTGCGCCCACTCGCAGAGAGAAGCGCGGTTCGCACTTGGAGCGGGGCAATCCGGTGGTACCCTTGGACCATGCTCCGAAGCGCACGGGCCCGACGATCCCCGATCGATGTGAGGCGCTGTCTCGCGTGCGGCTTCGGCGGCGTCGCGGCGCAGCGCGGGGATGACCCGCGCTGGCGTCGCCACCCAGGAGAGCGCCAACGAACAGCGCTCCTCGAATCTGAGGCGTTGAGTGAGCTCCCCCACTGCCCGCGGTGCGGCTGCGACTTTCGCGTGCGCCCTCCACGGACCTACGCCGAAATGGAAGGGCTCGACGAGCTCGCGCCAGAAGCCGCGGTGCCACTCGTCGTTCCGCATGAAGTCCGACTGGCTCATCGTTGGATCGCGTTTGCCTTCGGAGCGATCCTCATCTGCGTGATTGTGGTGAGCCTCATCGTCGCGGCGTTGGCGCCATTTGTCGGAATCAGCGACTAACTATTTGTTGTGCACTTTGTTGTGCGCTTTGTTGTGCGCTTTGTTGTGCTCTGGTTGTGGGCTCTTGTCCTGCGCTGGTCGCGGGCTCGCCGCAGGCGGGCTCCGTGCGAGTTCGCCCTACACTGCGGAGTTCCTCTTCCATGCAAGGAACTTCGCATGTCGATCACCGCCGCTTCAACTCTCGCGCTCGAACCAGTTCTTGCCGCCACCGATCGCCTGCATGATTCGGCGGTCGAGCGGCTCAAAGAGTTCCTGCGCATTCCCAGCGTGAGCACCGATCCGGCATTTGACGCCGAGACGCGTCGCGCAGCGGAGTGGTCGGCGGCGCAGCTGCGCGAGATCGGATTCAGGGCAGAGGTCGTGAAGACGCAGGGTCATCCGATGGTGCTCGCGCATCACGACGGCCCGAACGTCGCAAGCGCGCCGCGCGTCCTGTACTACGGCCATTACGACGTACAGCCAGCCGATCCACTCGAACTCTGGACCTCACCAGCGTTCGAACCCGCCATCGTCGATGGGTCCATGTTCAAGGGCCAGCGCGGAAAGCGCATCGTGGCCCGCGGTGCGGTTGACGACAAAGGCCAGGTGATGACGTTCATCGAAGCATTCCGCGCGTGGCACACAGCG
The DNA here is from genome assembly GCA_034440475.1 of Phycisphaerae bacterium. Classification (GTDB taxonomy): domain Bacteria; phylum Planctomycetota; class Phycisphaerae; order Phycisphaerales; family SM1A02; genus JAEUIT01. The sequence goes on along the minus strand of JAWXCC010000265.1, from coordinate 7,458 downwards.
CACGGCACGTTGCCATGCGGTGTGACCGTGATGCTTGAAGGCGAGGAAGAGTCAGGTTCAAAGAGCTTCGAGCCGTTCCTCAAGTCGCACAAAGACAAACTCAAGGCCGATCTGTGCGTCGTGAGCGACACTGGCATGTGGGACATCGAGACGCCGGCGATTACGACGATGCTGCGCGGTCTCGTCTACGTCGAGATCACGCTGCATGGTCCGAGCCTCGATCTTCATTCAGGCATGTTCGGCGGCACGCTCGTCAATCCCATCAACGCACTCGCGTCGATCATCGGTCAGCTGCATGACGCGGAGAGGCGCGTGCAGATCAATGGCTTCTATGACGACGTTCAAGTGCTGCCCGATGCGATCAAGAAGCAATGGTCGACGTTGCCCTTCGACGAACTGGAGTTCCTCGGCGAAGCAGGCGTGAAACATCCGTTCGGCGAGAAGGGGTACACGACGATGGAGCGCATGTGGTCGCGACCGACCTGCGACTGCAACGGCATCTTCGGTGGCTACACAGGGAAGGGCGCAAAGACCGTGATCGGCGCCCATGCGACGGCAAAGATCTCATGTCGTCTCGTGGCGAACCAAGATCCAGCGAAGATCTTCGCCGCGCTGAAACGCTTCTTCGAAGATCGCTGCCCGCCCGGCTGTCGCGTCGAGATTCAGTCGCACGGCATGAGCCCCGCCATCAGCGTCCCGACGGATTCGTCGTGGCTGCGGGCAGCGCAGCGCGGACTCAAGCAGACCTTCGGCAAGGACGCAGCGCTCATCGGCACCGGCGGCAGCATTCCCGCGGTCGGACTCATGCAACGGGAACTCGGAATCGACTCGCTCCTCGTCGGCTTCGGACTCGACGACGATCACGTTCACAGTCCTAACGAGAAGTTCGAACTCGCGTGCTTCAAGAACGGCATCCGAGCCCATGCGACGATGCTGGCAGAGTTTGCCGGGGTGAAGCGGTAGGCGTCTCGCTCGCGGCATTTCCACGTCTCGCGAGTGCGATGGACGTGGTCGCTGCCCTGCTCGCGCCTGGCCTTAGCAGCCCGTGGGCCGCTTCCGCGCACTCCGAAGCCTGTCGACCTCACGCTTGAGTTCGACGAGCTGGGCGTGGCGATCGATAGTTGCGGCGATCGCACTGAGCACCGCGATGACGATCGCGGAGCCAGCCAAGAGGAGTGCGAGAACGCTCGTTGCCGAAAGCAGCATGCGCTCTCGCTCGTCGGCCGACTCGTGCGACAACTTGAGATCCTCTACGCGGTTCCGGGACCAATTTCCACCCGGTACACTTCCAGTAATGCCTGAACGGCTCGCCTCATACCTTGCCGCGCTGGTGGCGAGTTTCTTCTTCCTCTTCGGCCCGGCTGCCGCAACGGCGAGCGGCGACGATGTCACGATCGAACTGGTGTCGATGGGTGTAGGCAACGTCGCCCGCCCCGGCGACTGGGTCGGCATCAAGGTCGGCCTCACCAGCGCACTCACCGACGCCATCACGACCGAGGTCTCGTGGGAGGTCGCAAATGCCGACGGCGACATCTGTGAGAACACGCGCACGGTGACGCTCGCTCCTGGCCAGAAGGTTAAGCTCTGGATCTATGGGCGGCTGCCTCCGTCGGCGCAGCCGGTGGATCTTGTGAACGCCCCTTATTCGATTCGAGTGTTCGAGACCGTCGGAGGGCGACGCGGTCGTGAACTCGGCGCGACCCGCATCAGCGGGCAGACCGCCGCGACGCCACCTGGCGCCGTTGAGATGGATCAAGATCTGATCCTCGTGCTCGGCGAGCGCCGACTCGGGCTCGAGCAGTATCGCGACAACCCGTTGACTGGTTACGTGGCCCCCCCCGGAGTCCAGTGCCGCACGATCCTCTCCTCCGGCATCAACGTTGCCGACCTACCTGATCGCTGGGAGGGGCTCTCCCCGTTCTCGACGATTGTCTGGTGCGACGCAGAACGCAAGCCATCGCAACTCAAAGGCGAGCAGGCGAAGGCGCTGCGCGAATGGATCTGGCGCGGTGGGACGCTCGTGATCGGGCTCGCGAGCGCACCCGATGCGTGGGGCGTTGGGCGACCAGGCACGCACGAGCTTCAAGATCTCCTTCCGACCGAATCGCCAACCCGTCAAGAGCTCCTCATCACCGAGCTCCTACCAATCCTGTCCAAGTACCAGACCGTTCGCGATTCGAGCCGAATCACCCCCGTTTGGACTTGGGATGTGAAGACTCTCGACCGCGGCTTCACGCCCTTGGTGGCGCTGCCTTCGGAAAAAACCGAAACGACTGGATTCCTCGCCAACCTGAAGAGCCGTCCATACAGCGGTGCGGTGGTCGGCATCCAACGTAGCTACGGATTCGGATTCATCGTTGTGTTAGGGATCGACGTCGACGAAATCTACACGCGCGGCCTGCATGTGAATGCGCCCGTGCCCCAGGCAGACATCTTTTGGAATCGCGTACTTGGCCGTCGCGGTGACACGCCGACCGGAGAGGAGTCGTTGCGCTACGCCGAGGCGTCGACGCAGATTCTGACGAACGTCGGCGGCTTCTCCAGCATGCTCGGCGAAGGTGCCCTGATCTCCCAGCAAATCGGCATGCCCGGCCAAGCAGCGATCGGCGTACTCGCGGCAGCAGGCCTGTTCATCGCGTACTGGATTCTGTCCGGTCCGCTCGGCTTCATGTCGCTGCGACAGTTCAAGCGCGAGCGGCACTCGTGGCTGCTCTTCGTGGGCGTCGCGTTCCTCTTCACCGCGGTCGCGTGGGCAGGCGGTTCGCTCCTCGCGTCAACCCGCGCTAGTCTGAAGCACGTCACGGTGCTCGACCAACTCGCGTTCGACCCCGCGAACCCTGATTCCACGCAAGGCATCCCCGAACAGCGCGCAACCTCATGGATGTCGGTGTATCTACCGAGCTACGGGCCGACGCCACTTGCGATCGGCGATGGCAAGCCGGGCTCCACCGACCTCCTAGGGTCATGGTCACCTCCGCCCTCAGGCACCGGCGATACCTTCCCCAACCGCGACCGTTATCGCGTCGATGCCGACGGCCAGTCGAACTACCGCGTGCCAGCTCGCAAGACGAGTGCCGATTTCGTCGCCCAGTGGCGCGGCATCGTCGATCCGAAGTGGGGTTCTCCGGTCAGCCTCGTGAGCCCCAGCAACCCAGTCAGAATCAACTTCGACCGAAGCGTGAAGCCGAACACGATTCAGATTGTCGGCGCCCTCAAGCACGGCCTGCCCGGCACGCTCGAACAGGTCCGCGTGATCTTGGTGTCGCCGTATCGCACTCCGCTCGCGGGGATGGATCGGACGCTCATGCCGCTGCCGCTCACGACGACGAGCGGGCAGTTGCCGCTCTATGGCGTGATGAAGTCGCCAGCCAAAGGAACGTGGGCACCTGGTGTCGCGCTCAACCTGCCTGACATTTTCGGCGACGCGATTCCCGCCGAACGCGATGGAACCGCGGGCGCGCTGCGCCGCGAGTTCGACAGTCTGTACTACAGCGAGATTGCTCAAGACATCTCGAAGCAGTTAGGCTTCGGCGATGCACTCACGCCCGAGCGTCGTCGCACCTTCATGGAGATGCTCTCCTTCTATTGGATGCTCGAGCCGCCCCGGTGGTTCAAGAAAAACGTTGGCGAGCAAACGGTCCTTGCTCGTGCCGGGCGCCTGATGGGCCGCGGCATCGACCTGTCGCCTTGGTTCACGCGACCGTGTCTCATCATCACGGGATTCCTTGAGAACAGCCCGTGCCCCGTGCCAATCTCAGTCGACGGCGAACCCGTTGCTGGCAGCGGAGTGACGATGTTCCGTTGGATCTACCCCCTCGATGTGCCGAGCGAGTTCGCGGTGCCGACCATCGCGACGCCGGAAATAGCCGCCCCTGCAGCCACACCGCCCACACCTTCTACGCCCTAACAACTGCCTGATCGCAGCCGTGTTCGAGTCGCTTCCGCTATGCCGATGATCGAAACCATCAACCTCACCAAGAAGTACGGTGAGTTCGTCGCGCTCGACAATCTCAATCTCACGATCGAAGAGGGCGATTGCTTCGGATTCATTGGCCCCAACGGCGCTGGCAAGACGACCACGATCAAGATCCTTGCCACGTTGCTCAAGCCAACGTGGGGCGAAGCTCGCATCGACGGTAAGGTCGTCGGCTATCAGAATCACCTCATCCGGCCGATCATCGGCTACGTGCCCGATTTCATGGGCGCGTACGAAGACATGGCGGTGACCGAGTACCTCGAGTTCTTCGCCGCCTGCTACGGCATCCACGGCAAAAAGCGCGAGCAAGTTGTGCGCGACGTGCTCGACCTTACCGACCTCTCCTACAAGGCGACGTCGGAAGTGAACGGTCTGTCACGCGGTATGCAACAGCGCCTCGCCGTTGCTCGTGTCCTGCTCCACGATCCGCGGGTTCTGCTCATGGATGAGCCAGCATCGGGACTCGATCCGCGTGCCCGAATTGAAATGCGCGAGCTGCTGAAAGAGCTGCGCCGCATGGGCAAGACGATCTTGATCTCAAGCCACTTTCTGCACGAGCTCGCCGAACTCTGCAACACCGTCGGGATCGTAGAGCGCGGAAAACTCGTGTACTCCGGCAGTATCGCCGACGTCATGAAGCGGACGAGCGCTGGCGTCGTCATCCAAATCGTCGTCGACGAACGCGCCTCAGAAGCCGCTGAAATGCTCGCGAAGGTCAAGGGCGTCACGCGCATTGACGTGGTCGACGCCGACGGTGGCCCGCGCATCGACTTGAGCTTCGATCCCGAATCCGGGTTTCGCGTCAGTGAGATTCCGTCGCGCCTCGTCGCCAATGGCTTCCGCGTCGCTTCGCTCCAGCAAGAAGCTGTAAACCTCGAAACAGCATTCATGCGGTTGACCAAAGGCCTCGTCCAGTAGATGCGTCAGTAGTCGTGCCAACTGGACGGCGCTCTGCGCTGGACGATCGGCAAGCCGCGTTACGATGCCCCCCTTCTCCCTCCCATGGCGCGGACTGCCGTCATTCTTCTGGTGAACCGCTCGCGACCGGGCGTGACTGAGCGGCTCGCCGAGGCCCGCGCGACGATCACTGCGCACGCTGAGCTGCGCGGAGTCATCGACGCAGACAGCTCGCCGTTGCCCCCGGGGCAGGCGTTCGATCTCGCAGTCGTTCTCGGCGGCGACGGCACCTTGCTCTCGCAGGCACGCCGACTCCTTGAGCAGCAGCGACCGATCGTCGGAGTGAATTTCGGACGGCTCGGGTTCCTCGCTGAATTCGACTGGGATGCCTTCCTTCAGCACGCCCCGATGGTGTTTGGCCCAGCGCCACTTGTTCGGGAACGCATGGTGTTCGCGGTCACGGTCTCGAGCGCTGACGGAACGTTGCGGTTCGGCTCGAGTGCCATCAACGACTGCGCCGTCGCCGCAGGCCCGCCCTATCGCATGATCGAGCTGCGCATTCGTACAAACGCCCGCGGCAACGAGGCGCTCGACGGCCCCGATCTCACAGGCGACGGTGTGATCGTCTCGACGCCGATTGGCTCGACGGCTTACAACGTCTCGGCGGGCGGACCGATCGTGCACCCTGATGTCGACGCGATCATCGTCACCCCGAACGCACCGCACTCGCTGGCGTTCCGCCCCGTGGTCATTCCCAGTTCACTTGAGTTGTCGATCGGCGTCGTGCGCGCGAACGAAGGCACCGCACTTGTGCTCGATGGGCAGGTAACGCATCCCTTGGTCGCGGGCGACGTCATCCGCATCAATCGCCATCCCGTGCGTGCCAAACTCGTCGGCAACCCGTCGAACTCGTATTGGCAGACGTTGCTCGAGAAAATGCGCTGGGCGGCACCTCCAACCTATCGCGATCGCGGACCGTGATCGTCGACGCTTCTCCCTTCTGGCCGTATGCCCGCTTGGCCGAACGACCCCAATGATCGATCTCAAACAACTCCGCGAGAATCCCGACCGCTTCCGCAACGGCTGCCGCGACAAAAACATGTCAGTCGATGTTGATCGCCTCTTGGCGCTCGACGAGAAGCGCCGCGTTGTGCTCACGCGCATGGAAGAGGCTCGTGCTGAGCAGAATCGACTGAGCAAAGAAATGGGTCCGCAGCTTGGCAGGCTCAAAGGACAACTGAAGAGCGCCGTTGGTGACGCGAAGTTGACCATCGAGCGGCAGATCGTTGAGTTTGAAACGAAGCCAATCGCGCTCAAGGGCTTGGTCGCCGAAGCGGAACAGGAACTCGCGACGATCGAGCCGGAGTGGAAGGCGCTGTGGCTCCAAGTACCGCAGCCGCCCGCCGCCGAGGTGCCAAAGGGCAAGGGCAGCGACGACAACGTCGAGATTCGCCGCTGGAATCCAGCGAGTTTCGACTCGGCGAAGAGCTTCGAAGTAAATAAGGGTTTCAAGCCCAAGTCGCACATGGAACTCGTGCGCAACTTGAAGCTCGTTGACTTCGAGCGCGGCGTCAAGATGTCGGGCACGCGACACTATGTGCTCACCGGTATGGGTGCGCGATTGCACCAAGCGGTCCTTCGCTACGCCGTCGACTTCATGTGCGACCGCCGCGGCTTCACGGCGATGGGCGTACCGGTGATCGTGCGCGAGGAGTGCATGATCGGCACCGGCTTCTTCCCCGCCGGCCGCGAGCAGGCGTACCACGTCGAAGAATCGAAGCGCGGCGCGGGCCATGACCTTTTCCTCACCGGCACCGGTGAGGTCGGACTCATGGGATTTCACGCCGACGAGATTCTCACCCTCGAACAACTGCCACTCAAGTACACGACCGCATCGACATGCTTCCGCCGCGAAGCTGGCGCGGCGGGCAAAGACACTGCGGGCCTCTACCGGATCCATCAGTTCGACAAGGTCGAGCAAGTCGTCGTATGCCGCGCGGACGACGCCGAAAGCCGCGCGTGGCACAAGACCATGCTCGAGTCGGTCGAACTGATCGTGCAATCACTCGGACTTCCTTACCGCCTGTTGCAATGCTGCACCGGCGATCTTGGTGTGAAGAACGAAGACATGATCGATGTCGAATGTTGGATGCCAGGTCGCGGCGAAATCGGGAAGGATGGCGTGCCGACTGGCGCGTTCGGCGAAACCCATTCGGCCAGCCGCCTCGGCGACTATCAATGTCGTCGACTCAATCTTCGCTATCGCGACGAAAACGGCAAGACGACATACGCCTACGCGCTGAACAACACGGTGATCGCAAGTCCGCGGGTGCTGATTCCGATCTTGGAGATTCACCAGAACGCGGATGGCAGCGTGACGATTCCGGCACCGCTCAGGCCGTACGTCGGCGGAGCTGAGCGGATCGGGTAGGTGGGTGAAATTGAAGCGAGCCGTTCGCCCGTCGTCATCGACCACGCGGCGGGTTCGATCGCGTCGGTGTCCACGCCCCCAGCACTGCAGCGAGATCGTACCCCCCGACGACACCGTCGCCATCGACATCGGCGCGGCGCACAGTCATTGGTCC
>JAWXCC010000264.1:0-4911 GCA_034440475.1 Phycisphaerae bacterium | reverse complement strand
TCATGGTCATGGTCATGATCGGTACCGGACGTCGCGGACGTCGCGGGCTTCGTGTCGTCGCAGGCCGCAAGCGAAATAGCGCCGACGAAAACGAACGCGGAAAGAATACGAGTGAGCGAGCAAATGGCCATGATGAGTCTCCTGAAAAGGGAATACGAAACTACTCTTGGTTGCCAGCGCCGCTCCGAGAGAAGCGCAGTGCCTGAGCGACGCGCCCAAGCGATGAGCGTTTGCCGACGTCCGACCAAGGCACCTTCGTGCGATGCACGAGTGCGTATCCCGCCGGAACGACGATGAGATTGAGAAACGTTGATGTGAGCAATCCGCCGAGCACCACGACTGCGAGCGGTGCGAGGAGTTCGCTGCCGGGTTGGCCCGCCGCGAGCGCAAGCGGCACGAGACCGAGCGCTGCGCACAGCGCTGTCATGAGGATCGGCACCAGACGCTCCATCGAGCCTTGCACGATGGCTTCCGCCATTGGCTTCGAGTCAATCTCGATGAGATGCTGGTAGTGATTCACTAGCAGAATGCCGTTCCGAACTGCAATGCCGAAGAGGGTGATGAAGCCGACCAAGCTCGCGATGGAGATCACCGGCGCTTGATAGGGTCGCGATCCAAGCCCAACGAGTGCAAGCGTGTTCGCGAACAGTCCGGCGAGCCCCCCGCTCCCGACGTGCAACATCGAATCCATCACGAAGATCGCGACGACTCCGCCAATCACAGCAAGCGGAAGGTTCACCATCACGAGCACGGCGACGCGGAGCGACCCCGTCGAGAGCTGAAGCAGCATCAGCATCACGATCGCGATTCCACCACCAGCAAAGAGTAGCGTGCGCGCCGCGGACTGCTGCGCCTCGAATTGACCGCCGAACTCGACGAGATACCCCTCGCGCCGCACGATCGGTTCGATTCGGGCTCGCACCTGCGCGACGAGATCGCCGAGGTTGTAGCCCTCGGCGACGTTGCACGAGACGACTGCTTTTCGCTGCGCGTTCTCTCGCGCAATGATGTTGCTGGTTCGTTCGGGGCCGATGTCCGCAACTTCGGACAATCGAACGAGTCGTCCATCATCCGACTTGAGGATGAGATCCTTCAGTTGGTCGATGCGCTGCCGCTCTTCGGGGGCAAGACGTACCACGATGTCATACCGACGAACACCTTGATTCACTTGGGCGACCGTCTCTCCGTAGAGCGCTGTCTGCACCTGTTCCGCAGCGTCGGCGGGCGCGAGACCAGCGGCGGCGAGATCGGGGTGGCGGTACAAGATCGGGAGTGACGTAATAAGCACTTCGCGGTTGGCGGTCACGTCACGCGCGCCTGGCATCGCCTTGAGCTCAGTCTCAATCTCCTTCGCAAGTGATCTCAATACCGCGAGATCTTGGCCATACACGTTGATCGCGATCGCCGCTGGTGTTCCTGAAAGGATGTGTGAGAGTCGGTGCTCGATCGGCTGTCCAACTTGCACCGTGACGCCGGGCACGCTCGTCGCAATCTCAGCGATCGCTTGCCGGATCTTCAATTTATCCGCACCTGGTAGCTGCGTGATGTCGAGTTCGCTATTCGACACTGGCTCGGCATGCTCATCGCGCTCCGCGCGCCCGGTGCGCCGCGTCACGCTCTTGACGCCTTCGATCTTCATCAGGCGCTGCTCGATGCCGAGTGCGGCTCGGTTACTCTCCTGAAGCGACGTGCCGGGCGGCGACGATACGAACACCGTGAACGATCCTTCGTTGAACTCAGGAAGGAACGACGTGCCAAACGTCCTGCCGAGAAGAGCAGCCAACACCGTTGCCACGAGCGCAGCGCCGATGACAAAGCCGCGGTGCGCCAACGACCAGCGAAGCGAAGGCTCGTAGCGCCGCTTGAGCCAACGAACTAGCCAGCCATCCTCGTGATGTGAACGCTTCTCACCTTCGCTTGCCTTCAGCAGCAGCTTGCACATCGCGGGCGTGACGGTGAGAGCGACCAAGAGGGACGCGAGAATCGAGACGATGTACGTCAACCCGAGCGGCGCGAAGAAACGCCCTTCGATTCCTTCAAGGAAAAGAAGTGGGATGAAGACGATGACGATGATGACGGTCGCAAAGACCATCGCGGGGCGGATCTCGTTGCTAGCGTCGAAGATCACCTCAACTTTGCCGCGGCGCTCGCCCGCTGGCAGCGCGGCGTTCCTCTTGAGCCGACGAAAGACGTTTTCGACGTCGATGATCGCATCGTCGACGAGCACGCCGACCGCGACTGCGAGACCACCGAGCGTCATGACGTTGAGCGAGAGGCCGAGCCAGTTCATCGTGAGGAGCGCCACCGCCAGCGAAAGTGGCAGCGCCGTCAGCGTGATGATTGTCGTGCGAACATTCAAGAGAAACATCATCAGGATGATGGCCACGATGATCGTCGCGTCGCGAAGCACATGCACGACGTTGTTGACCGAGCGCTCGATGAAGTGGCTCTGTCGAAACACTTCGCGATTGATAGCCATGCCTGTCGGAAGGGTCGTTTCAATCTGGTCGAGCGACGCGTCGATCGCCTTCGTGAGTAGGAGCGTGTTGGTTCCGGGCGATTTCTGCACGGAAAGAACCACCGCGGGCAGCCCTTGATTGGCGGCTGTACCGCGCTTCGGCGCTGGGCCCAGTTGCACATCTGCCACCTCTCCGAGCGTGATCGGAGTGCCATTCTTGGTCGCAACAATGGTTCCCGCGATGTCGCTCGTGCGCTTCACACGCGCTGCCTGGCGCACGGGGAGTTCTTGCCGATCGACGTCGGGTAAGTAACCGGCGCTCGCAGCGCTGTGCGCTTTCCGCGTCGCTTTCGCGACGTCTTGGATCGTCAGTCCGTAGAGCGCGAGCCGATCTTGACGTACGTTCACTTGATATTCCGGCAGCTCGCCACCGATCGCCGAGACCTGCGCCACACCCCGCACCGCGAGCAGCCTATTCCGCAGTTCAAACTCCGCGTATGCACGTAGATCGAGATCCGTTACGGATCCATCAGGCGACGAGACCGCGAGCAGCATGATCTCGCCCGTGATACTCGTGATGGGCGTGATCTCGGCGTGCGCATTCTCGGGAAGCGAGTCGCGCACCGACGCCAGTCGCTCTCCAACGAGCTGCCGCGCGCGGTAGATGTCCGTGCCCCAATCGAACTCGACCCACACCAGCGACAGCGAGATGGCCGACGCGCTGCGTACGCGACGAACCCCGGGAAGTCCGTTAACCGAAGCTTCAATCGGAAACGTGACGTATTGCTCAACTTCGTCGGCAGCGAGTCCGCCGGCTTCCGTGAGGATGACGACCGTCGGCGCATTGAGCTCGGGAAAGACGTCGATCGGCATGCGCGGCAGCCGCAAAAGGGTGTAGACGAGCAGCGCGGCAGCGATGAGCATCACGAGCGACGATTGCTTGAGCGAGAATGCTATGAGTTGCTTCAGCATGGAGATTCCACTAACAGTCTGCGGCGATCAATCGTTAGTCTTCGTGGAATGTTCCGTCGGGGTGGAAGTGGCCGCCCTTCGTAATCGATCCGCTCGTCGCAACCATGAGTTGATAGACGCCGTCGAGGACGATTTCGTCGCCTTCGGCGACACCGCTCTTGATCACGATCCAGCGTCCGTCGTCAACGCCGAGATCGGCTTCGACTCGAATTGCTTTGTCTGGATCACTCGGATCACGGCGGAAAATGACACTCTTGGTGCCGTCACGGGCGACGCACGAAAGCGGAATTGCGAGTTGAGGCTGCTCGCGTCCCTTCACAATCACTTCGAGAAAGCCGGAAACCCCCGCTCGCGCCCACGCCGCGACGGGCGTTCTCGGCGACGGCGTCAGGACGAGCTCGATCGTCCGCCGCTCCGCATCCGCCGTGGGTGCAAGCGACAGCGCGCCCGTCACCGTGTCCGCGTTCTCGAGTGTGCCACCCTGCGGCGCCACTACGGTCGCGGGCAGTCCGTCAGCGAGTTTGCCCAGATCGCTCTGGAGCGCGCTGGCACGGAACCGTACCCGATCGGGCTGCACCGTCTCGAGAACTGCGGCGTTCTGGTCGACAAACCCACCGCTTACCGCGTGGATGTCGTCCACCACACCGGGCGCGAGCGCCCGCACTTCGATCGTGTTGAGCGTCTGCCACGCGGGCTGCGTGTTCGCGACCGCGACAAGTTCGGACTGCGACAGTCCAGTGAGTGAGGAGGCGCTCTGGATAAGGCTTGCCTGTCGAGCTCGCGCGGCCGCGAACCGCGCGCTTGCGTCGGTCCTTCGCGCGACGATTTCTGCTTCCTTCTCAAGCGTCTCGGCGAGATCAGATCGCGCCGACGCAAGCGCCGCCTTTGCTTGCGCAACTTCCTCTCCGCGCGCGCCGCCCGCAGATTGCAGTTCTTCGAGCGAGCTAACACGTTGCGTCCACAGGTCGATCGCCTTCTGAATCTCGCTGTGATGCTTCTCGTGCGCCTCCATGAACGGGCCAATGCTGTCGATGGACGCTTGCGCCAGCGCGATCTGCGACGTTGATTCGGTGAGTTCGCGTTGGAGCTCGCGCCACCTCGGCGCGTCGATGCGATACAGCGGCGTCCCACTCTGAACGTGCTGGTATTGCTCGACGAGAATTTCGACGTGGCCAGACGCGGCGACGCGGTACTCGCGGCGCGCGGTTGGCAGAAGCTCGAAACGCCCCGGAATTCGCAGCGTGCGGGCGACGTTTCGCTCTTCCGCTTTCGCGAAGGTGATGCCGAGGTTCTGTCGGACAGCACCTCCGATGTCCACGCGGTTCGTCGGCGCTGCTGCCGCGCCGTCGGTCGCCGCGGCACCAGCGTCCGCAGTCGGCTTGCGCTCGCAACCGACGAGAAGCACTCCGATCGCGAGCGTGGAGAGAAGCACGAGCGATCGAGGCTGGCGCGTACGTTGAATCATGCTCTGTTGACTCATG
>JAWXCC010000263.1:0-12276 GCA_034440475.1 Phycisphaerae bacterium | reverse complement strand
GATGACCAGATGACCAGATGATTGGTCTCGTCGCAAAGCGAGGTGTTAGGGACCAGCGCCTTCGGTGATCACGCCGCTCGCTGGGCCGAAGCCGGAATCCGGCGGGAAACGCATGTTCAAGCTAATCGTCGTTTGATCTTCGATGATATCGTAGCCGCCGACCAAACTCAGGTTGAAGTCGGGCAACGTTCGCGTCAGCGCGCCGGAAATGCGGCGAAGTTCGCCCGCTTGCAGGTCGTACTGCGGGCTCAACGCGATCATGTACTTCTTGCCGAGCTGATAGAGCACGCCGAACTGCAAGAGCTCCGACGAGGTCGGCGCGATGAATCGATACTCGAGATACGTGCTGACATCGGGCGAGTGGCGCATCTCGAGACCGATCGATCCGCGAGCAAGGTTGCGCAGGATCGCATTCTCGTTTGTGATGTAGTCGCGATCTTCGAGCATGTAAACGCCCGTTCCTGCGAGCGTAAACGTGTCGCTGATCTGCCACGAGCCCATGCCGTAGAGGTGGCTGCCGAACTGTGAGAGCTCGGGGCGCCACGAGTACAGCGCGGGTACCGGAGACTGAGCGATCTGCTGCGGGTTCGTGCGCTCGTTCTGCTGGAAGTTCGACGCATCGGTGTTGAGCACTGCGCCTGCGTCGATCGTGAGAAAGTTCACCGACTGCCAAGCGCCAGGCCCGCCGCGCTGCGTCTGCCATTGTTGGCGGAGGCCCAGTTGAGCCACCGCGCCGCCTCCAGCGCCTTCATACTCTTGGTCGTAGATTGGGAGCGTGCCGAGAGCCTGGGTGTCGTAGCCGTACCAGAGCAGCGCGTTCGGTTCGAGGATGTGCCTCACGCGGTGAATGTCGAAGAGTCGACTCTCTGCGCGATCATCGACGTGCACAAAGCGCGTGCTGGTGCGGGTGCCGCCGCCGAGCAGAAAGCGTGTCGAGGACGCATCCGGCGAGTACGCCGAAAACTCGTCGTTTGCGTAGCCGGTGGCCTCGGCGTGCACGAATGGGACGAAGTTCCAGTTGTTCTCGCCGAAGGGCAGCGCGAGTTCATGACGGGTGTCGACACGCGCCACGAAGTCCTTGGAGTAGCCAGCGTTCTCATACGCCTGTTCAATCGGCGCGGCTTGGCTCGTCAGGCCAAATGCTGACGCCGGGATACCTAACGACCCCGGAGTTCCGTTCGCTGGTTTGATCGACATCAGCCCTGCGGACCACTGTTGGGTCCAGAGCAGGCCACGGAAGATGTCGTCGGTATAACGGCGGTAGGCGATTTCAGGCAGCTTGTCGACCGCGTATCCGCGGCTCGCGAGCAAGTACGAGGTTGAGATGTAGTTTGTTAGTCCGTACTTGAAGAGAAGTGATGTTGCCGTGTTCTCGTTGATCCGCAGCAAGTACACGCTCGTCTCGAACTCTCGGCGATTCGAGAATTCGTTACGGCGATACACATTCACGAATGTTCCATCGCTGACGTACGCGAGCTGCGCTTGCAGCATCGTCTCGGCGGAGAGCGGCGTCTGGAACTCGCCCTCGACGATGCCGCGCAGCTCGTCGTTCGGTTGCTCGACATCCAATCCGGCGGTCGTTCGATCAGTGCCACCGAAGTCGTAGAAACCAAAGATGTCGAGCTCGCCTTGAGTCGCCGCCTGATTCAACGCGAACTTTGTGCCGAGCGCCGGGCCTCGCTCGGTGTAACCGCCAACAGTCAGTTCCGCGTCGAAGCCGTCGGGCGGTGTCATGCCGAAGAGCTGGTAAAGATCCCAGCGCGTCATGATTTCAAGACCACGGTCGGTTCGGTAACCGGCGCGAACTCCGCGCAGTGGTTGCGGATCGGTCGTGCCCTCGAACGACGGAAGATAGAAATAGGGCACGGTGCCAGCGCGGAACGTAATGTCTTCTGCGGTAATTCTCGTTGGTGCGGCGACACCAGGCGGTGGATTGGTGACGGTGACGCGCTCAGCCCCAATCGAGAGGTGAGGAATGAAAAACTCGCTTGTCGAGACGGTTCCCTCCTTCGCCTCAAACTGGTTCGCCGCGACTTGGCGCATCTCAGCGGCGCGAGCATAGAGGGTGACCACTCCAGCTCGTCGAGCGTAGGTACGGAGTACTGCATCGACGACGGTCGCGCGATTATTCGCGAAGTCGTAGTAGACCTTCGAACCGCGAAGCGCGTACGAGCCGTCGGTCGCGATGACGCCGCCTTCGGCATAGACGCCAAGGATGTCGCCCGCGCGCATCTCACGCCGACCGTCGCGCAGACCCTTGATTGCGCCGGGTACTAAAAAAACCACCGCACGCTCGGCGCGCAGCTCAAGGCGTTGCAGGTCCTGCGCGACGTCCGACGAGTACTCGATCTGAACGCTACCCTCGATCGTCATCGCGTTCGCTTGCTCGTCGACGACGATCTCGCGCGCGGCGAAGCTCACGACGCCATCAGGCCGCACGATGGGCAGGCGATCACGATCGGCGTTGCTGAGCAGGACGCTGTCGGAACCACCGAGTTGCGGCACCGCTGGCCGCGTAGGAATCGCTGGTTGCCCCGGCTGCGGTGGTGGATCGAAAATCGGCTTGGGCTCGTCGAAGCCCGCGATCGGCGAGAGGCGTGTCTTGCCCGCCGTCGTCGACGCGACCAGCCCTCTGAGGTATGCGCCGAGGCGCGCCTGGCCTTGCCCGAGGAGTTGCGATGGAGCTGGCGGTTCGCGCTCGCGCTGCGCGACGTTGAGCAGCACTTCGCCTCGAGCGCTGGCGGTGACTAACAAATCCTTTCCGGCCGCGCCAAATCCAGCTCGTCGCTTTGGTTCACTACTTTCGAGAAAGTAGATCGCGATCTGATTGACCTCGCCCGGAGTGCCGTCGGCGTTGCGAACCGGAAGTCGATTGATCCAGACTTGTGCTGCAGCCGACGAGAAGCTGTAGGCGCCGAGTCGAATACGAACGTCGCCTCGTAGCTCGATCCGCTGTGTGTCGTTCACCTGCCAGGTCCACGCGCGGTCGGCGAAGAGTGAGATGTCCGACGAGATCGGATCCATCGGCAGGACAATCCCGGAGAGGCGGTCGCCGGTGATCGCAACTCGCTGCGAGTCGATCGCAGGTTCAGCGAGTATCGCTTGAAGGCGTGGCGCTGCTTGCGCGGCGCTGGCGGACATCGCGACAATAGAACCCGGCACAAGCGACGCGATGAGCGCGACGCCACTCGCGCGCCGGCTCCCGCGCGCAGCAGCTCGCCAGCGCTCGGCACGGTGATAGGCCGGAAGATCGATGCGTCGCCATCCGCTCAGCATGCGAGCCGGGATGGTAACGGCGGAACCAGACGACCGGGGACGCTCATTGCTCACGGAATCCGACCGGCGCGCGTGCGACTGCCGTGATTTCCTTGATCGCGGTCATCACGATGAATCCTCCAGCCGCGACGCCACCGAGCATGAGTGATCGCGTCCACAGCCCGAGCGCTGCGAACCACGCGACCGCGTAGAGGCTCTGCCACATTGCCCCGTAGCGACGCAGTTTCTCCGAAGCGACGACGCGATCTTGACCGCGCGTCTTCACAATCGCGACGACCGCGAACGCTGCGACTGCGGCCAGCGGCCAAACCAATCCCGGCCACGGTGTCGTCCCGAGTGGCCACACGCCGTCAGTTTGCCACCATCCCCAACCCAGCAGGATCGCCGACCAAAAGCACCAACCGATTGCGGTACCGATCCACGCCCGCACAGTCGGTGTCGGCCGCTTGTCCTCGATACGGTGCACGAGAATCGCAATGACGGTCGCATGCGTCATCGAGAGCCAGATAGGCAACGTGAACGCAAAGCGATCGTTCGGAATAGCCATGTGCACCGCGTGCACGAGTCCGATCGTGACAAAGCCGATGCTCGGCAGGTGTTTTCCGATGCCGTTGTAGAAAATAATTCCGAGAGCGGTGAGCGCCATGACGGCGACCGCCGCGACGCCAAGCAATGCCGCCCCAAGCGTCGCGAGCGCGAGACAGAGGCTGGTCACGATCGCAGCCTGATGAGGCCGGATGCGACCAGCGGGAATAGGTCGCTCGGGACTAAACGCGCGATCGTGTCGAGCGTCGAGCACGTCGTTGAGCGACGCACCGAAGGTGAAGAGTCCGACGGCCACGACGAGGCCAGCGGCGAGCGCGATGGGTAGCGGCAGCGTCGACGCCGGAAGATCGCGATATGCCGGATCGACGCGCGAAAGCAAGATGACCAACCACAGGTCCGCGATCGCGCCGTACGCCATCGTGAGTCGCGTGAGTTGCACTGCGGTGAAAAGCCGGAGAAGCGTGCGATGCACGTCCGGATCGTACGGCGTGTTGGCTCTGTCCCGCCGCCCGTATTTCGCACCGTCTCGCGATGGCAGCGAGGGTTCGCTACCATCTCGCCAGTTCATGCACGTTGCTGTCCCTATTGAGCCCGATGCCCGCGGACTTCGCGTGGCGGTCGTCGTGAGTCGATACCACGACACGGTCGTGAGCAAACTCGCCGACGGAGCGACCGCTGCGTTCTTGCAGGCCGGGGGAACCGATGACCAGCTTCTTCGGGTCGACGCCCCCGGTGCCTTCGAACTGCCTGTGGTCGCAGCCGCGCTCGCTCGCCGCGATGCGCTCGATGCGATCGTCTGCATCGGACTCGTGCTGGCGGGGGAGACCTCGCATGATCGGCACATCAGCGAGTCGGTTGCGCACGCCCTTCAAGATGTCGCCTTGGAAACGGGCAAGCCGGTCACGTTTGGTGTGCTGACGTGCCAGACGCTGGAGCAGGCCATCGCGCGTGCTGGTGGTGCGCGAGGCAACAAGGGTCAAGAAGCAATGAACGCAGCCATCGTTGCGGCGAACGCGATCCGCGCGGTCCGCAAAGCGGTGATCGCATGATGAGCGAACTGTCCAAGCGACGAAATCGTGAGGTACGCCGCTGTGCACTCCAGGCGCTCTTTCAGTTCGACATGGCCGATTCGCCCGATCACGAACTAGTTCGAAAGTCGCTTGAAGAAAGCGCTGGCACCGCGAGTGATCATGCGTCTGGCTACGACCTCGCGACGCTCGCCTGGGAGTTCCGGGCTGAGTCTGACGCAGCAGTGCGGCCGCTCGCGCCTGAGTGGCCGACGTATCGACAGCCCGCGATCGATCGCAATCTTTTGCGACTCGCCTACTACGAAATTTTCCACGGCGCCGTGCCCGCCAAGATCGCTATCAACGAAGCGGTCGAACTCGCGAAAGAGTTCGGTGGAGAGAAGAGCCCAGGATTCGTCAACGCGTTGCTCGACAAGTTATGGCGAGCGCGCGGAGCGAAGGATCAGTTCGGCGTTGACGGAGAAGGCTGAGCATGGGCCTCTTCAAGTCCGTACTCGGCGCGCTCAAGAAGGGACTCGCGAAAACCGCTGGCGCACTTGGCGCTGGGCTTAAAAGCCTACTTCGCGGCCGACAGCTCTCCGAAGAGTTGATAGATGAAATTGAGCGGCGACTCATCGCGGCCGACGTCGGCGTCAAGGCGACACGCGAAATCATGAACGCGCTCCGTGCCGACTACCGCGCCGGCAAACTTGCCAAAGGCGAAGATGCGCTGGCGTTCCTGAAAGTGCAGATCAAGAGTCGTTGGAGCGAGGAAGATCGACGCATCGCGAGAAGCGACGCAAAGCCAACCGTGATTCTGGTCGTTGGCGTAAATGGCGCGGGAAAGACAACGAGCGTCGCGAAGATCGCGAAGAGTTTGAAGGATGAAGGGCGCACCGTTCTGCTCGGTGCTGCGGATACGTTTCGCGCTGGAGCGGTAGCGCAGCTCACGATCTGGGCAGAGCGGCTCGAGATTCCCATCGTGAAGGGCGCGCACAACGCCGATCCAGCAGCGGTGGCATTTGACGCCTGCGACGCGGCGATTGCCCGCGGCGTTGACACGTTGCTCATCGATACGGCGGGCCGCCTGCACACGCAGGACCATCTGATGCGGCAACTCACGAAGATCCGCGCCGTCGTCGCGAAAAAGGTACCGGGCGCGCCGCACGAGGTGTTGCTGGTACTCGACGCGACGAGCGGTCAGAACGCCATCGAACAAGCTCGAATCTTTAAGTCGGCGGTCGAAATTACGGGCATTTTTCTCGCGAAACTCGATGGCACCGCGAAGGGCGGGATTGTCGTGGCGATTCGCGACGCGCTCGATGTCCCCGTCAAACTCGTCGGCGTGGGAGAACGACCCGAGGACGTCGAAGCGTTCGACCCCGACGAATTCGTAGAGGCGATGTTCGAAGAAGCGGCGTGAGTCTCGTTTCTACAGGCTGCAAGGCCCGTTGCGGGTCCGCCAGCGCCGAACTCACGTCCGGAGTCCGAGCTTTGCGATTCTGGACTGGAACTGCCCCCCAACCCGACCTTATAAGGGACCCTTAGGAGACGCCACATGATCGATCGAGCATCTCGTCGGGTTCCGCCGGTATCGCGTCAGGCGACGCGCGCTGGCGAGCGTGCTGCAATTCTCGAGCGGGCGCGGGCGGGCTTCACGCTGGTCGAGATGATCGTCGTGATGGGCATCATTGTGCTTTTGATGAGCCTGCTCGTCCCGGCGCTCAAGGGGTTCCAGGCCGAAGCGCGTTCGGCAACGTGTCTCAATCATATGCGGCAGCTTTTTGTTGGCATCGATTCTTATCGCTCGGCGCAGAAGGACATTCTGCCGATGTGCGAGTTCATACCCGTCGCGACCGATCAGGGTCCGCAGGGTGGATTGCCGTTGCTACTCAAGGGATACGTCGCCCCCGATTGCGAGTGTTGGCGCTGCGCGTCTGACTTCGATGAAACTGAGTCGCTCTCCACCGGCACGAGTTATATCTATGTGCCAGGTCTCATTCGCTACACGCCGCAGATTCAGATCGCAGTGATGCAATCCATGATTCCTTATCTGCTTGATCCGACGAAGACACAAGCCCAGAAGGACAAGATCCGCCTCGACGCCGAGGCGAAGCTCGTGACGCGCTTTTACGAGGCGAACCCGGAAAAGTTTGCGATTCTGTCGGACAGTCAAGATAGGCACACCTACGGCGATCGTGTGCCGCGCAACGCGCTGTACCTCGACGGAAGCGCACGCATGATGCAGATCGAAACCGAAACAGCAGTCGACTAACGCAGCATCGAGGCACCCGATGGTTTCTTACGCAGAGATTCGTGACAACGTCGATGAGTTCATCTCTGAGCATCGCCAACACCTGCTGAAGGCGCTGACTGCGCTGCTCGTCGCGGCGGCGCTGTGGGCCGCTGGATACTGGTGGTTCTCGGTGCGCTGGCGCCCGCCGCCGTCGATCTTCGATACGCCAGTGAATGACGTCCTCGGCTACCTCGCGCTCGACGACTTCAGCCGAATGCCACTGAAAGATCGCGTGCGGTTTCTGATGGAGTTCGCCGATCGATTTCGCAATCTCTCGCAGGGTGAGTCGGCCATGATGTCCGGCTTCCTCGCCGGCGTCACTGGCCCGACGCGCGAGACGATGACTCAAAACGCACGGCTGCTCGCGAAGGACATTCTCGCTGAGGGCGCTGCGAAATACGTCAATCTGCCGCCAGCCGAGCGCGCGAAGTTCTTGGACGAATGGCTCGTCGAGTGGATGAAGACCGGCGAACGCATTGCCACCGGCAAAGTGGGCGACGAACCCGACGCCGACCGACTCAAGAAGGCGAAGGACGATGCGAAGAAAGATGTGACGCGCGAGCGCGATCCGAGTCGCGTGCCGTCGCTCACCGACAAGAGTGCGTCGCGCTTCCTCGACTTCTGGTCGACCGACGTCGAGAAGTCAGCGTCGCCGAAGGAACAGGGTCAGATCACAAGCTTCATGGAAGGCTTGCGGAAGCACATGCTGAAGTGAATTCATCACAGCACTCGCTCCGCCCGCGGATAGCTCCCCAAAACGCGCAGCTCGACGCAGTGCGACCGCGCTCCCGTGAGGGCACGCTGCATCGCTGCATCGTCGGCGTGCGTATCGCAGTCGATAAAGAAGGTGTACTGCCAGTTCTCGCGCCGGCTCGGGCGCTTCTCGATGTGTGAGAGGTTGACGCTTGCGTCGCGGAACGCAGCGAGCACATCGACGAGGGCACCGGGTCGGTGAGCAGTTGAGAACATGACGGTTGTTTTGTCGTTGCCTGTTGCGTTCGCGGGTGAGCGTGAGAGCACGAGGAATCGCGTGACGTTGCCCGGTTTGTCTTCGATGCGGTCGAACAAAACCCGCACTCCGTAGAGTTCGCCCGCGAGCGCTGAACCAACCGCAGCGGTGCCCGGCGTGCTCGCCGCTTCCTTTACTGCGGCCGATGTGCTCGAAGCTGCGATCTGCTCGATGTCGGGGAAGTGCCGGGCCAGCCAACCACGGCATTGCGACAGCGCCTCACGCTTCGACGTGATGCGCTTCACGTCCCCCGGCGGACAGTTCGCCATCAGCGCTTGACTAACACCCACGAGCGCCTCGGCGCAAATGCTGACCGAGTGAGTTTGGAACGCGTCGAGCGTCTCAGTCACCGAACCGCCGATCGAGTTCTCGTAGGGCACGAGGCCATGATCGACCCGGCCCGCAGCAACTTCTTCGAAGACATGTTCGATGTCGTGCAGGTCGAGTAGTTCGACGCTTGAACCGAAATGCCGCACCGCTGCAAGATGACTGAACGATCCGGCCGGACCGAGATATCCAATACGCGGTGGCGTTTCGAGTACAAAACTCCCCGACATGATCTCGCGAAACACCGCTTCGATGGTGCGCGACGACAACGGCCCCGGATTGCGTGCGACGGCGCGCTCGATGACTTCGCGCTCCCGGTGCGGCACATAGACCGAAACGCCAGTCGCCTGCTTGGCGCGCCCGACCTCCTGTACCACGGTGGCCCGTTCAGCGATGAGCGCGACAAGTTTCGCGTCGACGTCGTCGATCAGACGGCGCAGCTCTTCAAGTGAGCGCGGAGCGGGGTCAGGCATACGGACAATCTACCGTCGAACGGTCTCCGACCTCGATCGCGCCCCGCGACGCTACCTTCTCCAACCGTGCTACCGGTTCTCGCAATACGTGACCAGATACTCGACGTCGTCGCGCGCGCGAACCGGTTTGTGTTGACCGCCCCAACGGGAAGCGGAAAAACGACGCAAGTACCGCAGATGCTCGCTGTGAGTCCAGCGGTGCGCGGTGAAGTGATCGTGCTCGAACCGCGGCGCCTCGCGGCGCGCATGACGGCGCGGCGCGTCGCGCACGAGATGAAGTCTGAGGTTGGCGGAATCGTCGGGTTTCAGACCCGTTTCGAATCGAAAGTCTCAGTTGCAACGCGAATTCGTTTCGTCACCGAAGGTGTCTTCCTCAGAGTCCTCCAAGATGATCCGCGCCTGACTAGCGTCGGCGCGGTGGTGCTCGATGAGTTTCACGAGCGCTCGATCGACGCCGATCTCGCGCTCGGCTTGCTCAAGCGGCTTCAGGAGTCGTCGCGCCCCGATCTCCGACTTGTCGTCATGAGCGCTACGCTCGATGCGGAGCGAGTCGCGTCGTATCTCGGTACCGCGTCCGCGGCCGCCCCGGTCTTGACGGCGTCTGGTCGCGCGTATCCGGTGGAAATCTCCTATTGCGGCCGCTCCGCGAATGTGCCCGTGTGGGACGCGGCCGCTGAGGCGCTCGATCGCGTGCTCGATGCCGAGCGAATGGGCGACGTGCTCATCTTCATGCCGGGTGGCTATGAGATCGATCGCACGATCGACGCCTGCCGCGCCGTTGCGGCGCGTCGCGATGACGACCTCCTGATCGTTCCGCTGCACGGCTCGCTGCCACCAGCAGAGCAAGATCGTGCGGTCGAGCCCTCGGACCGCCGCAAGATCATCGTTGCAACGAACGTCGCGGAAACGTCGATCACCATTGAGGGCGTTCGCGCGGTCATTGACGCTGGAACAGCGCGGGTGCATCGAGTCGACTCGAAGCGCGGGCTCAACACGCTGCGCGTCGAACCGATCGCGCGGGCGACTGCCGAACAGCGCGCCGGACGAGCGGGACGCGTCGCGCCCGGCCGATGCCTGCGGCTCTGGACGGAGAAGGAGCATCTCCAACGGCCGCCGTTCGAAGACGCCGAGATCGCGCGCGTGGATCTCGCCGACGCAACGCTGCGTCTCAAGGCCCTCGGCGTCAAGCGCCACGCAGAGTTTCCATGGTTCCAGGCGCCGCCCGCCGAAATGGTCGAGCGCGCTGAGACCTGCTTGCGACTGCTGCACGCGACGAACGATCTGGGTGAACTCACGGAGATCGGTCGCGCGATGGCGCGCGTGCCGGCTGAGCCTCGCCTCGCGCGGGTACTTGTCGAAGGCGCGCGGCGCGGTTGCCCGCGACTCGCAGCGCGGCTCGCCGCCGTGGCCGCAGAACGTGACTTCGTCGTCGACGGCTCTGCAACCGCAATCCGCGACGCGCTGGAACGCGATGACCCCGTCTCCGACGTGCTCGCACGCGAACGGATTCTGACGCGCTGGGAAGCGGGCCGGTCGCGCGACGCGCATCAGCGCATCGAACTCCATCCGCTCGCGGTGCGCGAGTGTTCGCAGGCTGCGGATCAACTCACGCGAATTGCCGTTCGCATGTCGAACGGACGGGCGGCGAATGAGCCGAATGGGCACGAAGGAATCGCCTGTCTACTCGCAGGGTTTCCCGACCACGTCGCCTGGCGTCCCGACGCGCAGCGGCCACACTGTCATATGGAGGGGCGTCGCAAAGTCGTGCTCGACAAGACGAGCATTGTGACCGCAGAGGGATTTCTCCTCGCGCTCGAGATTCGGGAAACGGGCGTCGGCGACAAGCTCGTTGCGACGCTCTCCATGGTTAGTCCGGTGTCGCGCGCGACGATTGAAGAAGTACTGCCAGAGCGCTTTTCGACCGTCATTGAGACGCGCTGGAATACGGCGAGCAAGGCTGCTGACGCAATCGAAGAAGAGCGATTCGACTCGATCGTGGTCGCCACTATCGCGCGGCCTGCGAAACCATCCCCCGAAGCCGAACGAACGCTCGTCGAAAAGATCAAGGATGGCACGATTGTGCTCGAGCGCTGGGACGAATCGGTAGAGCAGTGGATCGCTCGCGTGCGGTGTGTGGCGCAGTGGTGTCCGGACCGATCGCTCATCACGTACACGGACGATGATCTCGACATCATTCGCCATGAGATCGTGTCAGGCTGCGTACGGGCCAGTGAAGTTCGGGACCGCCCGTGCCTCGACGCCGTGCGAAACGCACTTTCGTGGGACGAACAGGCGCTCGTGCGCACTATGGCGCCGGAGTCGGTGCAGTTGAAGCGCGGGTTTCGGATGCGCGTCGAATATGCGCCCAGCGCGCCGCCACGCGGACGAGCCAAGATCCAGGATTTCTACGACGAAGTCACGACGCCGACGGTCGCGGGAGGTCGTGTACCACTCACGCTTGAGATTCTCGGGCCAAATCGCCGCCCGTTGCAAGTCACGAGCGACCTCGCGAACTTCTGGAAGACGCTGTATCCCGAGCTGCGCAACGAGCTTCGTCGCCGCTATCCGAAGCAAGAGTGGCGATGAGCGATGTTGCAGATGATTGTTAGTGCGCGAGTGCTTGCTCGCGAGTGTTCGCTACGAAGAAGTACGTGAGGGTTCACCATGAACGCGCGGTGGTGACCAGAGCCGATTTGAGCAAGTCGCTTTGGGATCGCGAGTCTTGGGCGGTCGGCGTGGCGTCGGTTCGCCGCGCGGTCGCCGCTCCAATTCGCCAAGGCTTGCGAGGCGCAACAGGGTCAGCGCGGCGAGGAAACCTGAGCATTCAAGTCCGCACGCAAGATCTCGTTTCTTGAGACGGCGGAGCGGCGCGCTCGGAGCGGCCGAGCGAGGAGACATGGGTCCGACGTCGCGGCGCGTAGAAATGGTGTCTGATACCCGCGGCGCGTCGTGCTGGGTGTCTGACACCCGCGGCGCGTCGTACTGGGTGTCTGACACCCGCGGTGCGTCGTACTGGGTGTCTGACACCCGCGGTGCGTCGTACTGGGTGTCTGACACCCGCGGCGCGTCGTACTGGGTGTCTGACACCCGCGGCGCGTCGTACTGGGTGTCTGACACCCGCGGCGCGTCGTACTGGGTGTCTGACACCCGCGGCGCGTCGTGTTAGGTGTCTGACACCCGCGGCGGGTCGTGCTGGGTGTCTGACACCCGCGGCGCGTCGTGTTAGGTGTCTGACACCCGCGGTGCGTCGTGCTGGGTGTCTGACACCCGCGGTGGGTCGTGCTGGGTGTCTGACACCCGCGGTGGGTCGTGCTGGGTGTCTGACACCCGCGGCGCGTCGTG
>JAWXCC010000262.1:0-11433 GCA_034440475.1 Phycisphaerae bacterium | reverse complement strand
GGCGTCGGTGAACCTCGATCCAGAGCGTCCCGCGCCGATCGTCGGGTGGTGGAGTAACGGAACCCAACTCTTGGACGTCGCCCCAGGGGGGGCGTATCGCCTCTTCGCATCACAGAGTCGCTACCTCAAGCCTATCGAAGTGGGTCGCTGGCATCGACAGAACTACGCCGCGTTCTGGCTCGACCCGTACTCCGCGCGCAAGGAACAGCGGACGCGCGTCGCGCTGTCCAAAATCGACGACGCGCTCGTAGTCACCGTGCGTAACTTCGAACCGATGACTCGCTCTGACCCGCCGCCAGTCGCCGAAGAAGACTTTGTGATCGGCCTCTGGCTCGGCGCCGGCGGCAGCCTCGATCTCCAGCCAACGATGCGCTACCACTTCGTCGCGCCGCAGCGACCGAGCGAAGGACGACCGGTCGTCATCGCGAGCCACCGCGGAACCTGGCACCTCGAGGGTGGTCGCGTCGAACTCATTCCCGACTCCCCTTCCGTGGCGACGGTTCTGTTTGAACCGATCCGCGACGCGGAGGGTCGGCCGTACATGCGGTTGCGCGGCGTCGAAGGCGTGCTTGATCGGATCGCGGAACGCTCCGCGACGCCCGTGGCGCAGCCTCCCTCGTCGCCTGCCACCCCGCCTAACACGTCGCCTGCCACCTCTTTGGGCAATTCGCCAATCGTGCAGCCCACGAGCGATGCCTAACAAGTCGCTCGGCTCGCTCGCGCGATTCGCTACTCACCGCCCGCGCGGAGCGCGCTTGGTTGCCCGTGCGGCTGTCGGAACCACCGCCGCTTTTCCGTTACCGCCGATCGTGATTGCGGTGCACTGCTTTCCGCCACCAGCGATGGGCGTCAGCAGTTCGTTCAGCGTCGTCGAGGCGAAGCCTTGCTCGATCGCAGCGATTGCGTCGTCGAGCCTTCGATGCAGCGGACAGAGACTGATGTGTTTCGGGTCCCCAAGCGGACACGAGCGAATCCGCTGAATCGGCGTGACTGCGTTCACGACATCGAGAATCGTGATCTCACTCGCTGGTCGCGCGAGTGCAAAGCCGCCGTTGGGACCGCGTTGCGAGCTCACGAGTTGCGCAACGACGAGGTCGCGCATGACCTTGGAGATGTACCCGCTCGGAACTTTCGTGACTTCAGCAATGCGCTCGCTATTCGCTGGCACCCCGTCGGACGAAGCGAGAAAGACTGCGGCTCGCAGTGCGTATTCGGCTGTGCTCGACAACATATGGACTACTCCGGCACCGTTCGCCCCTGCGCCTTCAGCCAGTTGATTCGAGCCGATGGCAGGTCCGCCCAAGAGAGTAGCGTTCCACCGTGTGTTTCGCGCGCGGCGTTCGCAGCCCCTTCATCTCCGAACGCGACCAGCCACGATCCCATTGGCGTCTGGATTGCCTCGGACATCACATATCGCGCGGTGGTCGCTGGCACCCACTCCCGGGCCGCGTAGTCGCGCGAGAAACGAGCAATGATCGCGTCGTCGCGATGAGTGCGCTCGTAATCAAGCAAGCACCCAAGGTCGTCAAACAATCGATAGCCTCGGCCGTCCGGCAGTTCGACGAGGAGCGCAGCCGAACAACGGTCTTCGGCGATCATCATGCCGCAGTGAGAACACTCGTCACGACCGACCCGCAGGACCGGTGGACCATCGCTCGGCGCGTCGGAACAGCCAGCCGTCATGGCGGCGATGCCAAGGACGCATCCAGCGGCAAGCGAGCTTCGGAGGTTCTTCATACCGGCGACCTTCGGGAAAAGATCGCAATCGCAAGTGCAAGCGGCACTGCGATCCACGCGGCAAACACCAGCGCGAACAGCACTGCGACGCGCTCGCCATAGGTATCCATCGCGTAGAGCCCTGCGGGACCAAGTACATCAAGGGACGTGTCGACGGCATGCAGCGACCACATCTTGAACACTTGGAGAGGATTCGCGACGCAGAGATAAAATAGGGTTTCTATGCGCAACTTGAATGCGAGCGTCCCCGCCATCAGTCCGAGGTCGGTCGCGAATACGAGCGCAAGCCAGAGAAACACTGCGGTGCCGACTGCGACTGACGCTTTCCGAGCTAGGACAGAAACGAGCATCCCCACGCTCAACATCGCGAGCGCGAGCGCGAAGGAAAGGCCTGCGAGCCAGACGATGCTACTCGGATTCGTCGCCTCGCCTTTCCATGCGAGGATTCCCGCGCAACCTCCGAGTCCGAGCGCGATACACGCGAGCAGCGCGGCAGAGATGCCCACATACTTGCCGACAAGGAGTTCCCAGCGCGCGATCGGTTGTGCGAGAAGATAGGCCAACATCCCCCGCTCACGATCCGACGCGACCGAGCTCGCGCCGGCAGTCAGCGACATCAACGGCACAACGAGAAGGACGAGGTTGAGCAAGCCCGCCGTCGTCCGCCCGAAACCGGACAAGCCAGCGCCGCCCGCGCTCGCAGAGGAGATATAGGAAACACCCAGTCCGAGCCCTAAGAACGCGATCGTGTCAAGAAGGAACCACCGACTGCGCACGGCATCGCGCAACTCACGGAACGCAATCGCAGAGATGTTTGCTAGCGCCGTCGGCGGTGCGGCGATGCGATGCATGCATGGAACAACGATGGCACTCATGGTGTGGACTCCCGTTCCCGTGCGGTGTGCTGCGTTGCCGTCTTCGACCCGCTCACACTTGTCGCGATCACTTCAAAGTCGTCGATCGAAATGCGCGCGTCGGCGAGAACGCGGAACGGCGCCGCTTTCTGCTCACTCGGCACCGGCACAAGCAGCCCAACGCCGTTCGGACGGGGGGCAAAGCCGCTGGCGCGAAGCGCGGTCATCGCGGCATCGCACACCTGCGGACTCAGGTGGAAGTGCAATAGTGTGCCGAGTCCAAGCTGAGGTACAAACTCCGAGGCGAGGCACTCGTGCGCAATCTTGCCGCGGTCGAGCGTGATGACGCGCTTCGCAAGCGTCGTGACCTCATCGACCCGGTGGGAAGCGAAGAGCAACGTGCGCCCACCTTCGGAGAGTTGCCCGAGTAGCGCTACGAACTCTTCGCGCCCGCAAGCGTCGAGGCTCGCCGTGACTTCATCGAGAACCAAGATGGGCGGATTGCCGATCAGTGCGATCGCGAGCGCGAGTCGCTGTTTCATGCCACCGGACAACTCCCGGACACGTTTCGCCGCCTGCCCACCGAGGCTCACTCGGTCGAGCACGTCATCGACTTCGCTGCTCGACACGCCCTTAAGCCGCGCGAAGAAACGTATCGCTTCGCCGACCCGTAAATCGTCATAGAAGCCGAGTTCCTGCGGAACGTATCCAATGAGCTGACGCGCACGTTTTCCTTGGCGCCGAACATCGCATCCGCCGACTTCGATCTGCCCTCGGAATCGAAACAGCCCGAGCACACATCGGATGACCGTGGACTTCCCAGCGCCGTTGATACCCCACAATGCAACAGCGTCGCCCGTTGGCACCGTGAAAGACACATCTTCGATCGCTACAGCTCGACCGAACGATTTGCAGAGGCCTTCAATGCGAATCATGACCGACGCTCCTCGCCGCTGTCGCGCGCCTGATCGCCTCGCGACAGACCCGCACCAGTCGCAGACATCGCAAGAATTGCAGCGCCGAGCGCTCCGAGTACTGAGCCAACGACGATCAACGAACCGCCGCTGGGTTGTGACGACGAGACCGCTGCATGACGAATCTCAGGCGCCATCAGCGGCGCAGGGTCAGTGAACTTCGCTTCGGGACGCACCGCAGGTAACGCGCGCTGGACGAACTCGACGGCTTGCTGCGCAGGACCGAGCAGAAACACGCGGAGCTTGGGCTCGCGATCGAGCATGTTCTCGAAGAGCGTTTGCGACGCGTACTCGTAATCACCGATCCCGTCGCGATCCTCGTCGTACCCGACGTAGTCACTCCAGTAGTTTCCACGGTCGCCGCGACTAAATGTATTGCCTCGTAGTTCGCCACGCCCCTGCACGCTCACTTGCTCGAAGTTATCGATGAAGTTGTTTCCAGTGACGACATTACCTCGCACCGATGGCAGGATCGCCATTCCAACGTCGTTGTAGGCGAAGGTGTTTCCTTCGATCACGCTCGGCTCTTTTGCGCCGAACGGTGATCCATCGAGGTAGATCCCGACGCGATTGCCAGCGACGAGGTTCTCGTCGATGACGAAGCGGTCAGTTTCCTTGAGCCCGATGCCATAGCCGCTCGGTCCGCGATTTCGAGTGATGCGGTTACGACGCAGCTTGATCTCTTTGCTGTACATGAGATAGACGCCGACCGAGTTGTCGGAAAGCTCGTTTTCGTCGATCGTTACACCGTCGCTATACATGAGATGGAAGCCGTATCGGCAACGAAACGAACGATTGCCGCGCACAACGACGCCCTTCGAGTACCAGAGGATCGCATCACGGCCGTCGTGGATTTCGTTGTCCTCGATGACAACACGATCACTCCGCCAGAGGCGAAGTCCGTCGCCGCGCCGCGCGATGTCGAGGAGCTTGCCACCGATCTTGTTTCCGCGGACGACGCTGTCCGACGCGGACTTCAAATCGATGCCGAACAGAATGTCCTCGAGCACATTGTCGGTGATCGTTACGCGCGGCGCAAGGACACGAATCCCGCAGTTTTCACGATCGAGATCGATTCCCGTATCACGAACGACGAAGCCGGAGAACTCGGCGCCCTCCGCAGTGATCTCCACAATGTCACCATCGCCGCCGCCGTCGATGACAGGCTGGTCGCGCCCTACAAGTCGAACCGCCTTGTCGATTCGAAGGTGTTCGCGGTATGTTCCGGGACCGATCTCAATCACGTCACCGTCGCGCGCCGAGGCAATGCGGGCGGAGATGCTCGTGGCTGGCCCGTCGGGCCGATTATGCAATGCTGGTTGTAACGAGAGCGTCAGCACTAGGAAAAGCGCGCATCGCGTCATGACGCACCCGCGACTGCCTCGACTGGCGAACTGGCCCGACGAGCCGCTTCAAAGAGCGGCTTGTAGGCACGGCGATGGAACCAGAACCCGACGATTGTGACGCCGGAAGACGCGAACGCGAGCCACAATCCCCAGCCCATTTCAGCATAAGTCTTGAACTGACCGATGCCACCTTCGCCCAAGATCGTCGGCGTGAACGGCTTCACGGAGGACGAAAGCGGAGCCTTGGGATCGAGACCCTGCCCGAACAGCTGCATCCAGAATTGAAGATCGATGAGAAAGATCACGGGGAAAAGCAGTGCGGGTATTGCAAGAAGAATCGCCCATCGACTGTGCACGACAGCAGCGCCTTCCACGAGCAGCACCATCGCAACGATGATCCAAACCGAAGCCCTCCGCTCAAGTTGGCCAGCCTCGTGCAGCGATCGCATTCCGATGTAGTGATTGAGCCCGTCGATTTCTTTGACATCACCACCGAGGTGATTGACGTACGCCGTCAGTTCGAGCCCGTCCGGGTACTGCGGTGCAACTAACTCCATGTGCCAGTACGGCAGAAATATGGACACGAGTAGCAACACTCGCGCGAGTGAGAGGAGCAATGTCGGAAGCAGATAGCGCGCGCGATGGCGATCGAGTTCCGCAGATGGAATTCGAGGTCCTAAGAGGCGCGACGTGAATCCGGACATAGTGTTCTCCGCGAGGGAAAAGTGGGCAGCGAGTGATGCGCGAGAGCGAGAAGAATCCGTGCCGCGCCTTCGCACGGCACGGACGCGTGGTTACTTCGTAGCGTCGGTGACTGCGGTCGAACTCTTCGGCTTGACCTGGAGGTAGCCCATCATCTCGAGGTGCAACGCGGAGCAGAACTCGGTGCAGTAATACGGATAGGTTCCCGGCTTGTCAGCGGTAAACGTGAACTCGGTGAACTCACCCGGTTCGAGACTCAGGTTGATGCCATAACCGCCGATGCAGAAGCCGTGCGTTGCATCGATGGTCGACTCTACCGAGACGATGCGCCACGTTACGTGATCGCCTTCATTGACGACAACGTGCTCGGGTGTGAAGTGGCTGCGAACCGCCGTCATGTTCACGGCCACCTGGCTTCCATCGCGCGTCACTCCTTCCTTGCCCGCCCTCGGCGCTCGCGGATCGAGAGCCTGCGTATGCGGGTCCCACCCGATTTCTGGGTACGTCGTCCACGTCTTCAGCTTGTCGGCCTTGATCATCTGGCAGTAGTGCGGCTCGCCAACGCCAATCGGCATGTCGAAGAGTACGGGCATCGTGGTACCCGGCGCGCCGATGTCAACGAGTTGAAAATTCTGCGGGAGGAGCGGGCCGGTCGGAAGGAACCGGTCCACCGACCACTTCGACATGGAGATCAGATACTTCCCATCGGGGCTCGCCGAATCGCCTTCAGCGGTGCACAAGTGACCAATGTTGTATTGTACCGGCGTCTTCGTCACGAGCTTCCACGGCGCCTCCTCGTGCTTCTTTGCGTAATCGCCACCGAGCGTCCAACGGGCGACGGCAGAGTCGAGGAAGAGCGACGTATATGCATAACCCTTGTCATCGAACTGCGTGTGCAATGGCCCGAGGCCAAGTTCGACTTGCGCCTCCATGACCGCGTCGAAATCGAGAACCGGGACCCCGTAGTCGTCCTTGCCGCTGAACTTCTTGTCAGCGATTGCCTTCTTGAGTTTCTCGATGGAGTACACGGTGACGTGGGGATCGAGCTTGCCGGCGACAACCATGTATTGACCGTTGGGAGTGACATCGACGCCGTGTGGGCTTTTCGGCTCGGGCACGAAGTAGAGGAGTCCGTCAGCGATCGATGTCTCGAGCGAGATCACCGGGAATCCGTTCGTCTTCTTCGCCTTGCCGGCTTTGAACGCCTGCTCGGCCCTCTTCCAATCAATGACATGGAGATAGTCCATGTCGCGCTGGCTCGCACCTGCTTCGAACGGAGGCTTCCCCTGCTCGATGCCTCCCGTTGCCATTTCGGTGTTGAACGAGTTGAGAAAAATAAATCCGTCGCTTGCGAGTTTGCCTGCGTCGGCAAGATCTTGCCAATACGGAGGAAGCTCAAGCGCAAAGGAATTGTCAACGTCAATGCGGCCTTTCGCACGATCGAACTTCCACAACGTCACCATCCCGCGATACGACTTCTTGTAGTCGTCGATGGGTGCGTAGCCGTAGCCGAGGACTGTGGCGTATTGTCCGCCCTCCACGATGTACTCGGTGTTAGGCGTGACGAAGGCACCGCCGTGATCGCTCACGGTCAGAGGGTTCTTGACGACTTGCTTGGTCTCCCAGTCGCGGAGGTCGATCACGCCAATGCGTGCGTTTGCCTTGTCACCAATGAAAAGGAACTGGCCGTCATACTCCCCCGCCGTCTCCGACAGTGCAGGGTGATGCGTGTCGCCCCACGGCACAAGCTTTCCATTGATCTTGAGTCGCTCCAGTACCGGATCGTCTTGACCGGAGAATCCGTATCCCTGCCACGACTCCGGCGTAAATACAGCGATCGACCTAAGCAATCGCATGCTCGGCACGCCGATCGCAAAGACTTGCCCGCTCTGTCCGCCCGACGAGAAGAGAACATAATCGTCGTGGCGACCGCTCGGCATGTACGTCTTCGTCGCAGCCAGAAGGTCATCGACTGTGAGTTTTCGTTCGTTCGCGACTTTGGTGAGTTCGGCCACTTGGCTCGCGTTGAGTTCGACCGGCTTCACCTCTTTTTGCCGGCCACGGCGCGACTCCTTCTTCACGTCCTGAGCGAGCGTCGTGCCGCTCATTGTGAGTCCGACCACCGCTGCGAGAAGCGCCGTGAAGCGGACGGGATGACTGGTTCCGGGATGTCTGGACAGAGCGCGGTGCATTCGAATTTCCTTTCAATAGATAGATAGATAGATAGATAGATAGATAAGGCTGTGCGGCGAGGTCGCCGATCACTGGGATTTGCTAGCAGCGGACTTCTCGATCGATCGCAGGAATGCGATGATGTCGAGCAGGTCGTCGTCGGAGAGGGCCGGATTCCCGCCCTTTGGGGGCATCCCGACCTTGGTGGTGTTGAGTGGATCGCTCG
Organism: Phycisphaerae bacterium; assembly: GCA_034440475.1. GTDB lineage: Bacteria > Planctomycetota > Phycisphaerae > Phycisphaerales > SM1A02 > JAEUIT01. Next base: position 3,422 of record JAWXCC010000262.1, on the reverse strand, counting down.
GATCGCGACCCTTCTTGAGGAACGCGAGCAGTGCGTCGTCGTCGAGCTTCTTGGCGAACTCGCTTGTCACGAGGTCTTTGCCCAAGTTCAGCATGCCGTGCGCGTCTCTTCCGTGGCACGCCGCGCACGACGCGACGAAGAGCTTGGTGCCGTGCGCGATGTATTCGGCTAGTTCGGCGTCGCCTCCCGCTGCCGCGAGTGCGCTCGCTTTTTCGTCTGGTGTTACTGGCCCGACAGCTGCGAAGGCAAGTGGCGAGATGTCAGGCACGTCTGGCTTGCGGCGCGGGTCTTGGAGTCCACGCAGATACGCAACGATGTGTTCGAGGTCATCGCTGGTGAAGCTCGGATTTCCGCCGAGCGGCGGCATCGGCACCTTGGTGGTGTTGAGCGGATCGTTGATTTCACGGCCACGCCGAATGAACGCTACGACTTCTCCATCGCTGCGCTCACAGACAAAAAGACTGCGGGTGAGATCCTTGCCGAGTCCGCGCACTCCTAACCCGTGCGGACCATGGCACGTCGCGCAGGTCGCAACGAACAGTTCGCGACCGCGCATGTAGCGTTCGGGTTCCAGCGTGGGCAGCGCTGGCAGGAGCGCGACCGGCAACGGCGCGTTCGGATTCGGAGTGAAGCGCATCTGAAGTCCGCGCATGAAGAACGTCGCGCCAACCATCAGCCCAAGAGCGGCGAGCCCGGCCGTGAGCGCCAATCCGCTTGCGAGCAATTCGTGACGAGCGGCTGGGCGCGATGCGGGCTGGCCCTCTGCACCATCGTGCGAGGGCGACTGGACCGAGCGGACAGAGGGAAGGACGGTCATGGCGGCTCCGAACTGCATGCGACATATATCGCACGTTGTTTATAGAGATATCGTCTGAATGCCGCCGTGTCAACCGCTTTTCTGTTGTGCTTTCGTGGTGAAATGAAGGAACGAGGCCCACCGCTAAAAGCAAGCTGTTGTTCATACAGCACTTACGTCCAAACCTCTAATGGTGTGGAGTAACGCAGTCTTCGCACAGAAAGCGGGCGACACGGTTACCGTCCGAGGCTGCAATGAGCCGTTCCGTCTGGTGGCCTCGATTTCACGACTCTGCGTTCGCCCCGGCGCTACGCGACCAGTTCGCTCTGCACTGGCAGGCGAATCTGTTGATGCTCCGGTCGACGCGCGCGGTGTTCGGGTTCTTTGCGATCACGCTCGTGCCGATCGGAATTCTCACGGTCGGCTGGTGGGCCATGGACCGCGTGGCTGGCAAGCAATCGTGGTTTCTCGACGGCTGGTGGGGTCCGGTGACCGCGCTCACCATGCTCGTGACGTTCGCAGTTTTCCAGCACTTGGCGTTCGTCCAAGCGATGAACCGAACCTACGGGCCGTTCGTCCGTCAGGCCATGCGGCAGCGAGGAATTCCGGTATGCCCGCGATGCGGTCATCTCCTTCCTCCACACTCGGCGCCGCAGCACTGCGGCGAGTGCGGCGGTGCGGTGTGATTGCTGCGGTACACTGCGGGACTTTCGATCGCGACTCGGCTCGACTCCGAGTCCCCCTCCCCCCGGTACCTGCCCGCCCGTGCCCATCCGCAACTTCTCCATCATCGCCCACATTGACCACGGCAAAAGCACGTTGGCTGATCGCCTCCTCCAGGCGACCAACGCGGTCAGCGAACGCGAGGCGAAGGCCCAACTCCTCGACTCCATGGATCTCGAGCGTGAGCGCGGCATCACGATCAAGGCCTCGGCAGTGACGGTCTATCACAAGCACAAGGGCGAGATCTATCAGCTCAACTTCATCGACACGCCCGGCCACGTCGACTTCGCCTATGAGGTGTCGCGAGCGCTGACCGCGTGCGAAGGGGCGATCTTGGTGGTCGACTCGACACAGGGCGTTCAGGCCCAGACGGTTGCGAACGCATACCTCGCCGTCGCTAACAATCTAGAGCTCATTCCGGTCATCAATAAGATCGATCTGCCTGCGGCCGATCCTGACACGGTCGCGATGGAGATCGAACAGGTGCTCGGCCTGCCCGCCGAAGATTGCATCTTGGTGAGTGCGAAGACGGGCCAAGGTATTCAAGAGCTGCTCGGCGCCATTTGCGAGCGGTTGCCCGCACCGCGCCAAGCGCAGACGACGAAACTCCGCGGCCTCATCTTCGACAGCCACTACGACGACTACAAGGGCGTCGTGGTGTACTTCCGCGTCTTCGACGGTCGCATCAAGGTCGGCGATAAGGTTCGGATGATCGGCACAGGGCGCACGTTCTACGCGAGTGAACTCGGTCGATACACGCCGTTTCCGTCGAAGCTCGAAGCGCTGAATACTGCCGAAGTCGGCTACATGTGCGGCGGCATCAAGTCGCTCGGCGACGTGCGCGTCGGCGACACCATCACGCTCGACAACGACCCTGCCGAGGAGCCCCTCGCCGGCTACAAAGAGCCGAAGCAGATGGTGTTCTGCGACTTTTATCCATCGAGCTCAGGAGCCGACGGTTCGAGCGGGAAAAAGGGCGACTTCGAGGCGCTCCGCGAAGCGATCGACAAGCTGCATCTGAACGATGCGAGCTTCACGTATGAGGTGGAACACTCCGAGGCCCTCGGCTTCGGCTTCCGCTGCGGGTTCCTCGGACTCCTGCACATGGACATTGTGCAGGAGCGACTCGAGCGCGAAGGCGGCGTTGAGATCGTGCAGACCGCGCCGACCGTTTCGTATCTCATCGAAATGAACGACGGTACGTCGATCGAAATTCATAACCCTGCCGACCTGCCCGACCTGTCGAGGGTGAAGGCGATTCGCGAGCCGATCGTAAAGATTGAAATCATTTGCCCGAACGAGAACATCGGCGACTTGATGAAGCTATGTGAGATGCGCCGCGGAATCTTCAAGGCACAGAAGTTCCTCTCCGCCGATCGACAGATCCTCGATTACGAATTACCGCTCGCGGAAATTATCTACGACTTCTACGACAAGTTGAAGTCGATCACGCGCGGCTACGGCACGATGGATTACGAGATGTTTGAGTACCGCGAGGACGCACTCGCGAAGGTCTCGATCCTCGTGAACGGTGAACCGGTCGAGGCGCTGTCACTCATCTGCCATCGCTCGAACGCCGAGCATCGCAGCCGCTGCATTCTCACGAAGCTGCGGCAGCAGATCGACCGTCACCAGTTCGAGATCGCACTCCAAGCCGCGGTGGGCGGCAAGGTGATCGCGCGAGAATCGATCAAAGCCCTTCGGAAGAACGTCACGGCGAAGTGCTACGGCGGCGACGTCAGCCGCAAGCGCAAGCTGCTCGAGAAGCAAAAAGAAGGCAAGAAGCGTATGAAGACGATCGGCACCGTCTCCATCCCTCAAGAAGCATTCATGGCCGTCCTCGAGCAGGGTGACTAATCGCGGCGGATGCCGCGACTCAGACACCTCCGCGGCGGATGCCGCG
>JAWXCC010000261.1:0-7652 GCA_034440475.1 Phycisphaerae bacterium | reverse complement strand
GCGTCTGGGGGGCGGGGGACCGCGGCGTAGCGAAGCGCAGCCGTGGTGGTGGGGGTGCGCCTGACGTCCCCCCTCCACCATCGCGAGGCGCGATGGTCCCCCTCCCCCAATGCAGAGCATTGGGGGAGGATGCAAGCGGCCTAACACTCAGAGCGTCCGCTACCGCCGCATCCTCCCCCAGACGCTTTGCGTCTAGGGGGGCGGGGGACCGCGGCGTAGCGAAGCGCAGCCGTGGTGGAGGGGGTGCGGCCGACGTCCAGCACCCCCCCGCCCACCATCACGAGGCGCAACGGCACTGAGAAGGCTGCTCACTCTCGGGATCGCGTACTGCTAAAGAGAATGTTGCCGAACTCGGCATCGGCGACTGAGCGGGTGCAGCTTTCCGTCGGCATCGAGCGTCCGGACGACCTCACCGCAGACTTGGAACGCGCGCTGGCGACGGCGCGATGCGGAACAGCTCGCGCACAACGGACGGTCCGGCGGATCGCACCGTCGCCCTCGCGAAAGCGGATAAGACCGTCACGCGCGGTCGAGGAGTTCGCTCCTCTCACGATCGGCGGGCGACTGTGCGCTGCGAGAGCGATTTGACTCTCGACGACCGTGCATCGCCGGATCTCTGCTGCGCTATCCGCAACCCCTTCAAGGAGAAACGACATGTCCACGCTGTACCGTCCAACGTCTGCTGGTTCGCTGTTACTCATCAGTCTCTTGTCCCTCGCGAACAGCCAGTTCGCGGCGGGTGGCTCGTGTCCTCCGCCCCTCTTCGCGCCGGATCAACTGTATGGCGCGGGCGACTTTCCGCGTTCGATTGCGATCGGGCAATTGAATAGCGACGGCTTCGCCGATCTCGTCGTCGCGAACGAGAACAGCAACAACATCTCGGTGCTTCTCAACAACGGCAACGGCACCTTCGCGGCGGACGTGCTCTATGCAAGCGGAGCGCATCCGCAGGCGGTCGCGATTGGCGACCTCGACGGCGATGGCGACGCCGATCTCGTCACCGCCAACACCGGCAGCGGGACTGTCTCGGTCTTCAAGAACAACGGCAACGGCACGTTCGCGTCGGCGGTGTCGTTCGCCGCCGGGGTGACACCGTTCTCGATCGTGATCGCCAAGCTCGATGGTGACAACGACCTCGACCTTGCAGTCTCGAACGCCTTCGGCGGCCCAGGCATCTCGATCCTGATGAATAACGGCAACGCGACCTTCGCGGCGCCGGTCGCATACGCCGCTGGCAGCACGCCGTCGTCTGTCGCGGTCGCGGACCTTAGTGGCGATGGCGCGCCCGATCTCGCCGTCGCGAATGGCGGCTTCAACGGCAGCACCGCCTCGATCCTGATCAATAACGGTAACGGCACGTTCGCGGCGGGTGTCGCCTACGCCGCAGGCCAAGGGCCTGAGGCCGTCGCGCTCGGCGATCTCGATGACGACGGCGATGTCGATCTCGTAGTCGCAAATCAATTCGGCGACACGATCTCGGTGCTGCGCAACAACGGTAACGGTACGTTCGGCCCGCAGACCACCTATCCGACTGCGGATCCCGTGTCGGTCGCGATCGGCGACATCGACGACGACGGCGATCTCGATATCGCCGTCGCTAACGACAGCGGAACGGACACAGTGTCGGTCTTCCTCAACAACGGCAATGGGACGTTCCCCGCCGGTCTCCCGTTCGGCACCGGTGACGGCGCTGAGTGGGTCGCCATCGGTGACCTCGACAACGACGGCGACGCGGACCTCGCGGTGGCGAATCTCAGCAGCGACAACGCATCGGTGCTGCTGAACACCTGCGGACCGCAGGGATCCCCCGGTGACCTGAACGACGACGGGCACGTAAACGCCGCAGATCTCAGCATCCTGCTGGGCGCGTGGGGATTGTCGGCGCCCGACCTCGACGGCAACGGCATCGTGAACGGCGGCGACATCGCCGTCCTGCTGGGCGCGTGGACCGGCTGAGCAGACGACTCAGGAATATTCGATGCGATGGATGCGCGCACCGAGGTCGCCAAACGATGGCGGGCGCTCTCGCCCGACCATCTCTGTCGAGGCGGCGACGAGTCCAGTGCGCTGCCAAGGAAACAGTGCGAGACGGCGTGACGGCCGAGCTACAGTTTCCGGGGAGATGTGATTGCGGCTGTGCGCCCACCAAGACGAGTCGCGTGGACGCAATCAATCGCACGTGCGGTTCGCGTAGCAGCTTGTGGCGAAAGTCCTCCGTGGCGAGAGCGAGGCTGAGCGGGCAGGTGCCAGCTCAGCCTCGTTCGTAGCCAAGATCACTTTCGCAGCAGACTACTCCGTCAATTCAGCCCCAGGCGCCCAAGAGAATTCCGAGGTCGCCCGCGCCGACCATGCCGTCGTGGTCAAGGTCGGCCAAACCGCCGCGCGTACCCCACGCACCAAGGAGGATCGACAGGTCCATCGCGTTCACCACGCCGTCCCCGTTGAGGTCCGCCGGGCTCCCCGTCGCGGGGCTCTGGCTCGGCACCGTCACGCACACCTCGATGAAGCAGCACTGCGCCCAGTTCGCGCTGTGGTTCCCCAGCGTGAAGCAGTACTGCGACCCCGCTGGCAGTCCGCTGACGATCGTCACCGGACCCACCACCTGCGAGCCGAACGGCGCGATCGGGCCGACGTTGAGAATGCCCGGAGTGATCGAGCTGCCGCTCGCCGGGACGAACACCAAGTGTCCCGTGTTCCACGCCGCGAGGTTGGTGAAGGTAAACGAGAACTGGAACGTCCCGGGCGTGCTGGTGGCGACGACGCCCGCGTGCGAGACTTGGCCGCACACACAGTCGGGCAGGTCGATGCAGGGATTCATATGGCAGCACTCGTTGCCCTTGACGTCGCCCAGAATGAAGTCGAAGCAGAACTGGGACCCCGGCTGCTGCCCCGTGATCGTCACCGTGATCGGCGCCGACGTATTACCGTTGGCGACCGGCGGATTGAGCGGGATCACGTTGGGCGACATCGATGGGTCGGGAAGGATCAGCACCGACGCGCTCGTGCCCGAGTTGTTCGTGAATGTGAACGTCCAGGTGAACTGGCCTCCGGCTTTGCACTCGATCGAGGACGTCTCAATCTCCGCGCACTTGCAGTCGCTCCGTACGGCCACGTCACCCTGCCCGGTCTTAGCTTGCTCGCCGATAAAGCCGTCGGAGTCAATGAGGTAGCTCAGGCTGCTCCACAAGGGCACCGTGGCCGAGTTTCCACCTGCCGGGATGATCGCGAGGCCGTAGATGTACGGCAGGCTTGCATTCACGCACGAAGCAAAGAGCGCGTCTCCCATTGCAAACACGTTGTCGTCACAGTCGGTCGATACTCCGCCTGAGCTGTTCGTACCCTCGTTAACGAGACTCACGCCGTCGCAATCGCCCATCGGGTCAAGGTAACCGACCTTCCATTTGTTCAATGGCGCGAACGTCCAAGCGGCGGGAGAAGATCCGGTCAGCTCGACCACGCGCGAGCTGTGGGCATCGTTGGCGGTGGGACCAACGGGGATGAGAGTCCCGACATCCGCGAGCCGCGTGCGCTCGGCAAGGAACATGTGACCGGACTGCGAGAAGTGAATATCGGCGACTGGGTTGGAGTACGGAATGACCTGACTATCGGCCGGATGCAGCAGCGGGCCAGAGCCCGAAGGAATCGGCCCCTGAGGCATCAGAAATTCGCGCACCGTACTGTTAGGCAAAAAGGCGCCCGTGCCGGTGATGCCCACGGACCATATTTCATTGGCCTCGGTGACACTCTGGCCACCCGGGCGAGCGTCTTCCCACCAGACGCTGTAGTAGAGACGACCTTCGTGTACAGCAACACCCCAAACACGGCGACCCAACTTCGTGAATCCCGCACTCGCATTGTCAGCAATAATGCCTAGTCCCTCCTGGGGCCGACCCACGACTCCGTGGTCGTAGCAGTTGACTCCCGGATTGCAAGCAACCTCGACGGGCGGCGCACATGGGCCCGAGAGCAAGGCGGGCACGGCGTAGATCTTGCCGTCGTCGAAGTCGGTGACGTAGAGCATCTTGCTCACCGCGTCGAACGCGATGTTGCCTAACCCTTGTCCCGAATTCGGAAGCACGGCGAGCTTGCAGATCTGGCCGCTCACTCCGTCGATTCGATAAATCTCGCCGCCGATACCGCCCGGTCCAAACCCGAGGTTGCCGTACACGGTCGTCGCGGTGACATAGATGTTGGGCGGCGCGGCATCGTCGAGAACCACGCCAAAGACTTGCCCGAGGTTGGCAACGTTCCAAACATCCGCAGGGCTGTTCGTCGGATTGCCCGGAAACGTGTTGTGGTATTTGGGCGCAAGCCAATTCGTCGAAGGGAAAGGCCCACCGACCGGCGCGCCCTGCCCCGCCGGGTTGGCTGTGTTGACGAGCGTCACGACGAATCCCGGAAAACCCGAGAAGTGCGTAATAACCGATTCGCCCGGATCGACAGGAAGCGATGCGCTCTGCCCGCACACGACGCTGGCCTGCGCGAGAACAGCAACTGCTGCGGCGAGCGATCTCTTAAAACTCATTGGGCATCTCCTAGGGTGGGTTCCCTGCACTTCACGGGAGCATCGTCGATTCACTCACATGCGATCGCTCGATACCTCCCGCAGCAACTGCGTCCAGCCGAGCAATACCTTGCACCCGGATCAACAAAGATCCAGTCGCCATCGTCTTTTGTCGCGAAGGACACCGGGCGGTAATGCACCGCCTCCTTGCTTCCGCCGCCCAGCTTCTTGGTTCGCGGTCGAGCGGCGGACGGGGCGGAGCGGGAGATCCAACCGGACACACTCGACTGGCGTCTGTGTGTCCAGTATGACTCGGCGCTGCCGCCGATAATGCGCAGTCCCTCGATGATGGTGGTCGCAGTTTCACCGCTCGTGCACTACACCGTGTGCGCGGCACCGAGACTGTCGACGACCGTGAGATCGGGGCCCGAAGGTCCAACCAAGTGAATAGCCTTGCCGTTGAGATCGATCGGTCCGAAGTAGCTGCTGGGGCGTCATACATGACACACACGTTGGAGGCGGCGCGGTAACGCGACCGCCGCGGCCGGGCGATTAGGCGAGAGCCGCCGAACCGCGTCGATGACCAACCTCGGTGTCGCGAAGGCGATGATCAGGGCAGCGAGCGGCAAGGCGTTTCCTGAAGGGGCGCTGTCCACTATGGATCCTAAGGATCAAGGCCCCTCTGTCGCTGCGCGACATCTCCCTATGACCGAAGCGGTCATGGGGAGAGGGAGACGAATCGGCATCGCCGCGCGCTCTGTTCTTCCTCTCTCCATCGCTGCTTCAGCGATGGGGAGATGTCGCACAGCGACAGAGGGGCGCAGCAACCCAGTTGCGCTTTTCTCATGACGCGCCTCCTGCTCACCATCGTTGCTACCGCGCTGCTCTGCACGTTCTCTATCGCTCTGCAATCGCCCGCGAAGACGGAACCATCGGCGCGCCAGGGATCCAACGTGGACAAACTCTTCGCGAACCCGTTCGCGAACGCGTATGTCCAGAAGCCTCCCGCTGCATCAAATCTGCGAAATCTACGAAATCTGCGGATGGCCTTGGAAGATCCCAAAGGACACACCCGAATGCCCTGAGTGTGTCCAGTATGACTCGCACCGTTCATCTGTCGCGGCACCGCGCGGGCGCTCGTCGGGGTTGCGACGAAAATCTCGACCTCGACGGCAACGTCGATGGCGTCGATCTCACGATTCTGCTCGGCGCGTGGGGCGCGACCGGGGATTGTCCGTCACAACGTATTGGCGACATCAACCAAGACGGCGAAGTCGGCGGCCCCGATCTCGCAGCGCTTCTCGCGAAGTGGGGAGCGTGCACTCCCGAGTTAGCTGATCCACCAGACGCTCTCAATCCCACAACAGCGCCGCCCTCACTCGAGGACGGCGCTGATGTTCTTCCGAGTCCGTGGTGTCGCGCTATGCTCGCGCAATCACGACGACCAGTTACTAAGAAGAATGTTAAGATCCGCTGTGTTGACCGCCGAGTCGCCGTTCAGATCAGCGATGCTCCCACGTTTGCGAACGCCCCATTCGCCGAGCAAGATCGAGAGATCTTTACCGTCGATCTTTCCATCGTCATTCAGGCTGCCGGCAACCTTCTGCACCTTCCAGATCTTGCCGGTGCCGGGCCCCGTGAGCATGAGCGCAGGCTGAAAAATGCCGAGATCAACGACAAGCATCGCATCGCCCTGAAAGACGACATCAAGCGGCGCCACGATGATCGCGGGATTGAAGATCTCCTCCGGCGTGCTGCCCATGTTCGCGATGAACTCGTGCACCTCACCGGAGTTCCGATCGATGCGCTGCACGCGATGGCCGGTGTGCTCGCCGACGGCGCCGGTGGCTGGGTTGAACGAACCGCTCTCGGCAAGGAACACGTCGCCCATGAATCCGAAGGTGTCGCTCTCCGAGAAGTCGAATTTCGTGAGCGATGGGTGATTGGCGACTTGACTGAACGCCGGCTCGACCACGAGTCCTGTCGTGTCGAGCACGGGCTGTGGGCATTGAATCGGCAGAATCGCCGGTGCAGCGCAGAAGATCGGTTCGGTCACGCTCGCGACGCCGCCCGTGTCCGCATCGTGGAAGAAGTCGGGCCACCCAAAGAATTCGACCGCGCCGCCAACCGTCATGACGAACAGGTCGTCATAGTCCTCGGCGATCGAACGCGATCCGACCGGCTTCAGTGTGCCGTCGATCATGGCGGAGCGGATGTCTGCACCGTTGTTGCTTACGAAGAGCGTCGTCGCATCTGCAGGATCGAAACCGATGCCGTACGGATTGCGCAGTCCCCACGCTTCCAGCGTGAGCGACGCCGTGACATCGGGCGCGTCGGGGTCGAACGAATACACCGAGCCTCCGCCCGCGATGATTCCTTCCTGCGGCGTCGATGGTGTCGCGGCGGGTAGCGTCGTGCCGGGCGCAACGGGCCCCGTTCCGAAGGGTCGATACGGCGCGGTCATGAGCGTCGCGGTGGGATCGAGCGGGAAGGGCTCAACCGTCTGAAAGCTCGTCCCGTTCAACGTGATCGCGACTGGCGGAAAATCATGCAACGTCGGGTAGAGTTCGAGCCAGCCTTCCACGATCCAGTTGTCGGCACCGACCACCGACGAGTTCGTCACCGACCCCTGCGAGAAGTACCCCCGGCCGTCCGCGGCAAAGACAATCTGATTGCTGTGGTGATCACCAGACGACGGCAGGCCCGTAATCACCGTCGTAAACGTGCGTACGGGATTGCTCGGTTGGAACTTCGAAATGGCACCGACCGCCCATCCGTTGGCGCCGACCTGGCGGTGCGAGAGCCACAGCCATCCGTCGCGGAACGCCAAGTCGTTGAAGGGTCCCATCAAGGTCCCTTGCGGAAGGTCGGTGACGCCGAGAATGGTGGTGACAGTGAGGTCGCTCGAAACGGCCTTCACTTTCGGCGGGTTTGTCGGCAGATGACCTGCTTCGGCCACCCACATCGTCGTCCCATCGGTGACAAGGCTAGTCGGGTAGTCAAAGCCTCCGAGAAGCGGAACAAGCGTGTATCCGGGTGCCACGAAGAGATGATCGTCGGTGCCGGCGTAGGCGACTGGGCATACCGCGACGGCGAACGCAACGCTTGCTGCGCGGAGCAGCCCGTCCCGAGTGTTTCGATTTTGCTG
>JAWXCC010000260.1:0-8012 GCA_034440475.1 Phycisphaerae bacterium | reverse complement strand
GGACGTACCCGCTACAGCGCACCCCCCAGCGGCGACCTTCGGGCCCGCTCCCATTCTCGCGCCCTAGCGCCCCCACCACGGCAGGGCGCCGCAGCGGTCCTGATGCCCGCCGCAGCTCGACATCCGTTCCAGCGCTTGGACTCCGCCGAAGCGGCCGCCCACAACACGGGCAGCCGCGTCGGCACGGACGCCAGCACACGCGTCAGCAGCAACACCCGCACCGAAAACACAAGAACCCAAGGCGTAGGCCTTGGGTTCTTCGAAAAAGCGGGTGAAGGGGCTCGAACCCTCGACATCCACCTTGGCAAGGTGGCACTCTACCACTGAGTTACACCCGCATCGTGAACTCGTCGAACTGCTTGGGACGCGGGAGTATACAGCCACGCTCCCCGCCTTCAAGTGGTGGGGGTGTCGCGGCACGATCCGCAGGTCCGCTCCCCACGGCGAGCGGTCCCCTCCGCTTTTCCGAGGCGGGGCAGTATGGTTCCCAGCCCGCATGACGAAGCCGAATCACCCCCCGACGGTCCATTTGCCCTGGTGGATGTGGATCGTCCCGTGCATTTGGGCGGGGGCATTCCTCACCGGCAAGGCAGCGCTCGACGAGCTCTCGCCTGACACCGTGACGTTTGTTCGTTTCGCGATCACCGTGCTTGGCGGCGCGGTGGTGCTGCGGCCTTCGATCGTCGAGACGTTCGCGGCGCGGCCTGATCGTTGGCAGTGGGGCGCGATCGCGCTGCTCGCGCTCACTGGAGGCGTGGCCTACCACGTCACCTTCTACGCTGGCCTCGCGCGAACGCAGCCGCCGATTGCATCGGTCGTCATCGCAACCAACCCGATTCTCACGACGCTCGGCGCGGTGGTTTTTCTCCGTGATCGACGGTCGATTGTGGCGCTCTTCATAGGCCTCACGCTGGCGTTCACCGGATCGGTGCTGTTGGCGATGGACAAGCCGTTTCCCGGTATCGCTGCGCTGGGGCCGGACGGCGCTTCGCTCGGGCTCGTCGACCGCCTCGTCAACGGCTGGGGGCTTGGCGAGACGCTCTGCCTCATCGCTTCGTTCTCATGGGCCGTCTTCGCGGTGCTCATGCAGCACTTCCGCGCCGGGCTGCTTGCGAACTTACCCGGTACTGGCGTGACCTTCCTCGTCTACGCGCTTACGGCCCTCGCACTGCTGCCCATCGTCATTACCAGCGGCGGCATTCGCGCGATTCCCGACATGTCACCAGCCGCGTGGGGCTGCATGCTGTATCTCGGGCTGCTTGCGACCGTGTTCGCGTACACGGTGTACAACGCGGGCCTCGATCGCGTCGGCTCCTCGCGGGTTTCGCAGGTCACCTACGCGGTGCCAGCGTTGGCGACACTCCTCACAATTGCACTCGTCCCGAGCTTTGATCCGTCGTGGCGGACGTGGATCGGGCTTGCGTTCGTCACCTGCGGACTCATCGTTTCCGACGGGCGATTGTGGCAGCGCGTGATGCGGAACTAACTTCTCACCATTCGCGCACTACGCAGACCGCTGTAACGATCGCGGCACCCACGTGTACGCCGGTCGCGAACTGCTTCAAGTCCATGGGAAACGCGGGCTGAAACAGAATTGCCATCGCTGCGAAGAGGCCGCACCAGAGGGCAAGATTCTGCTTGCCAGCGATCACTGCGCCGGTCGCGAGGGCGGCACTCGCGAGCCATCGAACGCCTAACTCGTACTGGCCGGGAACGAAGTCAAACGGAAGCGCCGCGAGCAACACGGCACCGACAGCGAGGACGATGAGGGTCCAGCGGGGCATCGCGTGGAACGATACCGCGCGCGAAAGAAAGCCCGCGACGACGGCGTCGCGGGCTTTGATGACTCAACGACCTCAACCGAGCGGCAGCCAGAGCGGTGCTTCCTCCGCGGCGACTACCAACTCATCGCTCTTCTGGCGGAATGCCCATGCCCGAGCGATTCGGATACTTCGGCTTCGGAACCGGGACAAACGGATGATCCTTGATCGCTTGCAGCATGAGCTCGATCGCCTTGTCCATCTGCGGGTCGGCGCCGTCCCTCATCAGACCAGGGTCGTCGAGGACTTCGACGTCGGGATCGACGCCGTGACCTTCGATGCCCCACGTTCCATCGGCTTCGTAGAAACCGAACGTCGGCACGGTGACGCGCCCGTTGTCGATGAGGCCGGGATTCCCCGAGATGCCAACGAGTCCGCCCCAGGTGCGGGTTCCCACGAGCGGCCCAAGTTTCTGATGCTTGAAGAGCCAAGGGAACATGTCGCCGCCTGAACCGGCCAGACCGTTGATGAGCATCGCCTTCGGCCCGTAGTGACCATCCGGCGGCCAGACCCAATCGTTGCTGTCGCGACGGGCCCAGTAGTTCGTCACGGGGCGATTGAGCAACTCGATAAAGCGGGTCGGAATCTGCCCGCCGCCGTTCCACCGGTCGTCGATGATCAGCGCCGCCTTATCGCGCTGTCCTTGGAACTGGCGCACGAGATCGGTTTGCCCGTCGACGCCAGTGTTTGGAACGTAGATGTAACCGACCTTACCTTCTGACTTCTTCGTGACGTACTCACGCTTTTGCTCGATCCAGTCGCGATAGCGCAGCGTCGTTTCGGCGGCGATCGTCGTGACGACGACTTCCTTCGTCGTATCGTCGCGCATGGAGTTCTTGCCAATCGAAAGTGTCACGGTCTTACCCGCGAGACCGATGAACGCGGCCCACGGATCCTTGGCAACGTCGAGCGCCATACCGTTAACAGCGAGAAGATAGTCGCCCTCGCTCACGCCGAGCCCTTGCTCAGAGAGCGGCCCGCGCGCGTCGAGATCCCACGGACCTCCGCGATAGATCTTGGCGATTCGGTAAGCCTTTTGCTTGTCATCGCCGTCCAACTTGAAATCGGCACCGAGCATGCCGACGGTTCGGCTGGGGGAATCTTCGACGTCGCCGCCCTGGTAGTACGCGTGACCAACGTTGAGTTCCGAAATCATCTCACTGATGAGGAACGAAAGATCCTCTCGGGCATTGAGCTGATCGACGAGCGGCGCGTAGCGGTCGTACACGGCTTGCCAATCGACGCCGTGCATGTGCGGGTCGTAGAAGTAGTCGCGCTGCAGTCGCCATGCCTCGCGGAACATCTGCTTCCACTCCGCGCGAGGGTCAACCTCAAGCAGCATCGAACTCGTAACGATTGGCTTCGGCGTTGCGCCAGCACTTGCGTCGGAGATCGATGCGCCACGACCGCCGCCGAGCAAGAGTTTCTTACCGTCGGCTGAGACTTCAAAGCGACCGCCGGCGCCGACTTTCTTCTCTTCGCGCTTCTTGTCGCCGAGGTCCATCGCGTAAATCGTTCCGCCGCGAGCGTAGAGCACGTGATTGCGATCGTTGAAGCCGACCGCTGTGTACGCGCCGTTGCCAGCAGGGAGTTGGAATGCCCGCTGCTCGAAGCCGTCGAAATCGATCTTGACTTCCTTCGGCTTCCCGCTGTTCTTTTCGCCGTCTTCTTTCTTGTCAGCGCTCGTTGTGTCGCGCGTGCCGTCGACCGCCGTCGACTCGCCTGTGGGTCCGGTGCCGTCGCCCTTCAGCGTGTCGCCATCGATGACGAGCTTCATCGTTGCGGTCGCGCCTTGCGGCATTTTCAGCGTGATGTCCAAGGTCTTCGTGTCGGGGCTCCACGTACCCTCGACCGGTCCTGACAACGCCTCTGATGTCATGTTGCCGGTGACTTCGTTGCCTTCTCCCAGCGTGAGTGTGAGCGTGAAGTCGAGCGGGCCGACACCCGGAATGACGGTGTGGCACTTCCACGTACCAGCAGGCCCGCCGCTCGCCTTCGCGTCGTCGGCAGGATGAACGGTCTGGTTTTCCTTTTCTTTAACTTCAGTGTCTAAGACTTCGTTGTTGCGACGACGCGGTCCGCGGCGCTCGCCATTGGCAGGAGCACCATCACTCTTTTTCTCGCCGCCCGCAGCGTCTTCCTTCTTCTCACCGTCTTTCTTGTCAGCGTCTTTCTTGTCGTCTTTCTTGTCGGTCTTGCCGTCCTCTTCGTCGCTCGTTGCAAGCCACGCCGCCTTTAGATCGGCATGTAACGGCACCGCGACGAGCACGCCCGCGTCGTTGTAGATCCACGTGGTGTCGAGCGCCGAGTACTGCGCGTTGAACGAGCGATTCGAGGTAAAGATGAGCCAGTCACCCTTGCGATCAAACGTCGGGTTGGAATCGTCGAACATCCCGCTCGTGACCTGCTTGCGCTCGCCGGTCGTCGTGTCGTAGATGAAGACAGCGCTCGTGCGGTTGTCGTCGGGTCCGCGCGCGTACGTGATCCAGCGGCTATCGCTCGACCACGAGACCGGTCCCATCGAAATCTCCCACGGATTCTTGTCGATCGGCGTGACCTTGCCGCTCTCGACATCGAGAAGAAAGATTGCGCCGGTCTTGTCACCGATCACCATTTTCTTCGAGTCGGGTGACCACGTGATGCCGGTGCGGAAGCACGTGCCGTCCGCGGTGATTTTTCGTGGCTCGCCCTTGCCGTCTGCGGCGATGACGAACAGCTCGTACTCGCCGGTGTTGTCGGCGAAGTACGCGATCAGCTTGCCGTCGGGCGACCACGACGGATCGCGCTCAGCGACACCGCTCGTGCGCATGAGGCTGCGTGGACTGCCGTTCTCCGCCGGTGCCGTCCAAAGGTCGCCACGAGCTTGCACAGCAACGCGCTTGCCCGAGGGCGAGATACTTGCACCCTGAATGAACTCCGCCGCGTCGAGCGTGCGCCGCATGAGCTTGGGCCGATCGCCGGGAATCGTGATCGCGATTTCACTGGAACTCTTGTCGCTGAGGTCGAGCTTCCACAGCTTCGCCCCGAACTGGAAGACGATTTCGCCCGAACCGTCGGCGTCGGGTCCGATCGCAGGCCACTTCACATCGAAGTCCTTGAATCGCGTGATCTGCTCGCGATTCGAAGTTTTCGTGTCGTACGACCAAATATTGAGTTTGTTTCCTTCACCTTCGTCGGTGAGGTAATACAGCTTGTCGCCGTGCCACATCGGGAGGGTGTCGATGCCTTCCCAGTCAGTAATGCGCTTCGACTCACCCGTCTTCAAGTTGACTAACCAAATGTCGGTCTGCATGCCGCCGCGGTAGCGCTTCCACGTTCGGTTGTCGATCGAGTGCGGCGTGTAGGCGAGCCAGGTGCCGTCCTTCGAAATCGTGCCGTTCGCGCCGTAGGGCACCGGCAACTTCTCGGGCAGTCCGCCTGACGCCGGGATCGACCAGAGCGCGGCAGCGCGGGTGAGCCCACCCATTTCGCCGGTCGAGAAGACGAGGCGTCCATCGCTCGTCCAATCGGTCAGGATCTCGGTGGCGGGGTGGTGCGTTGCTCGTTCGGCGATGCCGCCGTCGACTGAAATCGTGTAGAGATCGCGACCGCCGCCGTAGTTGCCCACGAACGCGACGCTCTTGCTGTCGGGCGAGAAGTGCGGGAAGGCCTCGCTGCCCGGCGGGCTCGCAAGTGGCCGCGCGACGCCGCCAGATTTTGGTGCAATCCAGAGGTCATTCGCGTAGACAAAGACGACCGAGTCTTTCGAGATGTCGGGGTAACGAAAGAGTGATCCCCCGGACCCGATGTTCGCGTTTGCTGGTGTCGCGGCTACACCGCCAACTTGCGCGGCGGCGACCGCAGCCGAGAGCGATGCGGTCGTGACGACGACAGCCGCAGCGGTGCCGATGGCGTCACCCAAGCTACTTCGAGCGCGAGAGGACGTCGTACGGAACATCGACATTGACATAGGTGGTTTCCACGAGCTTCGGACGAGTTGAGAAGGGTTGGAGAACATAGCCCGAATGCCGCAGCTTGAGCGCGCCGCTGCCCGGGGGAGCGAGTTGTACCGGGAGGAGGGGAGCGAGTTGACTCCCACTGAGCGCTGGGTGAATCGCGTTGCTCGGCCGGTCCGGTGGAAAACGGGGCGATCTGGTCAGCCAAAGGGTCCGCAGCGATCTTCACGCCGGGCCTCGATCGCGCATTGGCTCGCGCGGACAGCAGCGAGAACGCGCTCGATGCACGCCGTTTCGACGTTCCTCGGCATGCACTCGGCGGGGGGGACGAGGGCGAGGTCGATGGCTGCCGCGCAGAGGAGCGAGCCGGGGTCGGCGACAGCGAGTATCGCGCGCAGCTCGCGAGTGCGATCGGACTCCTCGGGTGTCAGGCCCGAGATCGCTCGGTCGCATTCAAGGATCGCCAGCTCCCGTTGCAGCGCTCGGCGGCTCACAGTCGCTCCTCGCTTGGGGTTTGATCCTGGGGCTCGACGGGCGAGCCCGGGAGCGGCGCTTCGAGGCGTCCCGGTTGGCCGTTAGAGCTCGCGCCGAAGTCGTAGCCCTCCTCCGCGAGAATCTCGCGGAGTTTGATCAGGCCGCGCCGCGCATGGGTTTTGACCGTACCGAGCGGTAGTCCGGTCGAGGTCGCGATCTGCTCGTGTGATTGGCCGTACCGAATCGCCAGAGACAGCACGCGCTTCTGTTCCGGGCGCAGCTGTTCGAACGCGCGGGCTGCGATCGCCGCTTCCTCACTTACTTCGGTCGCGTCGTTGAACGGTAACGGCGCCGAGATCGACTCGTTCACCGCCGCTTCCTTCGGACGACGGCTGCGTCGCCGAGTTCCGTCGATCAGGCGGCGGCGGGCGATCATCGCCACGAACGTGGTTTCGCTGGCAATGGCCGGGTCGTAGCGCCCAGCACTCTTCCAAACGTCAACGAAGATCTCTTGGACGATGTCCTCGGCATCGGTTGCGTTCGGGCAGAGGCGGCGCGCGAGCGACCATACAAGACCCCCGAAGCGCTTGACGCACTCGTTGATCGCGTCGGCTTCGCCCGCTGCGACGCGCTGAAGAATGGGTGATTCGCTACCCAGCCTCGAGTCCAATCTGACTGTGCTAGACGCTCCGAACAACGGCTCGCATAGCAGCCCGCTCGCTCCAACGATTCCCATCAAGGTGACGACGAAAAAAAGCGCCGACCCGAACAACTCGGGTCGACGCGGTGGATTCTAGCGGGATTGGATCGATGAGAGCGCGGCCGTCAGGTGCTCAATGGGCGAGCCAACGGCTTAGCGGGCTGCTGGCGTCGACTTCGCGTCGTCGCCTGCACCAGCGGTCTTGGCTTCCTTGCTCGCGGGCAGGATCACCTTGTTGATCGCGTGGATGACGCCGTTCGAAGCCTCAACGTCGGCCTTGACGACGGTCGCGCCGCCGATCATGACCTTGCCATCGACGACTTCGACCTTGCTCGGCGATCCGCCGACGGCTTGAACTTCCTTGAGCTTGACGACGTCGTTGCTGTAGACGGCCTTGCCAGCGATCACGTGCGCGCTGAGCACCGCTGCGAGCTGCCCCTTATTCTCCGGCTTGAGCAGATCAGCGAGCGCACCCTTCGGAAGGTTGCGGAAAGCTTCGTCGGTCGGGGCGAGGATGGTGAACGGGCCTTTGGCCGTGAACATCTCGTTCATTCCCGCAGCTTCGATCGCGGCGAGGAGCGTGGCGAACGTGCCGTTACCACGAGCGACCTCGAGGACGTTGCCTTCCATCGGCACCAGGACTGAGTCGATGACGTGGATCACACCGTTTGAGCAAACGATGTCGGCCTTGGTCACGGTGGCAGCGTCAACCATGACGATGCCGCTGCCGCTCTTGAGGTCGAGGCGCTGACCCTGGAGTGTGGTGGCGAATGGCGTCTTCGCGATGTCGGCCGCCATGACCTTGCCCGGCACGACGTGGAAGGTCAAGATCCCGGTGAGGCGATCCTTGCCTTGGGGCGACATGAGGCTGTCGGTCAGCTCCCTCGGGAGCTTCGCGAACGCCGCGTCGCTAGGGGCGAAGACCGTGAACGGTCCTGGTCCCTTGAGCGCTTCGACGAGACCCGCCGAAGCGAGCAGGGTCGCGAGCGTCTTGAAGTCGCCAGCGGCAACGGCCGTGTCGACGATGTCCATCTTGCCAGCCACCGCGTCGGTAGCGACCTTCTTGATTTGGTCGCCAACGTC
>JAWXCC010000259.1:0-2679 GCA_034440475.1 Phycisphaerae bacterium | reverse complement strand
GCCGACAACGGCCGAGACGGCACCGGCTTCATGCGGTCGGGTGTCGGCCCCGAGCGTTGATGGCGGTGCGGCTGGAGGTTGGCGATTGCCCGCATGGGTGCTGCCCACGTTGTTGCGCGGTGATTGGACGGTCTCACTTGCGACGAGGTGCCGAAGGCCGTTGTGTACGTAGGCGGCGCGTCGCTGCTCGATGGTCTGCGAGCCTGGGTCACGAACGGGCGGGTTTGCAATGCGGGTCATACGACTGCTCCGGCCTTGGCACCCCGAACTGCGGTGATCTGACACCACCCCATGCCCACGGTTTCGTTGCCGCCGACCTGCAGGTACGGGTCCGGCTCGAAAAGCGATTCGATCGCGGTTCGCAGGACCTCATGGCCTTCGAGGGGCTTGTCTTTGTACCGCGAAGCCGACGCCGCAACATCGGCGTAAAGCAACGTGTCCGGCGGCAGAGTTTCCTCGTACCAGAGCGCGCCGGGCTCGACTGTTTTGTTTTCATTCAGCCGAATGTGCGCGGTCGTTGGCGTGGCCGTGCGGCAGAGCATGGCGAAGCGGTCGTCGCTTATGACAGTCAGTTGGTTGCTGAGCGCCTTGATGAATCCCTCCCGCTCAGAAGCCGGAACCAGCATTGCGATGGCCTTCGCGATCTCCGCGAGTGGTTCGTGATGGCACGTAGTAAATCGCAGTTCTTCGATGTAAAGCGGCTTGCCGGTTTTTTGGTGCGCGACAAGCGCGTCGACATCGGCGACATTCACAGAATCAAAGGTGACCGCGGTGCCGAGCCGCAGTGCATCGCGCTTGAACCGCGTCAAGATCGCGGGGCAGCAAACCCATCGGAAGTGCGTAGTCAGCGAACGCATCGGGAGCAGGAGGAGCTTTGCATCGCTGACGGCGAGCGCTCCAGCAAAGTCGCTCGGCTTCGGGGCACCCGTCGCCCCGGTTGTTGGGGGCGGAGGGCCGAAAACCGCGTAGACGAGCGGTTTATCGTTCTTCCACCGTTCCTCAGCCTTGCTTCGCATGGCACCACGGAGTGCCGAGCCGAATACGCATGGCCATCCGGTGTGGGCTTCGCGCTGGATGGGAAGATCGATCACGTCCACCGACGACCCGATGCCGGGGTGTACCTGCGTCACTGTGAAAAGTCCCATCATCGCCCTGTTCATTGCGCGCCTCCCGAGCTGATCTGATCGTTCCAGATGCCTACAACAATTTCGCCGCGGCCGAGCGGATCCTGATCGCCAGAATTGCCCCGGATTGATTGCCCGTGCAACTTAGCTATCCGAGCAAACCACTCCGGGTCGCTGCCAACGGCGCGGCAGAAGTAACAACTTCCGGCCGGAGTGAAGGACTCGACCGGACGAGGCGTCATCGTCGTCGCGTTCCAGCCGCCCTCGCGAACCAATCGACCTGTCGCGCAGCTGTCAATGTACATCTCGACGCCGCGGATCGTACCGCGCCACGACGTCGACGATCCATGCTGGTCATCAACGCGATGAAACCCAGGAGGCAAGTGCTCGCAACCTGCGTCGGCGGGCGAGTGCGTCACGAGGACCAGTATGGCAGTCAACCGCTTAGGCGTGCTGCGCGGCGCTGGGACGTCGCTTTGGACCCGGGGCGAAACGGTGATGTGCGCCAGACGGCCCTCGCCGCCGAAACGGATTGTCGCACCGTCGCACTTCCGCTGCAGATCGTCGGGTATCCCATCGACGTAGGCGACGATTCTGACACCGTTCTTTAGTCGTACGTGGCTGGTCTGGTACCGCAGCCCGTCGTGAACCGTCCGGAGCGAGTTGTCGCGGGCGATTCCGACGCGAGCGTCGTCTGCGACGAGCGCGTCCCGATCAACGAGTGACTCCGGTGGAGGAGCGTCGCCTCGAAGGACACTGCCCAATCCCTCCGCAGAACACCAGTGCCCGTCCAACGTCGCTGCTCCAAGCAATCCCGCCGCGTGCGGAAGTCTCACACTCGAGCCGAGGTCGCAACGCATGCCTTTCGCCGCCGGGTGCATCAGCGAAATCTTTCCAGTTTCCTTCGACCTCAGCAACATCGCCGGAGCCGGGAATAGGAGGTCGTTATTACGCTCGACGTAGGGCCCTCGCATGCGAAATGAACCGAACTCGGAGTTGGAATCATTGGGGTCCGAGACGCCGCTGCCGATGTACTGGCGTAGCTCGGCGTGTCTTCCTTGGCTGAATGCCAGCCAATCAACATCCTTCGCTTCACCGATCGCCGTGCGAATTGCGCCGGCAACGGTCCGTGCCGGCGGCGGGAAGTTGCTCGCCAACTCGACACCCCCGACCGTCGACCAGGGACGCGACTCCCGGAAAAACCAACTGTCGACGGGTTGAAAGGTCCACTTCATGACGCACCTCCGCGTCGTGCCGCGGACAAGAACCGGATGAGCATCGCTGCATCTTCGGTCAACTGTGAATCGCCAGGGTCGCTGCTTCCGCTCGTAGGTTGCAACGATTGCTCATAGAGCGGCTCGACGCTGCCCTTGGCTTGCTCCACCGAGACCGAACGCCCGCCCCACGAGTTGATGTAATCTGCGGTAAGAAGCGAGATTGCGACGTCTTTGTCAAGGCCCTGCAGCAACTTCAGGTGCTCACGGATCTTGAACAGGAAGCCGTGGCTGAAGCGGTCTGCGGCATCGACGTTGTCGACTCTTCCGCCCGAATCATG
>JAWXCC010000258.1:0-33379 GCA_034440475.1 Phycisphaerae bacterium | reverse complement strand
GATCCACGTGATTTCTGTTCCGCGAAGCTGCAAAAAGGTCCGATGCGCCGTGCCGAAAAACCTTTGGAGACCGCTGTCACCGCACGTCAAATGTGCGGTCCGCTCGGGTCGCGCCTTGTTCGATAGCGCTGCACCGGCAGTAAGCCCCCGCATTGAAAAATGGGACGCATCGAGAGCAACATTCTGATTCAGCGTGATCCAGCCTCGGCCGATCCAGATTCGCGCAGGTCAGACTCTCACGAAATTGTGCCGTCCGGCTTTGATGCCGAGCTAACGCGCGGCAGCGGGACGGGTTGTTGGAGACGGAGCGAGTAGCTTGTTCCGCGCCACGAGTGCGCTGGGAACCCCGGAGTCGTCACCGAACGCGGCAAGCCTACGGCGCTCACGCTCTCCGTCAACTCTGGGCCCGAGAATTCACGAAAGAAACGCAGGAAAGGTATTGACGCCAAAGCCCACCCGCGATCTCACGAGCGAGTCGCCACGACGAGAGTGAGTCTGATCGAGACGAGGCGTTTCACGCAGCTGCTCTGCATATGCAACGCGGCGTACAGATACTGGTGCTTTGAGCGTCGTCGCGCGAGACAGCGCCGCCAGCAGCGGGGCGCGTGCCAGCGTGGAAGATGTCTAGCGTCAGTCGCCCAAAGAGCGGGCGTCCCCAGCGGTCGGCTTTAGACGAGTTCGCCAGCGGCCTTGCGGCGTGTGTAGGCGTACTTTCGCTTAATCGGCTTCGTCACAAGTCCCTGCCGAATCGCGCGGACACTCGCCTTGATGCGCATCGGACTTCCGTCGATCACAGCCGTGACGCGCTGAAGATTCGGCTTGAAGCGACGCTTCTTGATCGAGGTCGTCTTGATACCGACGCCCCCGAGGTACTTAGCCTTGCCACGGTACTGACAGGTATTGCCGCTGAGAGTTCGGGCACCAGTGAAATAGCAGACGCGTGGCATGGGAGGTTCCGGGAGCGGAGGCCGGTGGGGGGCCAGAGTAAAGTCGCGAAGACTACCGGAAGCGTGCCTAACCGGCAAGTGGCTGGTCGGAATGAGCGTCGCGGAGATCTTCGACTGGGGTCACTCCCCGCGGACCGCCCCGCTCAACCCGGCGGCACGGAGGACCTGTCGGAGCCCGACTTCGTCCGCTTCACCAAACCGGCCGACCTCATGGCTATCGAGGTCGAGGACCGCGACGCAGGCACCGTCCTGCTCTACCGGAATCACGATCTCGGATCGGTCGCGGGGGTCGCAGGCGACGTACGCACCGCCGAGGTCCGCCACATCCCGGATGATGCGAACGCACCGCCCGACCAAGCTCTGACCGCAGACACCGTGGAGCCCAATTGGCGAACAGGCTGGCTTGTCGCGTGATGGGCCGAGGATCAGTTCGAGTTGTCCGTTCTGATCCCGCGCGGGCAAGTAGAAGCCGACCCAAGAGACGCCCGACGGGCTCAGATGAGTCCACAGCGCGTCGACGGTAGCCCGCATGCGCGCGGTGATGTCCGACGCGTCGAGAACCGAGGCACGACGCGCGGCATCGCGCGCCGCTGCGTCGTACTCTCGCGCTCGGTTCGTCGTCAGTGTTCCAGCGGCATCCGCCACGCCTAAGCCGACTCCTTCGCGAGTCGCCGTCCGATCTCCTTCAGCGGGCGCCGGGTCTCGATCGCTTCTGCGTCGAGAACATAGGTGACGCTTGAGTTGTCGAGGTCGGGCAGTTGATACATGAGGTCGATCATGATCTCGTCGATGACTGCGCGAAGCGCGCGGGCGCCGGTCTTGCGGCGAAGTGCGCGATCGGCAATCAGGCGCATCGCGTCGGGGGTGAACTCCAGCCCCGCACCTTCAAGGGTGAACAGGTACTGATACTGCCGGATCAATGCGTTCTTCGGCTCGGTCAGGATCGAAACCATTGCGTCGGTCCCGAGTGGCATGAGCGGGCAGAGAATCGGCAGTCGACCCACGAGCTCCGGAATCATGCCGAAGTCAAGAATGTCTTCCGGCGTGATTTGCGCGAGTGCTCGCGCGTCGTCTTGGACTCGATTCTCTACGGTCGCGCCGTCGCTGTGAAAACCGATGCGACGCTTCCCGAGTCGACGACGGATGATGTCTTCCATCCCGACGAACGAACCGCCACAGATGAAGAGGATGTGCGTCGTGTCCATCTGAATGTACTGCTGCTCGGGATGCTTGCGGCCTCCCTGCGGCGGCACGTTCGCAACCGTACCCTCGAGCATCTTGAGAAGTGACTGCTGCACCCCCTCGCCGCTCACATCTCGCGTGATCGAGACGTTCTGGCTGGTCTTGCCGATCTTGTCGATTTCGTCGATGTAGATGATTCCGCGTTGAGCGGCTTCAAGGTCGTAGTCAGCACCCTGCAACAGTTTCAGAAGCAGGTTCTCGACATCCTCGCCGACGTAACCCGCCTCGGTCAGCGTTGTGGCGTCACCGATCGCGAAGGGGACGTTCAGCACACGAGCGAGCGTGCGCGCGAGCAGCGTCTTGCCGGTACCGGTGGGACCGACTAACAAAACGTTCGACTTGTCGAGCTCGACCGGAGCGTCTTCGTTTTCCGCTTGTGTGAGGCGCTTGTAGTGATTGTGTACGGCGACCGAGAGGGCTCGCTTGGCATGCTCTTGGCCGATGACGTATTGATCAAGAAATTCCTTGATCTGCCGCGGTGGCGGGATCGTCGAGAACAGCGGCCGTGCACTCTGTACTCGCCGCTTCTCCTGACGGAAGATGTTCTGACAGAGATCGGTGCAGTTGGAGCAGATGTAGACGTCGCCGGGGCCCTCCACCATCGCACCGACTTCGCGCGAGGTCTTTCCACAGAAGGAGCACGTCGTCACCTTGCGGCCGCGGAAGCCGCCATCGCCTCCCGAGCCGCCAGGCCCTCCCGAGCCGCCTGAAGAACCGCCTCCCGGCGACCCACTCCCAGCGCCGCCGCTGCCGCCGCTTCCACCACCCATGAACTCGCCCTCGCCACGACCGCGGCCGCGACCAGGGCCCGACGGGCCAGTCGGACCAGACGGGCCGTCGACGGGACGAATGGCGGGAACGGACGCGCTCATTGGCGTACCTACTGACGCATCTAACGGCGCATCGAGCCGCGCCAAGATCGGGGCGGAGCTTGGGGCCGACATTGTGGATGCTGTGCCGCGCCGCGAAGGTTTCTTCATGGATTCCTCATACACGGCTCCTGCGGAGCCGCAGCTGTCTGTCTTTCACATCTCAGGGAGCCAGCAGCGGACCACATGATCCGCCCCGTGATCGCTCACTCTCTACCGCCGGTTTTTTCGGACCGACAGTTCCCGAGTGTATCGGGTGGCTTGTGGTGCCCCTTCAGCCGGAACAAGCCGAATCTTCGGATCGACGCCCGGAATTTTCGCATACGACGCAGCAAAGAAACCGAGCAGAGAGCCTCTGATTCACAGAACGTGGCAACCGTCATGGTTCATCGGTCGGTGGCCCGCGCCGACCCGACTCCTCCCACCCACCCGTTCTTCGGGCGTCCCGATTGGCGTCGCGGGCCCGGCCGACGAGCGCTGCCTTGGCGCGTGCGAACTCCTCGTCATCGATTTCCCCGCGCCGATGCATCTGCCTTAGGTCCTCAAGCGCGAATCCAGCATCGCGGCGCGCATCGCCGCGCATCAAGCGTCGCACCCACACCACTGCGAACCACCCCACCACGACGACCGCAACGAGCAGACCGAGGTAGGGCAGAATCGAAAGTAGCAGCCGGTCGGCCCCGACTCCTGAAGCTCCGCCGCTGCCCGAAGTCGGGGTTGCCGCCAGCGCATGTTGCGTCGCCGAGACGACGCAGCCTGCGCTCCAGATGGACGTCCCTGCAAACGTCATCACGCCCTCATGAAACCGCGGGTCAGGAGAGGGCCACAGCCTGTGAGCCCGCTCACGTTGCCTACTTCGACTTGTCGCTGGGCTTCTTCTCAGGCTTCGGTGTCTCTGCGGAACCGGTTCCGCCTGCCGCGACCCGCGCCTGTTCCTCGGCTCGACTCTGGACTTCCTTGTTCCATTCTTCCGCTGGCACGTCGGTGACCTTGGCACTCTGGAGAATGCGATCGGCAGTCTTGTGCTCACGGATCTGGAGAGCCAATTCGTTCATGCCACCCGATTGCGTGAGCTGAGTTCGAACCTGATCGGCGCGAACTCCCTGACTCTGGGCGATCTCGTGAATGCGGCCGTTGACTTCGGCTTCCGTGACCTTGACGTCAAACTGGTCAGCGATCTGCGCTAGCACGAAGAAGAGTCGAAGGCGATTACGAACCTGCTTCTCACTCGAGCCGCGGAGTTCAGCGAGTCGCTTCTCGACGGTCTCCGCGTCGAGGCCGCGGTGCATCAACTCGATGCGCTGCCGCCCGATGGCGCGCGTCATCTGCGCGGCTGAGAGTTTCTCGGGGAGCGGGAAGTCGATCTTCTCAAGCAGCCACTCGAAGACCTGCTCGCGCTGCGCCGCTGCCTGCTCGGAATCGCGGCGTTGCTCGAGGGCGAACCGAACCTGCTCGCGCAGGATCGATTCTTCGCCGAGGCCGAACTTCTCGACGAGCGCGGGCACGTCAGCAGGGGTGATGCGCTCAGCGTTCGCGGGCGCGTAGTTGATCGTGAGCTTCTTGCCGCGGACCTCTTCGCGCTCGTGGTGGTCGGGACCTACTGCAGTGAGCGAAATGCTGTCGCCGACCTTCATGCCTAGAAGCGCCTTATCGAGGCCGTCGATGATGAGCCCGAGCACTTGGCCCTGGCCCTCATCTTCCTTCGCGGGGACAACGACGAGAGCCTGATCGGTCTCGAAGAAGATGCCGTCGACGCCGTCGACTCGCACTTCAGCGCGTCCGACCATGCGATCGAGGTGCTCGAATGCCCCGTCGATCCGATTGGGAGTACCCCAGCGGTAGCGCTGTCGGAGAATCTCGGCGTCGACATGCTCGTCGGTGATGTCAGCGACAGGCTTCTTGACAACGATGCCTTCAAGGTCGGGCATGGTGAACGGAGGAATGACCTCGACATCCACCGAGAACGAGAAGGGCTTGCCGCGGACGAGTTCAACCTCGAGCGACTCTTTGGACATCTCCGGATCGGAGACCGGACGGATCTGCTTCTCTTCGATCGCCTTCGAATACGCGTCGGCGACCAGCTGGCTGCGGGTCTCCTTCAGCAGCGTGCCACCGAAACGCTTCTCAAGAAGCGCTCGCGGTGCCTTGCCCTTCCGAAATCCGGGCAGAGCGGACTCTGCGCGGAGTGTTCCGAAGCTGAGCTCGATTCGATCGGCCACCGTGTCGGCCGGAATGGTGACGGAGATTCGTCGGGTCGTCGGGCTGGTCTCCTCGACGGTGACGGTGTTTGGAGTCGCTTCGGTGGCAGTGGTCATTGGTGAGTACGCGCGGATTGAGGCGAAAGCGGGCCAGTATAAGGGAGAGAAGCGTTCAGGGAGCGACCGAAGAGTCAGGGGTACCCCGGCAGGCAAATTTCCCGACCGAGCGTTCCCGGAATTCACTCGTTTCCAGAGCAGAGAAACGCCCCGGTCGAGGGAGACCGGGGCGGACTCGCGGCGCGATTGTCGGGGCGACGAAGATCCCGTTTTAGCGGAGAAGCAGCATTTCCGCGTAGGTCGGCAGGGGCCAGATGTCGTCGGGCATGGTTCGCTCAAGCTCGTCGCAGATCTGCCGGCACGTCTGCATGGCGGGAAAGAGTTCGTCGCGAATCTGCCGCATGTGCTTCTCGAACTCTTCCGCGTGCTTTTGTTCAGCGGCCTCGACGGCGTTGACTGCGATCCGCAGCTCGGTGATGCGCTTCACATGCTCGCGGAGCGTCATGTCGGAGTCCGGGCACTCAACGCCAGCGCCTTGGGCACCGGTGATTGCGTCGGCGAGTTCCGCTTGGAACCTGAGGGCGGCGGGAATGATCTGCGTCCGAACCATGACCGTCAGCGTTCGTGCTTCGATTCGCATGATCTTGACGTATTGCTCGACGAGGATGTCGTAGCGCGCCTTGAGTTCGCGCGACGTGAAGACGCTGTACTTCGCGAAGAGATCGATCACCTTCTTCGCCTTGATCATCGGCAGCGCATCAGCTGTTGACGGGAGGTTGGGCAGACCGCGCTTCGCTGCCTCGGCGTGCCAATCCTTCGAGTAGCCGTTGCCGTCGAAGCAGACGCGCCGGTGCTTCTTGATCGCGTCTTGCAGCACGACCTTCACGGCTGCTTCCAGCTTCGCGGGCGACGGGTTCTTCCCGGTCTTCTTCTCGACCGCTGAGGTCAAGGCATCAAGGCTCTCGGCAATGATCGTGTTGAGAACCGTGTTCGGCCACGCCACAGGCTGCGAACTGCCGACCGCGCGGAACTCGAACTTGTTGCCCGTGAACGCGAACGGCGACGTCCGATTGCGATCGCTTGAGTGGCGAGGCAGCTGCGGGAGCGTGCTCGCGCCGAGATCCATGTCGCCGCCCTTGGACGTGCGCTTCGACTCGCCTGACTCCAGTTGATCGAGGATGTCCGTCAACATGTCGCCGAGGTAGATCGACATGATTGCTGGAGGCGCTTCGTTCGCACCGAGTCGGTGATCGTTGTGCGCGCTCGCGATCGATGCCCGCAGGAGCTCCGCGTGCGTGTCGACTGCGCGAATTACGCCGCACAGGAAAAATAGGAACTGCCAGTTGGAATGCGTTTCCTCTCGGGGATCTAACAAGTTCACGCCGGTATCAGTGGAGAGCGACCAGTTGTTGTGTTTGCCGCTGCCGTTGACTCCCGCGAACGGCTTCTCATGCAGCAGGCACTCGAATCCGTACGCCGCTGCCGAGGTACGAAGTACGTGCATAACAACCATCTGGTGATCGCTTGCGACGTTTCCGCTCTCGTAGGTCGGCGCGAGTTCGTACTGACCAGGCGCGACTTCGTTGTGCCGTGTCTTCACCGGAACGCCGAGCTCAAAGAGCCGAGCCTCAACTTCGGTCATGAAGCTGAGGACGCGCTCGGGAATCGAGCCAAAGTAGTGGTCTTCGAGCTGCTGTCCCTTGGGTGCGGGCGCTCCGATGAGCGTGCGCCCACAGATCGACAGATCGAGTCGCTCGCGAACGAGATCGCGGTCGACGAGGAAATACTCTTGTTCGCATCCGAGCGTTGTGATGACGCGTGTGACACCACCGTCGGTGCCGAAGAGTTTCAGGACGCGCATTGCCTGTTTCGAGACCGCTTCAATCGAGCGGAGTAGCGGTGTCTTCTTGTCGAGCGCTTCGCCGGTCCAACTCACGAACGCGGTCGGGATGCACAGCGTGCAGTGGTCGCCGGTACGAAGAATGAAGGCGGGACTGGTGCAATCCCAAGCCGTGTAGCCGCGGGCTTCGTAGGTGTCTCGGATGCCGCCGGAAGGGAAGCTCGAAGCGTCGGGCTCGCCCTGGATCAGTTGGCTGCCGGAGAACTTCTCAACCGCACTGCCGTCGCTCGAGACTGAAAGGAATGCGTCGTGCTTCTCGGCGGTTGCGCCGGTCAGCGGTTGAAACCAGTGGCAGTAATGCGTCGCGCCGTGCTCGATCGCCCAGTCCTTCATCGCGATCGCGATGGTGTTAGCGATCGCCGGATCAAGTGGCTTGCCCTGCTGGATCGTGCGCTGGAGGTTCATGTACACCTCGGGCGGAAGTCGCTTGAGCATCACGTCACCCGAGAAGGTGAGCGAGCCGTAGCTGTCACTAGCGCGGTAAGGGGTCTTCGCGATATCCATGGGTTTCTCGGCGGAGGTGCTGTGGCGAATCATGTGGATGGGAGGGGCTTGAGGGAGAGGCGAGGCGCAACGAAGAACGAATTATCGGCCGAACTCGTGGAAACACAAGTGATGGGAACGGTTGGCAATTCGCGCGACGACGGTTCGGAATTCTCCGAAACTTTCGCCAAAACGAACCCGTGGCGCGGCACCGTTTCCATCGGCACTCTTCCGACGGGCCTCAAGTCTGTTCCCCGCGCTCGTCAGCAGTCTCAGCCGATCACGCTGCGCCGTCGGCTCACGTAGTCCCAGACGACGAAGCGGTCGAGCTCCTTGCCAGCGGTAAAGAGGACCCGTCCGCCGGTCGATTCAGCCATGCGGTACGCGAACCGCACGTCGTCCTCGGTTTGGTTCCAGTTCGGCAGGAGCATGAGGTTCAGCGTAATGCCGTCGCGCTTGCACGCGAGTGCCTCGCGAAGCGTGGCTTCCTCGGTGCGCGGGTCAGGCGGGTAGAGCATCAGGAGCTGCTCTTCTTCGAAGTGCGCGGTGGGCAGTCCGTCGGTAAGCAGAACGATCTGGCGATTGGGCGTATCCGACGCAACGAGGAGTTGTCGCGCGAGGCGAAGTGCTCGCTGAATGTTCGTGAAGTGCAGCGGCAGATCCATCTCCGTGATCGTCGGATCGCTCATGTCGGCGCGCAAGCGCACGAACGGATCGAAGATGGAAACCGGCTTCGGCATGAGCGTCGCGAGTTCGGCAGAGGTTCGCCGTTTCGCAAGCGTGTACATCTCGATGAAGTCGAGCCGGTCACCGGGATACTCGCGGCGAATCAGTCCGTCGAGCGCGAGTCCCATGCGCTTACACGCGACGTACTGGCCGCCGTAGCGCATTGATCCCGACATGTCGAGAATCACGACTGTCGCGCACTTCGGCACGTTCTTCGTGCGGTGCACTTCGAAGTCGTCAGACCTTAGTCGCACCGGGCCCGGCCCGCGGGCACCACCGGCGTCGCGAGCTTCGCGCAGCATCCCGTTGATGAGGGACTGAGGTAAGTCGAGGTGCGCTGGTGAGTCGCCAAACTCGTACGCCCGCGTCG
This sequence comes from Phycisphaerae bacterium, assembly GCA_034440475.1. Classification (GTDB taxonomy): domain Bacteria; phylum Planctomycetota; class Phycisphaerae; order Phycisphaerales; family SM1A02; genus JAEUIT01. Next base: position 24,587 of record JAWXCC010000258.1, on the reverse strand, counting down.
AAGGCAGTTCGACGGCACCATCGCCGACGACGCGCCCCTCGTGGCGACCCGAGCGCGACGCTTGCAGGTCGCCGAAGATCTTCTCCAGGAGTCGCGACTGATACAGCCGCATCGCCTTGGGAGTGATCCGCAGCCCTTCCGGCGTGTCTTCGAGGCCTTGCTCTTCGGCCATGCGTCGCAACAGCTCGTTCACCTGCCGCTGAAGCTGCCGCATGTTCTCGACGTCGTTCTCGCCCGCGAATCGCGACAACGCTTCAAGATCGACGATTGCCGGCTTCGCGTTCTTGAGCGCCTCGCGCAGTTGCTTGAGCAGCTTCTCGATCGTCTCGAGCTCTTCCTTCACTTCGACTGCGCGCTCTGGCGTCATCGTCTCGCGACCAGTGAACACCCACCGCGACGCAAGTTGTTCAACTTCATACCGAGTGCCGAAATCTTGCACGAGCCGTAACAGTTCCTTGGCGAAGTCTGACGACTCCTCGCCACTCTTTGAGAGTCGCTCCCAGATCTTCTCGAGCGCCGGAATGTTCTCGTCGTTGCGGGCTCGTGCAAACTCTTTCGTCCACTTTGGCGGCGGAGTCATGGCGTCGCCGCGAACTTCGACGCGGCGTTCGGCCTCGTTGCGAGCGGCGGACGTCTCGTAGGTCTCAAGCAGCTTGCGCTTCCGCTCTTCGAGCATCGCCATCAGCGCGTCGAGGCTCGGACCCAGTCCCTTGATCTGCGACGGATCGAGACGAATCGCGTTGGCTAACTCCTCGGGCGTGAAGCGCCGGGGTCGCCCGTAGGCCAGCAGGTGCTCCATCGCACCAGAGACAAGGTCGGGTGCTGCGGAGTTCGGCGAACCGAACTTGACGGGGTCGTAGCCGAGATAGGTGTGAACGAGCGGCACGGGGTCGAGGATAGCGGGTCATTCAAGACAATTCGCTACGTTTGTGCGGCAGCCATGCATGCAGATTCGTCCACGCTTCGCGCGTCTGCCGCCCGAGTGTCCAAACTTCTTGCAGATTCTCTTCCGCAGTGGAAGTACCAAGGACGCAATGTGGCGACAGGCGCCGCCTACCTTCTTGCCCTGCATCGGAATCTGCGAAACCTGTGCAATCTGCGGATGGCCTTCGCGCCCGTTCCTCGCGCCCGTTCCTTCCGAGAGTGCTACGAAGTCTCGTTCGAGGCTGGGCGTCCGTCGCGGCGTCGACTTCGATCCTTCCGCAGATTCCGCAGATTTCACCGATTTGGGCTTAGAGCCTGAAGAGAGAGCGGCGGATCGGGCTTCAGCGCCGCTCAGCGAATCTCGTAGCTCGTCTGTCCGCGTCGCTCTGAGCGCGAGATCCGTTCCGTTGCCCAAAGTCCAGCGAGGACGAACTCAACGCAGCTCGCGCGCACTGCGGGGTCGTCGGCAGCATTCACCTCAAACGCCTTCTCCCAAACGGGCGGCACGCGCTGGAGCCGCTCGGCATAGGTCGCAGACGGAATCATGTCGCCCACTTCAATCTTCACGCCTTTGCCGAAGATGCTCGCGATCGCGTCGAGCCCGTGTGCTTCAACGTACTCTTCGAAGACGACCTTCACGGCCTGCGCGATGATCGCGTCGAGCACTTGACCTTCGCCCATCTGGTGGGTGCCCATTAGGTCAAGCTCAAGTTTGCCCGCAGCGCTGGCTTTGAGATGTGCGAGGTCGGAAATGCGCGGCACCGCAGGGCGCTCGCCGAGTTTGATGCCCCGCAACCGCGCGCTACTCACCATCGTGCGATAGTTCGCGGTAGAGAACCGCGCCGAAACTCCGGACGCGTGATCCACGAACTTCGACTTCCGCGCGGCGACAGCAATCTCTTCGATCACTTCCTCCATGAACGGTGGCACGAGCACTGGCCACGCGCCACCGACGTCGAGATTTGCTTCTTGTCGCGTGATGCGAATGCCCGTCTCGCGGTCCTTCGGATAATGGGTTTGAATGGTCGAGCCGATACGGTCTTTGAGTTGCGGAATGACCTTACCGGAACGGTTGTACGTGCTGGGATTGGCGGAGAACAAGACGACGACATCGAGATCAAACCGAATCGGATAGCCGCGAATCTGCACGTCGCGCTCTTCCAGCACATTGAAGAGCCCGACCTGTACTTGCTCGTCGAGATCGGGCAATTCGTTCATCGCGAAGATCGCTCGATGCATGCGCGGAATGAGGCCAAAGTGCAGCGCCTCTTCGGCGCCCATGCTCGTACCGAGCGCGAGTTTCGCGGGATCAATCTCACCAATCACATCGGCGAACTTCGTCCCCGGCGCGAGTCGCTCGGCGTAACGAGCGTCTCGATGCCACCACGCGATTCGCACGTCCTTCGGCGCCGTCTCGTCGAGGTACCGCTTCGCGCTCGCGGTGATCGGTCGTTCCGGGTCCTCGTGCACTGGGCAGCCGGGGAGGTCGAGATACGGTGTCCACTCATCGAGAAATCGCGGTAGCGCCCGCATCAGCCGGCTTTTGCCTTGACCTTTTTCTCCGAGAAAAAGCATGTCGTGCCCAGAGAGAATGGCGTGCACTGTCTCGGGAATGACCGTGTTGTCGTAACCTTCGATGCCGGGGAAAAGCTCCTCATTGCGCTCAAGAGCGCGGATGAGATTTGCCCGCAGCTCATCCTTGACCGAGCGCGAGCGCCAACCCGAGGCGCGCAGCTCTGCGAGCGTCGATGGGCGGGGGGGTGATACGGGCGAGGTGCTGGGAGTGGCTGTGGCGGACATGTCTCCGGACTGTACGCGCTCGGATGCTCGATGCGATCGCGATAAGGCGCTGTGCTGCTAAGGCCGCTTGCTGGGCTCGTCGGAAAACGAAGTTGCTCGCGTGATCGATGGCACCTTCGGGACATCGCTCTTTCGGAGCCATCCCTTGCGCCAGAAGTAGATGAGAAGCCCACCAGCCATCGTGGCCATGAGCCCTAGCGCTGCCGGATATCCCCATCGCGTCTTGAGCTCCGGCATGTTCTCGAAGTTCATGCCGTAAACGCCCGCGACGAACGACAACGGAATGAAGATCGTTGAGATGATCGTGAGCACTCGCAACACGTCGTTCACGCGATTCGAGAGGCTGTTGAGGTAGAGGTCGCTCAAATTCTGCGTCGCGTCGCGGTACGCGTCGAGCACGTCAAGCACGCCGCCAAGTTCATCGTGAATCTCGCGAAGCGCGAGTGGGAGTTCGCTCGTCGCGGCGATGTTCGTCGCGACCCAGCGCTTGTTCGAGAAGAAGAGTGTCTCAATCGATTCACGCAGTGGAACGACAGCGCGACGAAATCCGCGCAGGTCGCGCTTCGCAGCGTGAATGCGATGGATCATTGCCGGAACTGGCCTCGTAATGAGCTTGAGCTCGAGCTGCTCCAGTCGGTGACCGAAGCGGCCAAGCACGCGGTGATAGTCGCGCGCCGCGCTTTCGCACAGGGCATGCAGCAAATACGGCACCGTGAGACTGCGGAAACCCGAGCTCTCCCGAAGCCGCTTTCGCACATCACCAAAGCAGTCGCCAGGTCGTCCTTGCACCGTGATGATCCAATTCGGACCGACAAGTACGTCGACCTTCTCAAACTCGAGCATGTCCTGAACATGCACGAGCTCGACGATCACGTGCGCGTACGTGGAGAACTCATCGACGCTCGGGCGGTGGTCGCGCGTGAGGAGGACGTCAACAGAGATTGGATTGAGATTGAGGAGCGTCGCAAGTTCCGGCACGACGGCAGCGCGATCGGCGGCTTCGATGTCCGCCCACACTCGCCGTCCACTTGAAACCAGTGCGGGAAACTCCGACAGCGCCACGCCGTGACGCTCCTCAGCGCCTTGTTCGTCATAGATGAACACGTCAGCCAAGCGTCCGGCACCGGAGTAAGGAATGCGTTTCGACATGCGAACTCCGAGTGAGTGGCGGCAGGGGTGCGATCAATCGACGAGGACGAGCGCCCGAGCGATCGCCAGCTCGAGGTCAGGGCAGAAATTCGTCGGGTCGAGAAACCCGTGGTCAATGTGTCCGGCATCCGCGACATGACGGATCTGGTGGAACTGCTCGCCACCAACGCCAGCGATCACGAGCCGCCGATGCTGTTCGGCGAATCGTGCGAGCACCGCCCGCAGTTCCATAGCGTCGTTGCCGTCAAACGACGAGTGCTCGCCGAGGTCGAGGACAACCACACGCGCGGTCGCGGGAAGTCGATCGGCCCACGCCAGCAGATTCGGCATCCGGTGGGCACGATCGCCTCGATGTTTCTCCTTGCGCATGTGGAACACTGCTATGGATGGCGGCAACTGAAGATCGATATCGCTGCCTAACAGATGCGACGTTTCAATCTCGGCGATGGGAGTGCGCACATCACGGTAAATGATCCACGCCAGAAAAAGCACCGGCGGGAACATCGCCCAGCGTGTGAAGTACTCGTGCGCCAGCGTGCCAAGGAGGGCGCCGAGGCAGAAGCTGCCGAGAATCGAGGCTAGAAGCGCGAGTCGCCGCGCTGTTGGATGCACATTGAGGCTTCGAAGAAAGGCTCGCTGCGGGAGCGGGGGTGAGTTATGGCTCCGGTCGAACATCCAGAACGCGAATTGCGCGGCTTCGAGGCCGAGGTCGGTGAGCACGCCCGTGACGTGCGTCGTGCGAACCACGCCCGATGAAATGCGCGTGATGGTCGCGTTCTGGAGTCCCATCGCAAGCGACGCGATGCCGATCAGCCAGTAGAGCGAGGCACCCGCCGACATCGTGTTCGGATCGGTGACCTCAAGGATCACTGCGAAGAGCCCCAGAAGGAGCCCCTCAATTGCAATCGGGAGTACGTAGATCGACTGCCACCCGCGCCGCCGCCCGACCTCGGCGCAGGTGCCTGACGCGGCAGCGCCAATGCCGAAGGTCACGAGAAGGAACGTGGAAAACCAGACCAAATTCCAGCGGCCTTCCGCGACTTCGCGCCCCAGGTTTGACGTTGTGCCGGACACATGCGAGGTCGCGGTCCCGCAGGTGATGACAGTCAAGATGTTGGTGTAGCCAGCGACCCAGGCCAGCGTGATCGCGAGCCGAGCCTGCTGGACGAAGGAATGGGCCTGGGCGACGAACATCGACCGATCACACTACCGGGAGCCCGGCGACCCCGTCGCGCCGCTCACTCGTTCTTGCGATCGGTCCTCAGCCGAGGATCGCTTCACATTCGGCGCATGGCGACGGCTAACAGCCTGTAGCCCTGACAATCGCGATCGCGAGGAATCCCCGCACCGTCCACGCCCCGGTCCGCAACCAGTTGGTAGCCACCAGTCGTCGATGCGCGGCGACGTCGAAGCCGCCTGACAGTCGTTGATGACACGGCATCGAGACGCCAAAGGTGATGATCCACACGAGGGCGACGAGCCCGAGTCCCGACCAAGTCAGCCACGGCGCGACCTTTGGCGGACGCGCCACAACGAGCGCGATCGCGATGCCGAGTTCGAGAAGCATGAGCGGCGCGACCAGCCACGTCATGCGCGTCGCGTGTTCGCGCTCGTAGCGCTGGAACTCTGTCGTACCGACCAGCGCGAACAGCGGGTAGTGGACCACCTGAATCGTCCAGATCAACCCCACGAGCGCAAGTGTCACGAAGGCATGCAAGAGAACGAGAATCGTCGGCATGGTGTCGGTGGTTCGCCAAACGGAGCGCTGAGGTTGCAGGCCGAGTTCGACGTCGTTCTGAGTTGGAATCAGCTCACGACAATCGACTCGCACACGCCGGTTGAGGGTACGAGGATCGCCGCCGTGTGTGGTGTCGCGCGGTGCAGCGCGCCGGGATTGATCACGCGCACGCCGTCGACCGTCGCGTCCGAACGCTGGTGCGTGTGTCCGTGCAAAAGGAAATCGACCTGAGCGCGGAATAAGCGGTCGAGCTCGTCGAGCAGATGTCCGTGCGTCACGCCGATGCGCCTGCCCTCAAACTCAAAGCATCCGCCTGGGTGCAGCACTTCGATCTCGAGCGATCGTGCGTAGCGCTCAAGCGTTCGTTCGTCGTCACAGTTGCCGAACACCACGCGGACAGGCAGTCCCGCCAGCTCGTCGAGCTCGCGCTCGCCGAGATCTCCGAGATGCACGAAGTGTGTCGCGCCTTGTTCTTGGAGCAATTGCACGGCGCGACGAACGCGCAGATGTTGGCCGTGGCTATCGGAGAGAATCCCCAGCGCCTTGGGCATTGATGGTCGACCTTCCCGAGGTGCGTGCCTGCGAACCCACGGCACGCAAAGCCTCATGCGAATAGGGAGCGAAACGCAGTAGAACCGCGCAAACTCTCCTCTCCAGAAGTCCAACCGACGGCTCCGACGATACCTTGCCCTCTCCATGACTAGCACGTCGAATCTTCCAGTTTCGGGTTCCTCGGCAACTTCGGCCCCCCTCACACGCTTCGCGCCGAGTCCCTCCGGGCATCTGCACGTCGGCGGGGCCCGCACCGCACTCTTCTGCTGGGCCTACGCAAAGGGGCGGGGTGGGACGTTCACGCTCCGCATCGAGGACACCGACCAGAAGCGTTCAAGCGACGCTGCGAGCGTGGGTTTCCTGAAGGATCTGGCGTGGCTGGGCATCGACTGGGACGAAGGTCCGGAGTACGTCGGCAGCGACGGCCGAACGCTCGGCGGCGGTCCGCACGGGCCATACTTTCAGTCGGAGCGTCTTGGCATTTACAACGGGTACCTTGACCAACTCATCGCGGGTGGCCACGCGTACTACGCGTTCGACACGTCGGAAGCGCTCGATGTGAAGCGGAAGGCCTCCATCGCCGCCAAGGTGCCGTACCGGTACGACCGCTCTGCCCTGCAGCTAACGAAGGACGAGGTCGCCATCCATCTCAAGACGGGCACGCCAGCGGTCGTTCGTTGCAAGGTTCCGAGCGGACCGATCACGATTCATGACGAGATCCTTGGAACGGTGACGCTGCCCGAAGGCGAAGTCGACGACTTCGTGATTCGCAAAGTCGACGGATTTCCGACCTATCACTTCGCTGTTGTCGTCGACGACGAGCTCATGCGGGTTACCCACGTGCTCCGGGCGCAGGAGCACTTCACGAATACTGCGAAGCACATCGTGCTTCAGGATGCGCTCGGGTTCAAACGTCCGACATACGGCCACTTGCCGCTCATCTTTAATACCGACGGTTCGAAGATGAGTAAGCGCGACAAAGATAAGGCGCTCCGCGCTGGTGTCACCGCGAAAGGCATGACAGCGCCGCCGCCGAACACGATTGCGCAGGCGCAGTTCGATGTCTGGATGAAGGACAAGAACGTGCAGCTCGACTTCGATGTCGCGAATCGCCTCGCCGATGCGCTCGACATCGTGCTGCCCGAAATCAACGTCGACGATTTTCGGCGCTCAGGTTACCTGCCGAGTGTGCTGACGAATTTCCTCGCGCTGAACGGCTGGTCGGCTGGCAACGATCTTGAGAAATTTGACCTTGCGTACATCAAGTCACACTTCAACCTCGATCGCGTGCAGAAGACGCCAGCGAAATTCGATCGGATGAAGCTCCTGTCGTTCAACTGTGATGCAATCACGTCGATGCCGCGCGAGGAATTCGTACGGCTCTGCCGCGCGCACGGGAAGCTCTATCACCCGGAGTTTCTTGGTCGCCTCACGGACGAGCAGTTTGCCATGCTCGCCAGCGCGAGCCACGAGCGCAGCAAGACGCTCGACGAGCTCTATCGCACCAATCGCTGGCTCGTCGTCGGCGACGATTCGCTCGCGTGGGAAGACTCGAAGAACGTGAAGAAGGCGATCGCTGAGGGGACGCCGCGTGGGCTCGACCGGTTGCGCGAGGTGAAGCCGCTTCTCGAGAGCGTCGTTTCGTGGACGCCGCACGAGATCGAGGCGTCGATCAAGGGCTACGCCGATGCGTCGTGCGAGGGTCAACTCGGCAAGGTTGCGCAGCCGCTCCGCGTCGCTGTGACTGGGGGGACAGTCAGCCCGCCGATTTTCGACACCTTGGCCATTTTGGGGAAGCCAAGTTCCCTACTTCGGATCGATCGGTGCCTCAAGCACTTCGGAGGATGAACCTCCATAGGCTCTTCATCGCTTCTTCGTTTCGGCTGCTAGCCCTCGCGACGAAACGAAGAAGCGCTGTCGAAGCCGCGCGACCGGACTGTCGTCTTGCCGCGACCCCCGGGGTCGGCTATCTTCCGCGTTCGTCGCCCGCGAACACCAAAGAGCGACGAGACGGGCCATTGGCGCAGTTGGCTAGCGCGCTTGCATGACACGCAAGAGGTCACTGGTTCAAGTCCAGTATGGCTCATTTCAGGTAACCAACGCTGAGTCCGCGGGCTGCGGACACCTGCTCGCCCACACTTGGGGTCGGCAGTCGAGATATTCGTTCTCAAACTGTTGACGAGCGTCTTCAGCGAAGTCCCAGCGCTGATTTGTGTACGTCTCGATTTCCGGCTTCACGTTCCGAATGATCCGAAAGTAGTGTTCGAGCGATCTCACCTTCGGAGCGAGCCGCTCGAGAGTGGTCTGCAGCTCCCACGATGCATTCGCCTGACCAAGGTAAAGCATCTCCGAAACATGCGTGCTGCCGTCCCGTTGCGTTTGTGCGCGGCGACCATCTTCGATGCGATCAATCTCAACCAAGAATTCAGCCCAAGTGCCGACGTTGGTTTCTTCCATAGGTGCTCGATTGTTACTGTTCGCCACGTAACTCGCATTCCACTTGCCGCGATGGATCGTACTCCGGAGACGACGGCATCAACACCATGCCGTCGCGGAACTCAGCGGCCGAACGACGACGTCGCGTCGCGCGCAACGCACGAGGGCGATTGATGGTCGCGAGAGTTCGCCATCCCGACACCTTGACGTTTACACCTAACAACGTGGAACAGCAGTTTCCGCGGGGCAGCTATGTCTCAACTGGACGACCGCTGGTCCATCGCCGAACGCGCTCGATAGCCGCTGTCTCTGGCTAACACCTACGCGCAGCTCATCCTGTCCAGTTCCCAAGCAAGATCGCGAGATCCGCCGCGTCGACGATGCCGTCTCCGTCGATGTCGCCGAGGCACGCGCCCGAGCACGAGCCCCAGAAGCCGAGCAGGATCGAGAGGTCGGCTGCGTTGACGTGTCCGTCTCTGTTGATGTCGGAGGCAGTGCATGCGACGCCAAGGTCGTAGGCATAGGCGGCACCAGCGCCCGTACCCTTCGCGGGATCGTACGGCGCTCCCACCACAAGCGCGTTCCCTTCCATGCCGAGAGAGACACCGAGGCCCTGACCGGGAACGCCATCGGCAGAAGTCAGCTTGCGGTCCTCGACCCAAGCGCCCGCGATGGAACGGAACACGTAAGCCGATCCGGCATACTTGCCATTCTCGTTGGTGTCGAAGGGAGAGCCGACGACGATCGCGTCGGAACTCACAGCCACGGCATTGCCAAATACGTCGTTCATCGCGCCGTCGCTTGCGAGAAGCTTCTGCTCTTCGACCCATCGCGAGTCAACGCGCCTGAAAGCGTACGCCGCGCCAGATGAGATCCCATTGTCATCGGCGCTCACAGCACCGACGGCGATCACGTCGGAGTGCACAGCTACGGGAAAACCAAACGAGTCCCCAGCGGCACCGTCGGTTGGAACGAGTTTCGCCTCTTCGATCCATGTCGAGCTTTGCTGCCGGAAGACGTACGCCGCCCCGGATTCGACCCCTCGGGGATCCGCGCCGTACGCGTCGAGCACCAGCGCATCACCGCTGAGCGCGATCGCCGCTCCGAAAATGTCGCCGCTCAGCGCATCCGAGGCAACCAGCTTCTGCGCCTCAATCCAAGCAGCGCCGTTCCATTCAAAGACGTAGGCAGCACCAGCGTTGATTCCGCGCGCATCGTTGGCGGGCGAGCCGATCGCGACCAGTCCCGGTCGAGCGGCGACGGAGCTTCCTAAGCCGTCATTCGTCTGTACGTCGGCCGGGGCTAACTTCGTTACCAAGTTCCATTCGCCACGATTCCGATGGAACACGTAGACCGAACCGTGCTCTTGGTCGTTGATTGAGCCGACGAACAGATCATCGCCGCCAATCGCGAGCGCGTATCCGAACCCGGCGTTGTCAACTCCGTCGAACGGGACAAGCTTCGCTTCCTCGATCCAGAGCGGTCCGTCGCGATGGAAGACGTACACCGCGCCGATCCCGTCGGCGTCGTTCTGCGCGGTGACCGCGAGCAGGTTGCCGCCCATCGCGATTCGCCTTCCGAAGAAGGGTTGGTATCCGACGCGCTAAGGCACGAGTTTCTGCTCGCCGCAATCGCCCGCGAACATTTGCGCTGTGATCCAGACGGTTGCGCCGAAGCCCACTACAAACGAGTTCATGCTTGCTCCTCTCCTTATGACCGGCGCACGCCAGTCGAACGCCGACGTTAACAAAGGAGAGTCGCAAGGGAGCGCACAAACTCGCAATTGACTGCAACTTCCATCAGCCAGCAAGGCCCGGCTTCCGAAGCGCGCGTGAGCGATCCGGCAGCGAGCGGCGCACCATGCGCACCGGGGACACCGTGCGTCGCTGTCCCCGTTGCCGCCGCTCTGCATGACGCAGTGAGGGTGATTCTCTAACAGTGCAGTGCACTGCTCGACAATCAAAAAGCAACGAGCGCAGCGACGTTTTGTGTCCTTTTCTGGCTGAATTCCGCGCGTTGTCGTATCCAAATTGGCGCGATCCTTTGGACCGGCCGCAACGCGTCTGATCGCATCAGCGAGCGGGCTTTCACAAGAAACGCCTTAGCGATGCGGGCAGTCGCATCGGTATGCTTGCCCGCACGCCCGCAACGGGCGCACGGAGTTCACCATGAAGCTAAGCGTCTCAACTGGAACAGGACTCGTAATGCTCGCCGGTGCCGTGGTCGTTCACGCCTTTGTCGCCGGACCGCGACTTGAATCGACTGCTCACGCTGCATCGGACGCGAAGGGGCCGCCCGCAGATCTGCCGCGCCAGGTCGTCTGGCTGGACCAGCAGACAGGGACGAATGACCCTTCTAGCATGTCTGGGTATGCGATTCTCTTTCGAGGATGGAGCGACGGAACCATTGAGGTGAAGCGCTTCTACTGGAGCGCGATGTACAACGGCTCGTCGTGGCCGATGGTGTACAGCGGCGCGACCGAATGGGCCCCGATCCCCGGCACGCAGTTCGGAATGGCTTGCGCGCCCGACGTGAACCACGATTCGGTAGTCGATGGCGCGGACTTGGCCACGCTGCTCGCCGCGTGGGGACCGGCGACGTGCGAGCCAGTTCCGCCGATACCGTGTCCGTTGAATCAGATCCAGATTCCGACGACGCGAGCGAAACGCTCGCTCGCGATCGTCGCAAACTTTCCTTCGCCAGAATTCACCGCTCCAAATCGGCTGGTCCAGTTGGCGGCTTAGTGAGTTCGTTCGTGTCCCCGCCGCTAAGAGATCCTAGCTCTACAGCGCCCCTTCTTCGCTGGCGCTTCAGGTTTTCGCGTGGGTAGCGGCGCAAGGCCTTCGTTCGCGCGTGCCGAGTATCAGAGACCGGCTTGCTCCGCTCCGACGGGAGATCGTAGATCTTGCGTACGGCCGCTGCCGCTTGAAAGAGTCAGGATGCGACGCGCGCTCGACGAGCAGGGCGCGTCCCGCCGAAGCGGAGCAATCCTCAGCGTGATCGGGGCGCCTTGACGACGGTGTCCGCTGCGATCTCCCACACAGCCGCGCCGTCGAATGCAGCGAAACTGATCGCCTGCTGTAATGAAACCAAGGCCGCCGTCGCCTTCACATCGCCGCCGCAATGATGAACGGCGATGTGAAGGCGACGGCGGGCGATGGAACACCAACCGACGCAACGAGCGCGCCAGAGCTCGAGCTGAGCCGCCCGAAAACGAGTCTTCCTTATTCTCGTGCCCACACGAAAGCCTGAAGACCCAGACTTTGCATCCTGCTATTCGCCGATCGGGGTGTCGCTCGGGGAATCGCTCGGGCGACTCATCGCGGATCAACTGCGACGACGAAGCTTCGGGATGAGCGGGACGATTTCGACGATCTTTGGGCCGTGAATGCGCTCGCGCAGTCGTTCTGCCTCTTGCCGAAATTGAGCGGCTGGCTGCGCATGGCCCTGGCTGCCGTAGCCCGCCGCAAGTTCGTCGAGATGGCGCACGAGAACGCCGAGCGCCTGAGGCGCGTCGAAATCGCTATCGATCGCTCGAATTCCGCGCGTGCTTCCGCCGCGTGGCTTGATTCGCGCGGCGCGCGACCTAATCCTGAAAGCACCATTGCGAGTTCGGAATCGCGCCCAAGCTTCTTAGCCTGCGCGATCGCCGTGCGCAGCATGGGGACCGCGCCGGCCGCGCGACCCATGTCGACCATAACCTGCGCCTGATTCGCGACGGTCTTGATGCGATTCGGATCGTCGCCTAACCGCGCGAAGACCGCGATGATCTTGTCGTAGGTGCGGGCTGCGGCCGGAAGGTCTCCGCGCCCACTCTGAACTTGAGCTAGGTTTCCCAACGTGAGCGCGCGTCCGCGATCGTTGCCGAGGCGCTCGCGGATACGTAGCGCCTCCGTCAGCGCCGCGACCGCGGCGTCGTAGCGCGACGTCTTGCCCAGCATCTCGCCGAGATCGTTGAGGGCGATGGCTTTGCTTGGCTCGTCGCCAAGTCGCTCCAAGATCTCCAACTCGTCGCCGAAGCAACGTTCAGTCAAATCGAATTCGCCGCGACAGCCATGAACCAATGCGAGATTGTGCAGCGCGATGCCGCGCTGCTCATCGTCTCCTGACTTCGTTGCCAACTCGAGGACCGTCTCGAACGCTTCGCGCGCTGGCTCCCAATCGCCGCGAGCGAGGTAGATAAGTCCCGCGTTGCAACGAGCACCGACCGAGAGCTGAGGCGCGGCGGCAGCCATGAACGCAGTCGCGGCGTGCTCAAATAGTTGAAGCGCTTCGGAGTCTCGACCTGCGGTGGTGTAAAGCGATCCGAGTTCGCAATCGAGCATGGGCGCGTCGTTGCTCTCGCGCTCGTTCCGCGTCATGGTCGCACGCGCGGACTCGACAAGTGTCGTCGCAATTCCAGGCTCGCCGACTGCGACGAGTAGGCTCGCAAGCGACGTCGTGCACTGTGTGGCGCCGAGGTCGGCCGCCCAACTGCGGGCGTACGACTCGACCTTCTCGCGCGCCAGTTGCCTGAGCGAAACTTCATCGACTTGGTCTGGTGTACTGGGCTCGCCGCCGAGCAGATCGATGGTCGCCTCTGTGAGCCAGCTCGGCAATTCGCACGGCACGATCTGGCCGCGGTCGCCATAGAGCTTCTGGAGTCTGACCACCTCGGCGCGGGGCGTGTCGCCCGTCCGGCAGAGCCAAGTGAAGCCGCGTGCCCGCGGCGACTCGCCTCGCAATCCGAGATAGCTCTCATTGCCCGCGAGGTCGCCACCCGACCAGCCAAGGAAGATCCAATGACAGCGGCGAAGCAGATGGAGAACGCATGTCAACGCGTCGCGCTGCACGCCTCGCTTGCGCTGCGCCAGTGTGTCGATGAGCGTGTTGGGATCCTCCGCCGATCCGTGTAGCTTCAGGAGAAGGCACCTGCCGTCACTCCGCTCGCCGTGATCAAGCTCTTGGGCGAGCGCCGTGAAGTCGTCACGGCGCGAGCACGTGCGCGGCGAAATGCCAGACTCGCGAAACGCGGCATCGGGTCCGCGATCGAAATTCGTGCTAACGATCGCGGCGAGGTGACCTCCGGCAGCGAGCCGGGCCAATCGTCGATGAACCACATTGGGCTGATCAGTGTCGAGGCATTGAAGGACGCGGAAATGGCTCGATCGCAGGCTCCCCGCCAAGAGTTCCGCTTGATACTCAGGCGGAAAACGGTCCGCCTTCCGACGCGCGTTGATCGCATCGGCAGCGCGCCGCGCCAGAGCTTCGCCAACGATCGGCTTCACCGCATCGGCCAGCGCGATCGCCACGCGCTCATTCACGTCCCATCACGAGGGAAGGCACGTCGGAGCGATCGTCGACACGCCCGCACCGACGAACGCGACCAGCCGACCTTCGGTGGCTTCAGCAAGGAGGGGAGTCTTCGCGCTGTCCATCGCCATTGTGGTGCCTCCGTTCCCGTCGCGCGCGGCGCTGTGGTGTCTGGTCGGCAGGCGTTGCGGAATAGCAACCGGCGACGAACCCGACCGAAATGCGATTGCTGGTTCGCGCGGGAATGTACAACCGGCTGCACCGTGACGATGGACACACGACGTCGATAGGAGGACGAAGTCTAAAACGGCATGCAACGCTGAAAGAGATTGAGGCGACACCGACTCTCCACGCGCGGTAGCATTTCGCACGTGCCGCCTGCTGAGCTTTACGTCGTCATCGCCACCGGATTCGTCGGCGCGATCGTTCTGCTCATTGCAATCGTGGGCCGACAGGACCTAACACGAGCGATGTGCGCGAAGTGTCGGCGAGATGCAGCTCCCTTCGTCTGGCGCGATCCCCGTCGTTGCGACTGCGGGGCAGACCTCGCGGCGCCGCGCGCGATTCGATCGCGCGGGCGCGTTCGACGTCGCTGGGCGGTCGTGAACGGCGCGCTTCTTATCGCGCTCTCGATTGCGATCGTGATCGTTGGTGCGTGGATGCGGACGACGAAGCGCGGATGGTCGGACGCGTTGCCGACCTCGGTACTCATGTACGGATTGGAACGTGGCGATGATTGGGCTGCGGAATCGCTGTGGCGGCGCATGTCGCGCAACGCGCTGCGCGAAGACGAAGCCGAAGAAATCCTCGGACAGTTCGCGGGAGCCCCACCGGTGAGGTCGCGCTCGTTCCAGAATGAACAAATGCTCGGCCACTTGGCGCTCGCCGCTCCGGCCATCAGCCCGGCGCGCAACGCGGCGCTTGCGTCGATGGTGGCGAACTTGATTTCAGTCCCGCTTCCCGTCCGACCCGGTCAGCGCGTTGCGTTGGCAATTACGCGGGCTTCTCCGATGTTGGTCGGCTACGACTATTTCCTTCGACTCGATAGCGCGACGCTCGACGGTGCGCCGATCGGGTTGCATCGCGGAGTTTCTCCGTATTTTCCGTCAGGTACGACGGCGTTCATTACCTTCAATATGCACATCGAGTTTGATCCTCCGGCGAATCTCGCGGCAGGTAAACATGAGATTCGCTTGCGGTGCGTCGGCGGTTGGGCGACTCCAAGTCCCATCTCGCTCGTCGGACACTCTCGCGCGGAGACCGCCCCGATCGAAGAGTGGCAACTGATCGCCAGCGGCGGCCCGCTCGAAATCGTCGTTCCATTTGTGAGTGGCGATGATGAAGTCGGCGCGACTGAGGCACCTCAACGATGACGCCGACTATGTCCGTGCAAAGCGTCGTCGCTGTCGTGCCTGACGACTCGCTCTTCGAGGCGAAGGCGCTCGCGATTGCACTGACGGTCGGCGTGGTGACCGCCGTCGCAGCGCTCGTCGCGCGCCGTGTCGCACACCGGCGGCTGTCGCTGACTGCTGAATGCGCTCGATGCCGAGCCACCGCGCGCGGTGCTGGCAAAGCGATACCTGGGCGATGCTCCGAGTGCGGCGCGGATCTCACAACGGCGCGATCGGTTCGTCTCGTCAACTATGAGCGCCGGTCAGCTGGGCGCCTCTTCGGCGTAGCGGTGACCTTCGTGTGTGTCCTGGGCGTCGGCGCCGTCGCGCTCTGGTTCGCAATTCCCAGATTCGACGCAGCGATCTCACGGCGCCACGAGCGCCTTGCCGTAGAGGAAGCGATCGCGCAGGTCGGTCGTCCGGGAGACGAAGGAGCAGACGGTATCACTGCGCTGCGTCGCTGGTGCGATCTGCGCGATACGAGAGGCCGAGTGGTGAATGCCGCGGCGAATCGCGAAATGGTGGCTGAATGGCTCCGCCACGTCGACATCGACGTTGTGTTAGGCGGAGATGCGGAACTTGATCGTCCGCGCCGGAAGGAAGGTCTGCTCGCTCTTACGGGAATGCTCGTGTCATCTGGCTTGTTCGATCGTGAGGATGCGATTCGACTATTCAACCGGATTGTCGAACCGAGTGTCGCTGTCGTGCCCAAGCGCGTGCGCGGCGGCAGCGAGATTCCCATCGCGATCATCGCGCCACCGTCCGACGGGGGACGCGAGATTGCAGCCATCACCGTGCTCATCAACGGCACTTCGGTCTTGAAGGCACCGTTGACGCCGCAGTCGAGGGTCGAGGTGCCCGGCCTTCTCGCGCCACTGGTCGGACCGCTCTTGATCGAATTGCACTGGCAGGTGAGTTTGCTGGCCTCGAGCTGGTCTGGAACGACCGAGGTGTTTCCGGTTGAGAATCGTCACGAACGGTTCGTGGTTGAAGTGCTCCCCGTCGATGGATCGCGTCCCGAGAGCGTTGACCGAACCACGGATCGCGCGCTGGATCCGTTCATATCAGGCAGCGAACCAGCCATGGTCGGATTCACGTCCGCTCCATCTCGGCCGGGAACGCGATCGTGGGTCTCACTCGGCCCGTGTGCGCGGCCCGGCTTGATGGTCAGCGGAACGTTCGCATTTCGCGCACCGGGCTCGGGCGGTGACAAGTGGAGCAGAGCCGAACGAAGCAGTTGGAGTGTTTTCGGCGGCCTAGCTGCTTGGTGCGCAGCGCCGGAAGGCGGGTGGGCCGACGCGCTCGACTTCGCATTCTTGCCGAACGCAGCGCCGACACTTCGCGAAACCATGCCAGCGCGCTCGGCAGTTCGCGATGCATGGGCAGTTCCGCGCGTCTATCGCCTTCGTTTTATGCGCGAGTCGCCGGCGCAAGCTGGAATGACCACGCGTCTCTACGGCTTCGATCGTGCGCTCGACGACGAAGCGTTGCCGCCGTGATGACCGGAATCGACGCGCGGCGGGATCGCCGACTCAAGCAACTTCGTTCGATCGCTCTCGTCATAAATCCCATTGCGGACACACCCATCCCGCGCGCGATGTTAGCCGTGGCATCAGTGGTTCGCGTGTATCGGCAAAGCCAGCTCGTGCTGGAGAGTGGGGGGGGGCCATCGGTTGCCGGATCACAGGCCAAAGATGTGAGTTATGAAAGGATTCGCGGAGCAGACGCGATTCTTGTGCATCTCATAAGGGCGATCCACGAGTAGCGTTTCTCTAGCTTCGGTCAGCGAGTGGGGCATTGCCGCGGAGCGTCGCATGGTGACACACCATGCCGCCCAAAGCCTTGCGACGCGACGAGTTGGGCGGCTTGTTGATTGTGTTCGGATCATCATCGACTCGCACTGGCTCGACTGCGTTCGCGTCGTCCGGAGCGGCGACTGCTGACGTTGCTACTGACGTCTGAGCTGACGTTGGGGGTCCTCCAGCAAGTTGAACTACAGAGGTCGGCGCGAGACCAGGCACGCCGCCAAGCGCCGCCGTCATCTCACTCATCCGCGTGTGCGAGTAGCGTCCGATCGTCAGGGTCGGTGTCGAGTGGCGGGCCAACTCCTGCGCAGTTCGCGCGCTCGCACCGCTCGCGACGACCCACGACATAGAGGTCTTGCGGAGTCCGTGAGAATCGGCGACGCGATAGAGGCCGCGGGCGACGCGCTCGTCGTGTAGGTCGTGCCGCGATGCTCGCCCTTCCCGCCGCTGTCAGGATCGACCTCGCCGACGGCACTGCGACATTCGCAAGGGATTCGACTCGCTCGCGGCGAGGGTCTACGGCCATTTCGGCGACGACTCGCGGCCACTTCGCCAGCGAGACGGCGGCGGGGTTCGAGGGTCGACTCTGGCAAGAACTCAAGGACGGGCGAGTATCTCGGTACTGCAGTCCTGTTGACTTAGACGCGTTCCTCACTGGTAAGCGCCGACTCCTGCCGTCACGGCCGGACGGGCAACATACTCGCGAGTTGAAGATGCTCGAATTCCGGTATCGCATTCTCATGGCGCCGCCCGCTCCAAAGGAGGATTGCCTCGCACTCGAAGGTGCCCTCGTCGATCTCCTTCGCAGGTCCGACGCTACGCTTCAGTACCTCGCGAACGGCGACAACGGACGAGGTTACTCGCGCGGGGGAGATCTCGATGTTGAGGTGGTACCAAGCTCAAGTCTCGTCGGGCTGTACGTGCCGCCGGAGTAGGCGTCGGTGAGTGCGGAGACCTCGCACTGCGGCGGATCGAAGAGTGGGCGGCGCTTGACGACTCGGTTCCGCGCCAGCGAACGCTCGATGGACTTCATCGAAGTGGTGACAAGACCTGCAAAGGAACAACCGTCATGGCAGTGAAACCACGTCCGAGTAGGCGACTTTCGCTCTCCAAGAAGCAGCTTCAAGGAGGCATCGGCGCAGAGCTGTTCACACTCTGCAAAGGCATGACGGCTGACGGAGCGCTCACCAAAGCGGAGATCCTCGCGCTTCGTGACTGGCTGCGGGAGAATCGGGACGCAGACATCGAGGGAGTTGCGTTCCTCTCGGAGACGCTGAGCCGAATCATCGCGGACGGCGTCGTGAGCGCGGACGAGCAGCGGGATCTGCTGTAAGCAATCGAGCGCGTGCTACCTCCAGACACGAGGAAGGCCGCGAAGAACGCCCGCCGTGGCGTGGAGTCGAAACGAGAGGAGG
Organism: Phycisphaerae bacterium; assembly: GCA_034440475.1. Classification (GTDB taxonomy): domain Bacteria; phylum Planctomycetota; class Phycisphaerae; order Phycisphaerales; family SM1A02; genus JAEUIT01. The sequence continues at coordinate 6,085 of JAWXCC010000258.1, read as the reverse complement.
CGGAACGTGTCCGAACTCGTGGGCCGCAGAGCAAGGCTCCACGTCCCGAGGAACCGGGTTGGACTGAAGTTGACTTCGAGTTCCAGGTCGCGGGCGCTCAGTACGAGGGGCGAGACCAGATCGTTGCGCGCTTCGTGACGACCGGAATGAGCGTGCGACTCGTACCCGAGCCCCGCAACCCATTCGACCCCAACGCCGTCCAAGTCAATACCGCCGACGGCCGAATGTTCGGCTACGTTCCGAAGCGAATCTCCAGCGCTGTCGCGCATCACATTGGCACCGGCTGGTTCTACTCGGCGAGAGTAACGGAGATCCTTGCTGACGGCGGCGCGCCCGTGCCGCTCATCGCCCTTCCATGCGTTCGCGCGGACCAGGGAGGTTCGCGGACTGGGACCGCTACGAACCGATCGTCGGGAGCACACGGCAGCGCCGCAATCGAACTGCTTCGTGATGCGGCATCAGCCGAGCTCACCCCTCGCACTCGATGTGAACGGGTCAACAGCGAAGAGGCGGACGAGGCCGTTGCGCAGATGGGGCACGGCGAGCCACTCTACACGGGGACAATTGACGTCGACCCGACCCTGTACGTCGCGACAGCGGACGGACTCATCGTGGGCCGGATGCCCGAGCCCTATGCGGGCGTCTGCACGAAGTGGACAAGGGAAGGCGGCACCGTGCAACTGCAGCTTTTCGAGTTTCCGGAACCGGCAGGCGCCAAGATCTACTGCGGCATCTACCTGCGATAGCGCGGCGAGCGTCTACGGAATCGGCGTCCCCCTAGATGGATCCGAGTGAACCGCCCTCACCTAGCTTCTCTTCGCGACTCATGATACTTTTCGTCGGTCGAACCGCGGAATAGCCGACATTTAGGATCTTATGGCGAAGAAGGTCCCGTCCAAGGTCAGTGTTGTGCTCAAGCTCGCGAAGGCCGGCCCGCTTCGGACTCGCGATCTCGATCGGAAGGGAATCCCGCGGACCTACCTTCGACGGCTCGCCGACCGTGGCGCGATCGAGCGTGTCGCCCGCGGCCTCTACCGCGTCGCCGATGCGAATCTGACCGAGCAGGCCACACTGGCGGAGGTGGCGAAGCGGCATCCCGAAAGCACACTCTGCCTTCTCAGTGCGCTGCAGGTGCACGGACTCACGACGCAGCTCCCGCACGAGGTCTGGCTGCTCATCGACCGCAAGGACCGCGCCCCGAGCGGCAAGCGGCCGAAGCTCCATGTTGTTCGTGCCAGCGGCATCTCGCTCAGCCACGGCGTCACAACAAAGTCAATGGACGGCGTCGCCGTCCGTATCACGAACCCGCCAAGACCGTCGCCGACTGCTTCCGATACCGGAGTCATATTGGATTGGATGTCGCGCTCGAAGCGCTGCGAGAATATCTGCGGACGCGGGCTGGCTCGGTTGATGCGCTGCTCAAGGCGGCGCAAGCGGATCGTGTGACGTCGGTCATAAGGCCATACGTCGAGGCGCTGGTGTGACGAAGCCACTCACGAATATCGCCGCATCGGCGCGCGTGCGATTGAAGCGCATCGCCGACGCTCAGGGCGCGGACTTGCGAACAGCAGGATGAAGGACTATTTCGACCTCGTCGTCCTCTCGCGGATCTTCGAGTTCGACGGCGCGGTGCTTTCCCGCGCTATCCGGGCCACCTTTGACCGCCGGGGCACGGCGCTGCCGACGACGCTGCCGATCGGACCAAGAACGTGCAATGGAAGGGATTTCTAGCGCGGTCTGCTGCGGCACAGCAGTTCGACTTTGCAAGCGCCATCGAGACGATCGCGTCGGTCGCGTGGCCTGCGATGGCGCATGCACCGCACCGCGACGAATGGAGCACCATGTGGTGGCCTAGCGTAGCGTGGGCTGACCACGGTTGAAGTCCGAGCGACTCAAGCTCGTGTTCCCCAGTACGCTCCAAGACCATTTCTTGGCGGGCTGCGGAGGTCGTAAACCGATTTGGCGGCGTCGAGGTACAGCAGCTTCTTGAGCGCTGTCCGCTGGAGGTCCGGGAGAGAACAAGAAGCGGCGGAGCGTAACGAAGGCGCGGCATAGCGGCGCCCGTTCCTTCGTCCGTCGACGTCCAATCGTCGATAGCTGATAAAAGATTGTCGCGTTGACAAGACCTCCCTCCAAGCGATGTTCTCACTTCGCGTTACTTGCGATCGTCGGTGCCGTCGCCGCGACAGTCGCGTCGAGCACCGCCACCGCGCGCCAGTCCATTCCCGAGGCCGATCTCATCGTTCGAAGAAGCACGCTTCGCGAAGCGGCGGCCATGCTCGCGGGCAACGGTGTCGGAGACGAGGTGAGCGCTGCGCTCTTCGACGACTACCGCCGGCAGTTCAAGAGCGCACTCTTGGCGAAGAGTCGCTCGCTTGAGTGGATGTACGCGCAAGGTGAACTGGCTAACAACACGGACATTGGCTCGGACCTCGCGCACCACGACCGCTCGATCGAGCTTCGCTGGCAAGTCGGGGCTCGTGATGCTTCCGACGCCTTGTTCGACCGCATGCGGTCGTTGTCGCGCTCCGAACAATCAACCATCGACTCGTTACGCCGCGCGCATCTTCGCGTCGGCATGGTGAAGCATCAGTCGTCGTCACCTGAGTTCGGTCGCGTCCCCGATCTCTCCGAGCGTCTTCGCACGATCGACTCCGCTGCTTCCGTGCGTCCGGAGGTCGCAGAGGTCTTGGAGCAGTACAACCGAGAGCTTGATCCCTGCTTGCGCCGCCTCGACTTCGCCCAATACACATTCAGGCGTGATTTCGAGTCGCTCCAGAAGATTATTCTTGACGCGCGCGGCGCAGACATTCCCGATCCACTGAAGCTCGAGCCGATCGCGCAGTTTTATGTGCGTCTCGATGCCGAGTATCCGGCCATCCGCGCCGCCTGTCGGAAGTCGCTGGCGCAGTTGCAAACGTTGCTCGCGGAAGAGACGTTCGTCGCGCTCCGCACCGCAGCCGATCGCACGCTTTTTCCGTTCGTTTTCGCGGAAGCTGGAGCTGTCGATCCTTTGATCCGCGGTGCGGCCGCATCTGCTGACTTGACCGCCGAACAACGGGCGAGCTTGCGGGACGTGCAGGTCAACTTCGATCGCGCCACGACCAAGGCGATTGCGAAGCTCGCGTCGCTGTACGACCGAATGCTCAAGCCATCTCATCGTGAGCTCGAGTATCGCGAATGGGCATACGCGGTGACGAGGAGGAAGGAACTGACGGACCTCACCGCGACGGTTCGCGAAGCGATCGCAAGAACCACCGATCCCTTCAACGAAGCGCTGCAACGGTGGTACGGCGAAGCGGGCGCGTTTACCAAAGCCATTGACCGGATCATGGGTCGCGCGATCGAGCCTGATGCGCAAGCGGCCAGCGCTCCGCTCAATGCAGACGATGCGGAGGACGCGACCGACGCGACCGTTCCAGCGCCCGCGGATGTCATAATGACGGAGTTCGCGACTATCGTTCTTCCCTTCGTGAGCCGACCGGCGCTCGATGAGCGCATCGCGCCACTCTCTCCGTCGACACAAGCCGCAATTCGGTGGTTACATGACGACTCTGTCGCGGTGTACGAAACGGAACATAAGCAATGCGACGTAGACCAAGAACGCTTCAGAGACGCAGAGCGCAGGTTTGCCGCAGCCAATCCCGGCGTCAATCCTTGGATGGCCTTCGGGAATGACTTTGGCGCGTTCGATGCGTACGCCCGCTGGGCGAAGACGCGTCAACTGCTGGAGCGCCAGTTCGATGCAGACGTCACGGCACTCCTCGAGCCCGCCGAAGTAAAGCGATGGCTCGAACAAAGTCGAGCATCGCGGCGCGCCCGCGATCTCCCGCAGATCCGCGCCCGCTGGCGCGAAGGTTCGACGATGGACTTGGCGCAGCTTCTCGGGCCATTGCCGCTCAGTGACAACGAGCGGTCGGCGCTCGACGAGTCCGTCGTCGGCTATCTGACAGAGTTGAACGACGCGCTCGTTGCCTATGAAGACAGCGTGGAAGTGATCACTCAAGCGATGCACGCCAATGCGCAGGCGCAGGTCAAGCCCCAAACGGCGCGAGAAGCGGAGCTGTCGGCGGAAGCCAATCGCGACTGGGCTCGGCTTGGGCGAACGGTTCCCGTTCTCAATGAGCGCGCGATCGCCACGTTCGCAGCGCTTCTCACACCGGACAATCGCGAGCGGCTCTTCGCGGCGTTCAATCGCGAGAAGTATCCGACGGTGTTTACCCCGACTCCGCTGGAGTGGGCGTATGACGAACTGCAATCATCGCGCTCGGCCGGGTTGATGACGGAAGAGCAGTTGCGCGAGTTGGGTGCACTCCGCGCCGCGTATGCCCTAACGCAATCCGACGTCCAGCACCGCACTGTCGTCGCGCTGGATCAGTGGCAATCGCCAGAGCAAATCGCCCGGCGCGGCCCGCTTCGCGATGCGTACATGCGCGAGCACGAAGACGTGAGCCCCTTCGACAGCGACAACCCCATCGCGCCGCTGATCCGGACTCGCTATGACCTCGTGCGCAGGGGTGCCGACAGCGTCCGGCAGCTGATCGGCGAATCGCTTTTCGAGCGCATGCCGCTCGACGTGCAGATCTATCTCTGCGCGGCCGACTACGCGATCGGCGTCAAGGTGCCGCGCGCTCGGGAACATTGAGGCTGCAACCTTGCCTCGGCTGAGCGGCGACGCAAGCGCTAAGTAGGCTTGCACAATTCGTGCGCGTCTTGGCGTGAAGCGAGAAGCGCTCAGCTCGACGCAACGCAGCGCACGAATCACGCAAGGCTATTCGGCACGTCACTCAATTTCCGAGCGCGAGAGGAATGGTGGATCGCCACCCACGAGGTCGAGTCGATCACTGAAGACGTTGAGGAAGCAGACGCGGGCGATCGGAGAGCCAGATCGCCGTGTGTTGAACTCGAAGTTTGCGGACGGGTTTGCGCCGAGTCCTCCGTGCCAGGGACAGGTGAGCACGACTTCGTCGCATCCGAACGCTGTGGCGTAAGCGAGCAGTTGGTACATGTCGGCGTTTGAACGACTCGGCATTCCGTCTCGCGTGGTATCGACTCGCTTCCATTTCGCGTCAATGATGGTGCGCACACGCTTGGACTCGCGAACCACCAGATCGGGACGTAGCTCGATCATTCGCCTTGAGCCGGGCCCGGCGGTTCGCGTCAAATGAGTTCCCCGTTCTTGAACGGACGCTTCAATGCCATCGCGCCGCGACATTCGGCGCTTGACCACGCGCGCCACCACTGATTCGAAGAGGACGTTCATGTCGAACAACAACGATGGCGCGTCATCCAAGCCGCCGCGCAGGCTTGGGACCAAGAGCTCGACCAGCCGTCGTACCCAAACAATGGCGTCGCGATATCGCTCAGCATGCCGGTCGAAAACCAAGCGCCTCCACATCGTTCGGTATGGCTCGATGTTGCTAACACATTCAAAAACGCTCATGAGTTCCGACCACCGGGCCTGCAGATGGATACTCGTGATCCAAGGTCGCACGGTTCGCAGACCAAGCTTCAGCATCTGATTCCAGATATTGTCGATCGACAACTCATCGAACTGGCATGCGACGACATCCGACCGACTGGCAAGTCGCGTCCACTGCCTTGCGGCATGCACCCTTCCACGAACAACGCTGAGATCCTCTCTGCGCACCACGTATGACTGACGCACACCGCCGCGGATTACAGTCGCGACTGAATCTAGAAAGCTGGCGACAAAGGACTCGATGAGCGGCGCCCGGCGTAAGTGGTAGTTGTCAACAATTCTGAGACACCCAACGAAGAAAGATTACTGAGCGACGACGGTGACAGCCGTCGTCGGCTTGTTGATCCAGACGGCTAACGGAAGCGGAATCGGAGCCAGAGCCTTGCGGACAAAGCGTTCCGGGTGACACATGTACGCCGCGTCGAGCGTGATCGCGCGCCGCGACTGCACCGCTTCGGCCCGTCCGTGATCCACGTCCGCGGGCCTCATCAGCGCGGTGCCGCTGTGACGGTGTTCCGTGTCCGCTCCACCAAAGCCATCTTCCATCCTGATTTCCCCGCCGCCACACTCGCGGCATGAAATCACATCAAGACCGCTGGACCG
>JAWXCC010000257.1:0-8285 GCA_034440475.1 Phycisphaerae bacterium | reverse complement strand
TGCCGGGGACGAGCGAGAAGAACCTCGACGACTGGCTGCCGGATATATGGAAGACGAAACAGCCGCCGCGCGGGTGAGTGGGGTTCGATGAGCGGACACTCCGTTACGACGACTCTCATTCGGGGCCGTGCTCGCTGCCGTTGTCGTGAACGGCAGCGCTGCCGACCCCCCAGTGCTGTGCTCCCCGACTTGGCCGAACCCGCCGTGGTCGTACGGTTGTTGCGCGACCCTAGTGACACAGTACTGCTGCGACTTTACGCACAGCCCGCCCGCGTTTAAGCGGACCAAGTTCTGGACGAGCTGCCAAGAGGCCTGTAAGGTTCAATTGTCGGTATGCATCGCACAAGCCTGCTCCATCTATACAAATCATTATTACCGGTGCAATTCTGGCGGGTCGAACATCCCCTGTAGTCCCTGTGTCGAGTTCCCAGACGAGACTCATCCGGCAAACGAGGGATGCAAGCCATATTTCGCAGGGACTCCTGGACACCTGCCCTGCACGACGATGGATTCTCTGGATGACTTCTGTTACGGGAACGGCGTCGACTTTTGGATCACGGAGGTAGCGCAATGCGGCGCTCAGTGAGCAGTCAAGTCAAAGTTGCGTTCGTCATGACGATCGTCGCGACAGCGGCGACGGCGACGTTTTTCGCGTGGCCACGTTCGACGGCGATGAGTGACCCAGCACAAGCCGTCGATATCGTGATCCCCGCGCCAAACGGCAACGCAGAGCAGGCTGACGGCGTCATGATGCTTGAGGTATTCGTGTTCCCAACTGCGCAGCCAGACCTTGGAAGGAAGGCGAACTGGAACAGTGGCTTGGCCGCGCCGGCACTCAAGGCGTGGGCGGCCGCGAATGGCGCAAACGGGGAGGGGATAGACGTTAGGTCCCTGCTCGCGCAGTAGGATGGACGCATCCTGCTGCTGAAAGCGATAGCCGGCGATACTGGGTTCGCAGGATTCCCAGCGGGCTCCTCGCTCGACATCGCGGTCTACGCGAGCGTGACAGGGGGCATGGTTGCGGGTTTGGAAGAATACTCGGACTCGATCACGCTCCTCGACTGTCAGTCCGTCATGTATAGCTTTCGTTGACATCGCCGAAACGGTCTACGCGTTTGCGAGTGGCCCAGCTCAAGATTTGGCGGAGCGTGGCTTGATGGTGGAAGGCCTCGACTTTGTCACGAACTGACGGAGCCGAGTCCTTTCAATCGCTCCGTCACAGCAGTGATACGGATCGCGTTCGACCGCAGCATTTGAACCCTGACGCGCACTGCGTTGGAATCTGCGAAATCGGCGAAATCGGCGTAATCTGTGGAGATGCTCTTTGCTTGACGTTGCCTAACAGGGCGGTGGACGAAGCGTTTTCAGACCATTCGCAGATTCAAGCGCGAGCACGCAACACGAACGCCGCACGCTGGCACGGGCGTCGAGTGCCGCGGCTTCCTTGTGCGCGATACGGGCTCGAATCTGCGGATTATTCGAAGTGGTGGTTCGGAAGCGATGGACCTACTTGGACATCGCGTGATCCGCTGGGCGGCTCGAATGTGAGCAATGCTCAGGGTCGCGAGGGAACTCATCGAGAGACGCCCCCCGCCCCCCGCAACTCGACTTCTCGACAATTTTCCTTCGCCCCAGACTGCTCAGGCCCGTCCGGAGCGGGCGTCGCCTCGGATGAACCTTGTTTTGAACCCCAACCCGCCTCTCCGGTACGATCTCCCGCTTTTCCTCAACCCTACGAATCTCACCGAGCTGGCACGTTTCCGGCCCATTGACGATTCCGAGCCACCGGCGAATTGCCGGGGAGACCTGATGCGCATTCTCTCATCCGTCATCGCGATCGCTGCGGCGCTCGCGTGCCCGTGTTTCGCCCAAGACGGCGCTCCGAAGCCTGCGGCACCCGACGCCGCGCCGGCGCCCAAGGCCGCCGAGAAGCCGACCGCTGGTTGGACCGACGCGAACCGTACGCCCGACGCCATCAAGCAGGCCGAGGCGATCTTGGATGCCGCCGCGAAGGCGTACCAGGCCGCTCCGACGCTGAGCGAGTCAGTGTCGCTCAAGGTCGACATGGCAGAAGGAATGAGCAACGAAGAGAAGATGGAGACGGCGTATGCGAAGCCGGGCTCACTTCGTTTCGCGATGGATCAGGCGTCAATCATCGCCACCGATGGCATGGTGTACTTCATGCCGAAGGAACCGAAGGACAAGTTCGTCGAGCAGAAGATCGAAGGCAGTGTCAGTAAGACGCTCTCTGCCATGCTGCCCGGCTTTGCGATGCCGACGGCAGCGCTCGCGTTCCGTGAAGGCACGAAGACCGAGGGTGCGGTCGACGCGCTCGCTGGCCCGTTCCTGCAAGGCGCGAAGCTCGCGGGTTCCCGTTCGGCGAATGGCATCGACGAAGTGTTAGTCGCGAACGACACCGGCGAAGCGGTCATCATGTTCGACGGTAAGACGCATCTCCAGACCGGGACGAAGGCGTCGGTCACGCCGCCCGGTGCGCCTCCCGGATTCGTCGTCACCATCAAGGTGGCGGTCGAGAACACCGTGGCCCCAGAGCTCGCGCGCCCGATCACCTTCGAGAAGGGTGAACGCACTGCGGTGAAGAGTGTCAGCGAACTCGCTGGCGCGGGTGGCGGAAGTGAGCCTGAGATGAAGGTCAAGGTCGGTGACGTTGCTCCCACGGCGAAGCTCACGATGCTCGACGGCAAGGAAGTCGATATCGCAGCTATGAAGGGCAAGGTCGTGGTCCTCGACTTCTGGGCTACCTGGTGCGGCCCGTGCAAGAAAGGTCTGCCGCTGCTCGAGGAATTCGCCGTTTCGATGAAGGGGAATGACAAAGTTGCCGTGCATCCCGTCAACGTTTGGGAAAACGTGAAGGGTGACGATCGGACCAAGGCCGTCAGCACCTTCTGGGCCGACAAGAAGTTCACAATGACCACGCTGCTCGATCCCGAGTCGAAGTTCATCGAGGCCTACGGCTTCAGCGGAATTCCTGCGTTCGTGATCATCGGCCTCGACGGCAAGATCGCCGCGCTGCACGTCGGCTACGACGCGAACCTGAAGGACACCCTGACGAAGGAAGTCGAAAGGGCGCTGGCGAAGAAGTAAGCGCTGGCGAACTTGGAAGATACATCGACGCCCGGAGACGCCGCAGCTCGCGGCATCTCCGGGCGTTTGTTAGAAACCGGTTCCAACGCCGCTTCGCCACAATGCGAACGCACCGCTGATACTCAGCGGTGCGTTCGAGGTCGACTTACTTCAAGAGTGCTCGCCGCGTTACTTTCGAGCCCCGAGCAACTGCGCGATGCGGAACGCCATCTTCAGGCACTCGAAGTAGACCCACGCGAGCGTGACTAACAGACCGAACGCGAGGTACCACTCACCAGATTTTGGGGCACCACTGGTGAGGGCTTCTTCGATTCGTCCGAAGTCGAGCACCAGCCAGAACGAGGCAACCAGCAGAATCACGACATTGATGCCTAGACCGAGCCACGCGCCGCTGCCGCCATCCATCGCCGATTGCAGAGTGACGAACTTGAAGACGTGGGCCCAGCTCGGCACGAGCCAAGAGACGAGGAACGCCGCGAGGTAGACGAGTCCGATTCCGAGCGTTGCGCTGGAGAGCACCATCGCTAACGTGCGCGACGGCTTCACGATTCGCATGGTGTAGAGCAGCAACATCGCGGCGGTCACGCCGCAGGTCATGAGTGCTGCGGTGAGCGCGACTCCGCCCGGGAGACCCCGAGCGCTCTGCGCTAGGATCAAGTCAAGCATGGCGGCGACGCCGCCGAGTAGGAAGCCCTGGACGGTCGCGTACAAGAAGCCGAGTGCCATTGCGAGGCTTGGCTTCGCGCGAATGCCGAAGAAGACACCCAAGGTCACGACGAGCGCGACGAGGTTGATGGGCAGCATCAGTCCGGGGTTTGTTCGGACAACGCCGTAGCCGACTCCGCCGAGAGCTGCGGCAATGGAGACGAACATCGCAGTCTTGACCGCAACGCCGCCAGCGGTGGCGACGTCGCGCGAAACTGCTGATCCGAAGGCGTCTTGGAAAGCACGAGGAGAAAGGGCGGGATTTGAGCTTTGCATTGCTTGCATAGTTCTGGTCTCTAGAGAGTCTCCAATGGTCTCGGAACGAACGCGGGAGTGTATTCATCGACCCGGCCCGAGTCGCGTCATGACGCGCGGAGGGCTTGATCTTGTCGCGTCGACGCAGCCCGATCTCGCCGCGCTGTGGCCAGACCGCGAGGTCAAAGTGCACACACCCATCCGCCCGACCGGCGCGGGCGTCGCGCTCGGCCTGAGACACCGACCCCCGATCCGCTCGCGAGTGCGGGAATGTGCGTGGCCGAAGTGTTTTCGTGACAACGGTGGTGACGTGAAGCTGGACTCGCTCGGCAACTGGTACCGGGGAGCCATAGTGGCCAGGAGCCATAGTGGCCACACCCATTCGATCGTAACTCGGCGCTCGGCGTGTGCGGTTGAACGGCTGGCCGAGAGGTCAGTCCGCTGCTCGGCCTGCGCCTTGCGGCCGCATCTCCCGCCGTCGTGATGCCGGTTACGAGCAAGGCGACTGCGAAACGCCTTAGCCCGCGCGCACCGATCGCGCAGACGCTCGCTCGTCCGTTGCTGTTTCGCCTAAGTTTGTCGAGTGATTCCCTAATAGTGCGCCGTTCGCGGCGACACACTCGCGTCCGGCGGCGAGCGCTCCGCTGCCACACGCCGCGCCCGGGACGAGCGCCGCCACCGCAACGACGAACCGTCGGCCCGTATCGCGGGCCTTGCGCGCAGGTGCAGCCGCGCCTCCGCTGAAGCTGCCCAGCGGACTCGCGAGCCCGCGCGCCATCGCCGACTCGATTGCCGCAAGTGGAACGCGCACGAGATCGCTGAGCCGCGCGTCGCCCGCGCCTCGCGCGGACTCGAGTAACGCGAGGTCCAGCTCCGCGAGCGGCCTGGGTGTCGACGGTGCCACCACGCCGTGCTTGTCTTCAGACTTCACTCGTCCGGCTGCGTCGACCTCGGCGATGAACGCGGCGCGAGATGCAGTGGCAGGTGACGGGTTTCTCTGGATCGAATATATGTTTATGCGGAGTTGCCGTGACGCGAGATCATCAACGACAAGATCGCGCGAACTCGAGAGTGGTGACTTTTTTCTAGTGTGGTTCGGCGCAGGGGTGTGTCCGTTACGTGCTACGCGACACGATTAGTCGATTGGTGAACGCCCCTCTGTCGCGCAGCGACAGAGGGGCAGAGGAGCCAGTCCAAGCTCAGTCCGCCCCACGTTCGTGGACACCCAGTTTGGCGAGCATTCGCGCCACGAATGATCCAGACTGATTTGCACGTGTGTGTCTACGATGGCCTGCGCGAACGACTCGCGAGGATGTCGCACGCCCGCGAGTGACGCAGATCGCCTCGCGAGGCGATCTGCGTGACTGAAGTCACGGCGGTCAAAGGCACAATCCGAGAAGGAAGCCTTGGCGACGGCTCCGCGAGATGGGAGAATCGCGGAACGTTCCACCACGAAGGTGGTTTGAAGGTGTGGGTTTGAAGGTGTGTGTCTTCTACGGCTTCATTCCTTCGCGAGCTATGTACTGCGCGAGGGCCAGACGTCGCTGGCACTGTGGCGTCGCAGGAGGATTCGGGACTCGGTGGGTGTGTGTCGCCGGCCACCGATGGCCGACCTCGAACGGCACCCGCTCATTGAGCGATGCCTCGCCGATGTAACTGAGAAAGTCCGGCTGCGCGAACGGTGAAGCTGCCAGACCGAAGCATGCGCTCACAAGTCCCTTTGTCAGGAGAATGTGATCCCCGGCTTGGCCGGGGACCGCTAAGGCCTGCGGCTGCTCATCGTCAATGATGGAAAACTCAATGCTTCGCTGGCGCAGCCGGTCGTCCGTCATGTTTTCCATGCAGCCAGTGATCGCGGACGAGAGGATTTCCCGGACGGAGCGGAAGATCGGTTGGTAGAGCAGGCCCAACTCCTTGTCGTCGACGATCGATGTGCCGAGATCGTTGACGATGCCACGGTGTTCGTCCGCCACGTTGATGCCTTGGACGCGCATGCTTTTCCTCGCTCTCAGTTTCCAAGAAACGCCACCATCCATGTTGGCACGGTTCTCGTGTGGGCTGAGCGTTCCGAAGACCCGCTCACGTTCGTTCGTGACAGCCTGTCGGCGAGTCCGTTCTCTCCCTCTTGTAATGCATGATAACATCCGTTATCATGCAGGAACTTGACAGCAGGGGGCCTCACGCAGTAGCCTCAAAACGACCGAATCAAGGAGGCACTCATGTCCATCAGTTTCAACATCCCAGCCAGCATCGAGACCCAGCTTCGGCGGACAGTTGCCAATCTCGACTAGGCCGCCAAGGAAGCCTTCTTGGTTCAGACCTATCGCCTCGGCCACATCACACTTCCCGACCTCAGCCATGGTCTCGGCCTCGACCGCATTCAGACTGAGGCCCGGCTGAAACAGTTGGGCATCTTCGAGGGTGCCGTCACGCTTGATGACCTCGAAGCGGACCGCCTGACCCTCGACCGGCTCTTGGGTCCGGCTCGCTGATGCTCGTCGTCGTCGCCGACAGCTCGCCCATCAACCATCTTGTCCGGCTCGGACGCATCGAGCTTCTTCCACAATTCTTCTCACAGGTCGTCGTCCCGACCCAGGTCGCCGACGAGATGCGGCAGCCCGCAACGCCTGAAGCAGTCCGGGCATTCATCGCATCGCCGCCGCCTTGGTTCAACGAGCGAGCGCCATCGAGCGTTGAGAAAGTGGCTGGTCTCGCCGAGGTCGACGACGAGTGGGCCGCAGGACGCATCTACCTCGACCTCGCCCAGAAACCGGAATAACCCCAGAGCCCGAACGACCTGCCGATCACGTCACCAGATATGCGACACCGCAACTTCCGATGATCCCTCAACAAAAATTCATCATCATCGTCCGGGGAACTCGCGACAGGCGGAAGTTATGAATTTACAGACTAGATGTTGCTTAACCGGAGTTTCGCGCTCTCGTGGCGAGCGAGTTTCGCGTACGGCCGCAAGACTTGGCGGAGCGACTTCAGCTCTTCCGAAGCCGCGAACGCTCCGCCGATGACCGAGCATTCGAGTTGCATCCAGAACGCCAGCAGCAGAAGACCCCCGACCGGGACATCGAACGATGACCACACAGTTGTTAGTTGCGAAGCAGGACGCATCCAACGCGGCGCTGCCCGTGGCTGTTCTCCAGTCCGGCGCCAATGCCCGTTACGCCTACGAGGAGTTCTTCGCCGGACTCGACAGCTCGCACACCGCGCGGGCGTATCGCCACGCGGTACATCGCTTCCTCGCGGTCTGCGACGAAATCGGCACGCCAATCAACAGAGTCACGCCGGGGTTCGTGGGCGATTACATCAAGGAGTTGCAGGCGGAGTCAAAGGCCCCAGATGGCCAGACACCGAAGTTGCGGCCCGCGAGCAAGCCCACTCGAAAACTTCATCTCGCAGCTCTGCGCCACTTCTTCGACAAGCTCGTTCAGCGTCACGCGATTCCGCTCAATCCCGCACTCTCGGTTCGGGGACCCAAGCACAGCGTGACCGAGGGCAAGACTGCCGCCATGGACCCGAAGCAGATTCGCGAGCTGCTCCTCTCCATTCGGCTCGTCACATCGAAGGGCGCGCCCGACATCGCCGGTCTTCGCGACAGAGCGGCTATCGCCACGCTCGTCTTCACGGCCGCTCGCGCTGGCGCCGTCGCCAAGCTCCGACGCCAGGACTTCGTGAGCGATGGCCGGCAGCACTACTTGCGACTCGACGAGAAGGGCGGCAAGGTTCGCACCATCCCGTGCCGAACCGACCTACAACAGCACATCGAGGAGTACCTCGCGGCCATCGGGACGACGGACACCAACACCCCCCTCTTCCTCTCCATGGTCGGCAGAACCAGGACGATGAGCGGTCGGGGCGTGACTGAGAACGACCTGTTGCGGATGTTGAAGCGACGATTGACGGCCGCGGGCCTTCCCGCTCACGCCTTCAAGTGTCACAGCTTGCGGGCGTCGACGGCGACCAATCTGCTTGAACAGGGCGTCGAGCTTGCGGACGTGCAGTTCCTGCTCGGCCATTCCGACCCACGCACGACGAAGCTCTATGACCGTCGAAAAATGAGCGTGACGAGGAACATCGTCGAACGCATCTCGATTTGAACGTCTGCATCTAACACTACAGCGCCCCTTATTCTCTCTGGCATCGCCGCATGCCGGTGAGTCGGAAGCCTAGATCATGCAGTTTTCTGATGGTCGCGCGACGATGCG
>JAWXCC010000256.1:0-5653 GCA_034440475.1 Phycisphaerae bacterium | reverse complement strand
GTCTGCTGCTCCTTGTCTGCTGCTCCTTGTCTGCTGCTCCTTGTCTGCTGCTCCTTGTCTGCTTTCTTTCATCTCCGCGCGCACTAACCCCTCGGTCACCTTTCTTGACGAGCCGTGCTCTTCCGCTTTGAGAAGCTCGACGTCTACCGCCTACGAATGCGTTCCACTAACGGAACTCGCGCTCCGGCCCTCACTCATCGCCGGGTCCGACCGAGCCGCGATCTACGCGGAGCTCGATGAGATCTGCAAGATGCTCAACGGGCTGATTCGCGGCATACCTCGTCACGGTCGTGCCACGCGCAGACAGTCACCGGTGCGCGAGGCGGTTCAATTCGCCAGCCGAAACGCAGGAAAAATACTGATTTTCGGGCTCTTAGGGGGATGACGGGATTTAAACCGAGTTCGGCCTTCTCGCGGTCATTGCGATCGGCGAACCCCTCGTGTCTCGCCTTGAGACTTCCAGTTCCTTCCGCAGCGCTCGACGACGACAACTCCGCTGAACGATCACAATCCTGACGTCTCCATCGCAGTGCCGGGTTGCGCCTTGTCCTTGGTTTGCGCGAGTGTGGTCAAGAAGTCCGCGGCCCAGCGATAAATATTGAACTCCTCGATCCGCAGCCGCATCCGGGTCATGCGCTGGCGGCGTTCCTTGGCATCCATCGTGATCGCTTGGTGGATCGCTGCTGCGAACTCCTCGGTGTCGTACGGGTTGATGATGAGCGCCTCGGGCAAGTCTCGGGCCGCGCCCGCGAACTCCGAGAGTACGAGCACTCCCTCTTGACTGCCGTCTGCCTCGGGATCTGTTCCTTCGGCCTTCGCCGCAACGTACTCTTTGGCGACTAGGTTCATCCCATCGTGCAGCGAACTGACGATGCAGACCGAGGCCATCTTGAGGAAGGCGTAAACGGCCGGACCCTCGTGGTGGTCTACTAGAAAATGAATAGGCTTCCAGCCTTCGGCCTTGAACTTCCAGTTGATCGAGTCAGCCAACTGTTCGAGTTCCGTGACGAGGTCGCGGTAACGCGGGATGTGGACTCGGCTGGGGGCACCGAGTTGAACAAACGTGAACTTGCCCTTGATCCCGGGATGTTTTTCAAAGAGCCGCTCGATGGCGCGGAAACGCTCGGCGATGCCCTTGGTGTAGTCAATGCGATCGACGCCGACGCCAACCATGCAGCTGCTGGCACCTTCGCCGAGCTGGTGCTGATGGCGGAGGGTCGCGATCTGTAGCGCCAGTTTCTCGCCCGACGCGACGCCGCGCTCAGACCAGTGTTGCACGCTGATGGGGAACGGACGCACCAAGCATGCGTGCCCCTTGATCTCGGCGGAAAACCGGTCCCAGTCGAGCTTGGCTTCGACCATTCGATCGACGGTTTCAAGGAAGTTGTTGCAGTGCTGCTGAAGGTGGAAGCCGAGCAGGTCAGCGCCGAGCATGCCTTGGAGTAGTTCTACGCGGTAGGGACAGATGCGAAACGCTTCGGCGTTGGGCCAAGGAATGTGCCAGAAGAGACCCACCCGCAGGTCTGGGCGCTTTGCTTTGAGCATGCCGGGAACGAGGGCGAGCTGGTAGTCCTGGACCATGACCACAGCTTTCTCGCTTCCTATCTCTTCGAGGACAGCGTTGGCAAAGCGCTGGTTGGCTCGAACGTATTGCTCCCAGTCCCCGACGCGGAAGGTGGGCCGCTCGTGCGTGAGATGGCAGAGTGGCCAGAGCCCTTCGTTCGAGAAGCCGTAGTAATACCCCTGCTCCTCCTCCTTGGTAATCCACACTCGCTTGAGCGTGTATCGGGGGTCTTCGGGCGGCACCGGGATGCAGCCAGCAGCGTCGGCGGTCTGTCGATCGGCATCGCCTGCACCATGGGCCACCCACAGCCCGCCAGTTGCGCGAAGTACCGGATCCAAGCCAGTCACCAAGCCGCTGGCAGGGCGCACCAGTGTGGGCTTGCCGTTCCGCAGTTGATGCATATACGGCTCGCGGTTGCTCACAACAACCAGCGACTCCCCGCCGAGCGCGTCGATGGCGTGCGCACGGAGTCGATCGCGGGTCCAAGCCTTGTCGGAACGGACGATCTCTTGCGCCTCGTCGCGCTCCTTGCTACGGGCGGCACGGAAGGACGCGGCAAGATGCACGGATTCGTCGGCCAGTTTGCCTAGCGGCAGGCCGCGCGGCGGCAGTTCGGGCGTGTTTCCGAAACGTAGCCTTCGCATCCACTCCGCAAGCCGGTGCAAGGGCCGCTCAAAGAAGGTCCACGCGAGGCCGGTCGTGATGAAGAACATCGCTGCCGCGATGCCCAGTGACCAGAGCATGCCACGGAGGATGCCACGGGTCATCCGTTCTTCGAGGTAGAGCGCGTCGTGGAGCACCACGACCGCTCCCGTCAGGTCACCATTCTCGTCCGTGAGCGGCTGGACGAGCACGTGCGTGCTGCCGTTGCCGTCACGGCGTAGGTCGCTGAACTCGGCCTTGGTGGCGAGCGCCTCCTTAACGGACTCCTCAGCTGCATCAGCGAATTCGGAAAGCCCTTGTCCGCTCGCGATCCTGCTTCCATCCGGGCGATAGAGCGCCATGCCGAGCAACCGCGAATGCCCGTCGAACCGATCGCCGATGACCTCGGCGACGATTGCGTCATCTCGTCCGAGCGCCTGTCGCGCCATGGGAGTGATGCGGTGACCAAGAAGCTGCGCCCGACGGGTCAGGTCGTCGAGGCCCTGCCGGTGCGCGCCGTTCACTTGGAACCAGAAGACGAGACCAGTTGCAATGCAGGAAAGCATCGCGATAAGCACGCCGAAGCGCAGCGACTTCGACGAGAATCGGCTTTGTTGCTGTGACACGTGTGTCTCCTTCTGCCGTTACGAACTGCCTCGATCAAGGGCTACCACCGCGTCGATGAAAGCCAGGTGTGAGTACGCCTGCGCGAGATTGCCGACGGCTAACCCAGTATGCGGGTCAAACTGTTCGGTCAAGATTCCGGGGCCTCGAAACAGGCCAGCAAGCTCGTCAAAGAGCTGGACAGCCTCATCTACGCGTCCCAGAGTGAGGAATGACTCGATGAGCCATCCCGTGCATATGTGCATGCCGCCCTCGCCGCCGTCGAGCCCGTCGTCGATGTCGTAGCGCCGGACCGTCGGACCGTCTCGCAGTCTATGAGCAATGAAGTCGACTGTCGAAGCCCAGCGCGGATCGGTGGGGTTGATCAATCCCGTGAGGCCAATCTTTAGTACGGCCGCGTCGGGATAGTCCTGTCCGTAGGCACCAGTGAATGCGCCGACGGCACTATTCCAGCCGTGAGCGAGCACGTCCTCACGAATGCTGTCTCGCAGTGCGATCCAATCAGGATTCTGCGAGCCGCACACCACCTGTTCGACAGCAAGGGCTCGATCCACGGTGTGCCAGCACATGACTTTGGAGTGGACGTGGTGCCGGCGTTCAAGCCGCATCTCCCATATGCCATGGTCGGGCTCGGACCACCTAGCCGCCACCGCTCGCACCATGGCGCGTGCTAGCCGCCAGTGGTCGGGTGCAATGGGCGCGCCGCGCTCGGCCAGCATGGCAACCAGGTTCACGATCGGTCCGAAGACATCGAGCTGCACTTGGTTCGCTGCGGCGTTTCCGATACGCACGGGTCGGCTCAGCCCAAACCCCGCGAGGTGTCCAAGCTCGGCTTCTGGCGGCAAGTGGCTGCCCGAGACTGTGTAGATCGGATGGAGCCGCTCAGGCGTCTCGCAACGATCGACGACTTCCAGCATCCAGTCAAGAAACTTGAGGGCGTGCCCGGTGTTGCCCAGCCGAACCAGGGACGCCGCGGCCTTCGCTGCATCTCTTGGCCAGCAATAGCGGTAATCCCAGTTTCGCACACCGCCGATTTGCTCAGGAAGGCTCGTCGTCGCGGCGGCGGCAATCACACCCGTCGGGCCGTAGCAGAGCGCCTTGAGCACAAGTGCACTTCGTTTGACGAGTTCCGGGTACCTCGACGGCAGTTTGAGCGACCTCGCCCAGCCGGACCAAAACTGACGGTTCTGCTCTCGCCGTTCCGGCTCGCCCTCTCCGCTCGCGGTGAGGTTTGCCGTCCCGTAGCGAAGTTCGAGCACGAAAGATCCCGAGGCGGGCTGGACGATCGCTTCCGCAGTGTGGTGTACGCCCTCGCTCGAAACAGTCCACGTCACGCCGCTGGAGCGCAGAACGACCGGATCGTTCGACCCTTCCACTTCCAAACCGTCCGCTCGGATCCGCAGCTGCGTTGCAATGCGGCCATAGTCCAAGCGCGGCGCGAAGCGAATGCGCGCGGGGGTCGTGCCTTCGATCACGCGGATGAGATCGGCCCGCCCCGCTTTCTGGAATGCCCTTCCGGCGGAGCAATCCAGATAGTCCGTCACGCGCAACCCCGGCCATTCCGTCACGAGCACAAATGAATCACCGTCGTAGCCGCAGCGAAGCGGCTCGCCGCCATCGGCAGGTGTGATCTCAAACATTCCAGCCGTCGAATCGCCAACCAGCTCCGCGAACAAGGCCGCGGAGTCCAAACGAGGCAGACACAACCAAGAGATGCGGGCCCCCGGCGAGACGACCGCGGCCGTCCGCTGATCGGACAGCACCGCGCACGAGTCGAGCCGCACGAGCGAGCGCGATTTCGCCCACTCAGCCCGCATTGACGCGACCAACTGCAGTATCTCCGCCACGTCGGGAACGCCGCTGACGCGGTGCCGCGCTGCGGTTTCGGCATCGCCAACCTTTATTCCGAGGTCGTCCGCCGTCAGACTCTTGAACACGTCCTCGTCGGTCAGATCATCGCCGATGAAGATCACACCGGTCGCGCCAGCAGCGTGCCGAGCACGTCGGACGGCGTCACCCTTGTTCGCGGTGACGACCATAAACTCGACGACTTGGCTACCCTTTCTGACGCAAAGACCCGGTGTCGATGCGCAGCGCTCCATGGCCGACTCGATCGCCTGTGTCGCAACAGCGGCGTCGGCCATGCGGACGTGCAACGCGACGCTGGCGGGCTTGAGTTCATACCTCAGCCCGGGCCAGCGCTCGACAACCGCAGCGATTATGCCGGTGACTAGAGTCAGTCGATTGCGCTCGTCGGAACTGAGTGCCACGCCAGTCTGCTGCCACTCCGCCCCGTGGGAGCCGACTGTGTATTCGGGGCGAAACGGACCGAGGAACCCGGCAAGATCGGCGACCGACCGCCCTGAGACAACCGCGGTACTCGTCCAAGGCACTTCACGAATCGCCTGCAAGCCCTTCAGCGAGTCACCATTCGGAAACGCTCGCGCTGGATCGTGGACGATCTCCGCCAAGGTGCCGTCATAGTCGCAGGCCACGAGCAGCAGCGGCGTTCGAGCAATCGCGTTGATTCTGTCGACAAGATCTCTATCTATCACGCTCGATCCTCCCGCGGCTGCTCCCGCGTGGGACTGGCCTGTTCTGCGACGCCCTAGTTTTGGCGACGGCCAACGTGGTTTACCGAATGGCCCGCCTACCCGCCCGCCGAGGCCGAGTGCAGTCCAGTGTAGTACGTGAAAGAATCCATATTGAGTCGTAGGTCGGAAGCCCTAACACTACAGCGCCCCTTATTCTCTCTGGCATCGCCGCATGCCGGTGAGTCGGAAGCCTAGATCATGCAGTTTTCTGATGGTCGCGCGACGATGC
>JAWXCC010000255.1:0-3670 GCA_034440475.1 Phycisphaerae bacterium | reverse complement strand
GCGACGATCGCCTCCTCGTCGAGTGCGACGATCGACTTGAAGCGCCCCTCCCAGCAGTGCCCGGTGACGTCGTCTTCAAGATTAATAATGCGGGCGATCCGCTGCTTCAGGCAATCGAATGGGTGTGGCCACTATGGATCCCTGACGAACCGGTCGACCGAATCGTTTCGATCGGGGCGTTTGAGCACTTCCGAAAGGAACGGTACGCGAAGTCCTTTCGCCGCTGCCGACAACTGTTGCCGTCGGATGGTCGCATGCTGCTGCATACGATCGTGCTGACCGATTGGATGGAACTTCAACGAGCGGGCGTGGCGGTGACGCACGAGGACGTGCTCTTTGCGAGGTTCATTCTCGACCGCAATCTCCTCGGAGGTCAGCTCTGCGCGCCGCCGGTGATCGTGCAGCACGCGCAGGCTGCTGGCTTCCAAGTGCTGCGACAGCATTCGCTGCGCCTGCATTACGCTAGGACGCTCGATCTCTGGTCCGCGAACCTGCTGGCCGCCGAAGAACGGGCCATCGAGTTGACATCGCCCGAGATCTTCGAGACCTATCGCAAGTATGTCACGGGCTGCAGTGGCTACTTCCGACGCGGGCACATCGATGTCGTGCAATTCGCGTGCGCGTGCGAGGCGTGATGGACGGCGAAGCTCGTTGCATCGATGAGGCTGTCCGAGGTTGGGCAGGCGTTGCGCACCGATGGAAAAGGCGCCCTCACAAACGAAAGACGGGCCGCCCGAGGGCGGCCCGTCGTGAGTCATGTCATGTCATGTCATGACGCGTGCCAGGTTCCTGCGATCAGCACGGGCCCCACGCGCCAAGCAGGAGTGCAAGATCAGGCGCTCCGGTTACGCCGTCCTCGTTGAGGTCGGTGGGACCGCCGGCGATTCCCCACGCGCCGAGCAGGAGAGCGAGATCCGCCGGTCCGACGCTGTTGTCGCCATCGATATCACCAACGCATGCCGGAGTGCTCGCGAAGCGGAAGTTGGCGATCGCGATGTCATCAAAACCGGGATTCTCGTTGAAGACCACGCGGGCGATCGGCGCCGTCGAGACGACGCCGAAGAAGCCGTTGACCACGTTGCCCGGCACGGTGAAAGTCTGACCAAGGATGCCGTTGCCGCGGCAGAACACCGTGATCGACTCACCGGGATCGATGGTGTTGTCATTCAGGTCAACGCCGAATCCGTAGACGGTGTCGCCGCCGATGAACTCGATCTGCCAATCGTCGTCTTCGAAGTTGCCGACGTCACCGACCGAGAGGGCGTTCGAGAAGCCGGGTGGCGGATCGACCGTCGTCTCGGTGTCGTTGAAGGTGAAGCTGGCGTCGGTCTGAAGCGTGCTCAGGCGGAAATCGAAACTGAACGATGACACGGAGTCGAACGTGAGCACCGGTCCGACGTTCGTATTGTTGACCGGGATCGGACCGACCTCGTTGGCGAGTCCCACGTTGAACGCGGTGGTGTTGAAGATCGCGGTGGTGTTCGCCGCGGCATTCCATGCTGCGAGGTCGGTGTAGAAGAGCACGGTTTCGCCGGTGGCGCAGTTGTCACAGGACAACGTGATCGTGCCGCGGCCCGATTCGTTGTTGCCGCCACCGACGCGAACGAAGTAACACTCGTTCTGCTCGACGGGCACCTGGAGAATGGTCGTCCCGTCGCCACAGAAGAAGGTGTTGTCCGCGCAGCCAACTAGGTCGGTCAGGTCACAGATGAAGAACCCAACGAAGTTGCAGCCCTTGTAGACCGCGAGCTTGGTGTTGAAATCGGCCTGCCCGCACGTCGAAAGAGACAAGGTTCCGGCGCAATTGGAGTTGTACTTAAACCAGACGTCCGGACCGGGATCGGCGAACTGGCTGCAGCCGGCCTCGGGGCTGCCTTCGGTCGCGCCGATTGTCGTGAACTCGTTGTCGCCGATGGTCAGGACGGGCAGCGTCACCAGCGACGAGCATCCGTTGTTCGCCAGCGGCCGATAGAGGTACGCCCGACCGTTCTGTGAGGGATCACTTGGGAAGTCATCCGAACCAGGTCCGCCGACGATGTAGTCGCCGCGCCCGTCACCGTTGACGTCAGGAAGTCCCGCGACGGCCGTTCCCCATGATTGGTTGACGCCAGTGTCATCCGGCGAGCTGAGCTCCGCAAGCAGCGTCTCCGTGTCCGCAGCGAAGACGTATGCGCGGTAGCTGAGACCAGGCGAACCGATGATGACATCACCAAGTCCATCGCCGTTGGCATCGGGCAGGCCGCCGACCGCGTCGCCGAAGAAGTCCTCGTCACTCAACTCGTCCGCGGGCTCGGTGAAGGTATGAGCGAGATTGCCCGTTGTTCCAGAGAAGACGTACGCTCGACCTGCGTTGAAGTAGTCGGCGCCGGACCTGTCGTTGGGCACCGGAACGTCTTCGTACGGGGCGCCGACGATGACATCACCGAGGCCGTTGCCTCCGACGTCGGGAATGCCCGCGACGGAGAATCCGAACTTGCCTCCTGACTCAGGGTTTCCCGAGACAAGCGTGTCGACAAGATTGCCGTTGCTGCCGTTGAAGATGTACGCACGTCCGTTCTCGAAGGGAGATCCGCCGGGATCCTCGGAAGGCGCGCCGACGATGTAGTCGCCGCGGCCGTCACCGGTCGAGTCGGGAACGCCAGCGACAGCCCACCCGAACTCACCGAAGCTTTCGGCGTTCGGCGAATTCTGCTGACGAATGAGGTTGCCGGTATTGCCCGAGTACACGTAGACGCGACCAGCATTCGAAGTGCCGCCGTTGTCTTCCTGCGGTGCGCCAATCACGTAGTCACCGCGGCCATCACCGCTGAGATCTTGGACACCAGCGACGGCGTATCCGAAGTCGCCGCCGACTTGGGCGTTCGGCGAGACGTGGGTGCGAATGAGATTGCCGGTCGCGCCGCTGTACACGTAGACCCGGCCGCCCGGTCCCGCTTCGTCCGGCGCGCCGACGATGTAATCGCCGCGCCCATCGCCGTTCAGATCAGGAACGCCCGAGACCGAGTCACCGTAGTTGCCACCGTTGGTGTCGTTGGGGGAACTGTGGGCGCGAATCAAGAGGCCAGTCGCCCCGGAGAAGATGTAGACCCGTCCGGCGTCGTTGACGCCGCCACCATCTTCGCTTGGCGCGCCGATGATGACGTCAGCGAGGCCATCGCCGTCGACATCAGGAATGCCAGCGACCTCGGCTCCGAAGAAGCCGCCGACTTCCGGATTCGGTGATTGCAAGGTCACGGTGTCCGCCGTTGCGATGCCAGCCATCGCGATCGCGAGCATCGCTCCCGCGAGCGTGCCTCGCCGAAAAAACCACGGGGCGCGCGATGGCGCGCCGCCGTCTCCGACCAGTTCGAGTTGCATGGATCTTCTCCTCTATGAGTAGACGCGTCGTCGCCCGGGCGGCCGAGTTGGCCGAACTAGCGGGCGAAGAGTGACGGCGACGGTACCGCGCCGCTGTTCAAACAGCGAGTAATCAGCGGTAGATTGCCGCGGTCTTCATCCAGCACCCTCCGGCGAACCGGTTCGCGGACCGGCGGTTGAGGCGAAGTCTTTACCGAGCCTCTTACCAGCCTGCGGAGGGTTACGCACGATCGAGTGTTTGAAACGCATGTACTTCGCGCTCAGATGCTTGCGGGGGGAGTCATAGTGGCCACACCCATTAGTCATTAGTCAT
>JAWXCC010000254.1:0-15385 GCA_034440475.1 Phycisphaerae bacterium | reverse complement strand
GCGTTCGACGGACCGCTCCAATCGATTGTGACGGCCAACGGCGCGTTCACCATCACCCGTAATAACTTCAACGAGTTCGTTCGCATTCGGCTCGACGGCAATCGTTTCTCGGTGAAGCCCGGGAAACTTGAAGGCAGTCGCATCGCCAACTTCCGGAGTTGGCACTATGTTGACTACCTCAGGCGCGACGCGACTGGACGGTGGACAGCGGACACCTCGGGCAAGATACCCGCTGCGTCGGCAGCACGCGGGAATGCAGGAAACATCGGCAACGGTGGTGTCGTAATCAAGGTGCTCACAAAGGCGGTCAATGAGGGGTTCACGCTCTCATACGCCCTACCGGCGCGCGAATGGACGCTCACGGGAACGAGCGGCGACACGGAGAAGGTTGCGGTCGCGGCGGCGCCCGCTGGGACGCAGTGGGCGATCAAACTCGGTGACAAAGTGAAGGTGACCCTGACGCAGGGCGCTACCGCGTTCGAGACCGGCGACAAGTTCACGTTCTCAATGTTCGTGGCCAAATCGGCGGCCGGAAAAGTGCACGTGGTGTCGCTGGGGTCGACAGCGGTGAAAGACGAGGAGTAGTTGAAGGAGCGATTGACCGCGCTGGCGCAGCGAGATACTTTGTCGGCTCGCCCTCAGGCCGAGAGGGTCCTCCTGCGCCATCGCACTTTTTTTACACTGCCTCCCAAACGACCTATGACGAACCCACTCGCTCCCGACGGATTCGACGCACGACGACACGGCCTTGAGTCCGAGTACTTCCGCACGCAAGATATGGAGCTCGTCGACAAGCTGAAGAATGTGTTCCATTCCAAGCTCGACAAAGACGAGCTTCGCACGAAGACCGGCATCACGAACGAAGAGGTGCTTGACCGGCTCGTCGCGGTGAACGTGAAGGGCGAGTTGCTGACCGCCTTCAAGCTCTATCCGCTCGTTGAGATTGCGTGGGCAGACGGATCGGTGGACGCCCGCGAGACGCAAGCGGTCATGACGGCGGCGGTCAAGTCAGGTGTGCCCGCCGGGAGTTCAGCGCTTCTGGGGCTGGAGGCGTGGCTCAAGCGCGGTCCGACTCCCGATGGACGACTCGCGTGGCACGCATTTGCGGCCGAGTTGCGTAAGACGCTGACGCCCGCCGAGCTTGCCACGTTCCGCCGCGATCTCATGGCCTACGCCACATCGGTAGCCGAGGCGAGCGGCGGGATCCTGGGCATGGCATTCCAGATCAGCGACGCCGAGGCGCGGATCATCAAGGATCTAGAGAAGTCACTCAGCCCGGCCTGACGACGGACTCAGCCGGACTCGCGGCCACGCAGACGAACATCATGATGCGGACGGCTCGCACGCGGCGCTCCTACAGCACCGGGGACGCTAGGCCGACCGAGTTCTCGATGAGCCGATTCCACCATGGTCGAGCAAGCCACGATACGCGATCAACTGAGTCGGATCGCCGAATGTAGTCCTCTTGTAGCGCCCGCATCGCCTCGGTCGCCTTCTTGTCGTACAGCAGCAGGCTGACTTCGAAGTTGAGCTCAAAGCTGCGGCGGTCGAGATTGGCGCTCGTCATCAGCCCGAGCCGATCATCGACGCTGATCGTCTTCGCGTGCAACATTCCGCCGCGGAAGCGTCGAACATCGACGCCAGCGGTGAGGAGTCGCCCGAAAAAGCTCTTCGCCGCAAGATGCACGAGCAGCGAGTCGTTATGTTCAGGTAAGACGAGTGTGACTTTGACTCCGCGCCGCGCAGCGGTGAGAAGCGAGACGAGCGTTGGCTCGTCGGGGACGAAGTACGGAGTCGTTAGTATCAGCTCGCGCTTGGCCAGGTGCACGCACGTGGCGATCACTTGCTGCATCGCGCCCTCTTCGTTCGTCGGACCGGTGGCGACTACTTGCGCGAGAACGCCGCCCTCTTCGCTCGTTGAGGGCTTGATGATGCCATCGAGCGACTCTTCGGTTTCGGCCCACCAATCCTCAGCGAACACGCGCTGGAGTTCGTTCGCAGCCGGCCCATCGAGACGACACGTCGCGTCCAACCAGATCGCATGTTTCTTCTTTACCTTGAACGTCGCCGCAGCGAGGTTGTGACTGCCGATGTAGCCGATCTGCCCGTCAATGACGACGAGCTTGCGGTGATTGCGGAGGTCGATCCGCTCGATGAAGGCGCTCAGTAGCCCGGTACCGAGCGCTTCCACCACGCGGACGCCTGCGGCCTCGAGTCGCGCGCGAGTCGCACTCTTACAGAAGGAGAGCGAGCCAATTGCGTCGACGAGAAATCGCACCTTCACGCCGCGCTCCGCCGCGCGGATCATCGCCTCCATCACGGGCAATCCGCCGCTGTCGTCAAGGGCGATGTAGAAGAGTGCGTGCACGTGCTTCTTCGCCGCATCGATGTCCGCTGCAATGCTCGCCATCAGCGCTGGCGTATCAGAGAAGAACTCAATGTCATTCCCACCAACCGGTGCAAAGTTCGAGATCTCCCCTGCCAACGTCGCCAACCCTCGCGTGCCCTCCGGCATCCGTCCGAGCGCCTCGCGAACGCCCTTGATTCGGAGATCGAGCGCGATTCCACTCGTCTCTGCGAAGCGCCGACGCTCGCGTTCATAGCGCTTCGTCCGCAGTGCGGAGATCCACGCCTTTCCCGCCAGCCAGTACAACGCCACGCCGAAGATCGGGACGACGCTGATGACTAGGAGCCACGAGATGGCCGACGCGGCGCGGAATCGTCTGTCGACGAGTACTGCGATGCACGTGAGCACCGCCGCCGCAAACTGTAGTAACGCGAGAATCTGAAAAAAGAGCAGCGCCGTCACTGACGCGAATCTACTCGAAGTCGAAGACCCGCGGGCGGACGCTACGATGCAGGTGTCGCCCTCTTAGCTCAGATGGATAGAGCGGGTCTTTCCTAAAGACCAGGTCGCAAGTTCGAATCTTGCAGGGGGCGTTTCAAAGAAACGCGGGGCTGCCCGGAGCGTCGTGCGAGCAATTAGTCGATGTCGTCGGGGCCAACCGGCTTCTGGAAGCCGGTGCCGTTCGCACGGTCCTTTGCGGCTTGTCCGAAACAGACAACCGCCCAGAAGGCGCAGACGACGAGCCAGAGACCGTTCGCGATGAGGACAGCAGAGACCATAGGTGAAACACTGTAACGGCTTCGTCACGGGGCGGGCTTGAATCGATTCCGCGGCAGTTCGGCTGTAGCTGTAGGGGAACTATCCTGAATCAGGGCCTGCACCAGCTCTGTTCAAGCTGGTGTCGGCTCAATCGTCGTCGGCGTGCGGCTTGAACTTCGCCATCTCGGTGTCACGCACCTGCATCGGCGCTTGCTCGTCGTGGCTGTACTCCATGATGAACGTGCCCGCGCCGCCAGTAATCGATTTGAGCTGGTTGGCGTAATTCATGACTTCAGAGAGCGGCGCCTCCGCAATCACCATCGATACGCCGCCGGTGAGGATGTCGGTGCCTTGAATGCGACCGCGCTTGCCGGAGAGGTCGGCGTTGATGGTGCCGATGGCGTCCGTGGGCACAGTGATCTCAAGCCGCACGAACGGCTCAAGGAGCACCGGCTTCGCCTTCATGATCGCGTCAATGAATGCACGTTTTCCCGCCGTCGTAAACGCGATTTCCTTGCTGTCGACCGCGTGATACTTTCCGTCGTACACGCTGACGCGCACGCCGGTGATCGGATAGCCCGCGATCGCGCCCTCGGCAAGCACTTGGCGAATGCCCTTCTCGATCGCGGGTAAAAACTGCCGCGGCACCGAGCCGCCGAAGGTGTCATCAACAAATTCGAACTCGGGGCCGCCTTTGCCGTCAAACGGAGGAAGAGGCTCGACGCGCAAGTACACCTCACCAAACTGCCCAGCGCCGCCGGTTTGCTTCTTGTGTCGATGGTGCCCTTCCGCACGCATCGTGATCGTTTCTTTGTACGCGACGCGCGGCGGTTGGCTCGTCACCTCGACCGTGTAGCGATCCTTGAGCATCTTGATCTTGGTGCGCAAGTGGAGCTCATCGAGCCCGCGCAGAATCGTCTCGCCGGTCGCGGGAACGTGATCGATCCGCAGCGTTGGGTCTTCGGTATAGAGCTTCGCAAGCGATTCTCCGAGTTTCACTTCGGCGTTTCGGTTCGCAGCTAACACAGCGAGGCCGAACATCGGAACCGGAAGCGGCAGCGGGCGGAGATGCATGTGCTCGCCAATGTCGCCGTCGTGCAACACGCTGTTGAAGTGGATCTCGTCAATCTTGCTCGTCGCACCGATATCACCTGCAACAAGGTGGTCGACCTCAACGTGCTTCGCGCCCATCAGCTTGAACAGATGCGCGATGCGAATCGGCTTCTTCCCGTCGTCGACGCGCGGATGCGAGTCTTTCCGAAACGTGCCTTGATGGACGCGGAAAATCGCGAGCTTTCCGACGTATGGATCGCTCGTCACTTTGAAGACGTGTGCTACTGATGGCAAAGACGGATCGGCTTTCGCCCGCCACTGCTTCACTTCGCCGTCTTCCTCGTATTCAAACGGCCGAGGATTACCCTCGGTCGGATTCGGACAGAGGTTCGTCATGACGTCGAGCAGTTCTTTGATACCAGCGCCGGTCTTCGCGCTGACGAAGCAGATCGGCACGAGATGCCGCTCGCGCAGAGCTTTCTCAAAGACCTCGTGCAACTTGCCCTCAGGAAGGTTTTCGCCAGTGAGGTACGCGTTCAGTGCGGTCTCGTCGACTTCGACAATTTGCTCGACGACGGCGGTGTGGAAATCCGCGACGTTTCCTACGTCACTCGTGCCGGTGACGCCGCGGTAACAGTCGATCACCGCCGATCCCTTCCCCGCCGGAAGATTGATCGGTCGACAGATGGAGCCGAAAGTCTCTTGAATCGCCGCCAAGAGCGCGACGAGTTCATTGGCGTTCGTCGCAGCGTGGTCGATCTTGTTCACGACGATCATGCGGGGAAGGTCGCGCCCTTCAGCGATCGCCATCAATCGGCGAGCCGAGGTATCGATCCCCTTCGCACAATCGAGAACGACCGCGACGGTCTCTGATGCCGGAAGTGCCGTGATGGCCTTGCCGATAAACCCAGGTGAGCCCGGCGTGTCGAGCAGATTCAGTTCCGCTCCGGCGTGGCGGATGTGCACGATTGAGCTGTCAATCGAGTGGTGCAACTCCTTCGCGATCGGGTCGTGATCGCACACGGTATTGCCGTCTTCGATCCGCCCCGCCTTGGTCACTACACCGACGGCCGCGAGCAGCGATTCGACGAGGGTCGTCTTGCCAGTACCAGCGCCGCCTACGATCGCGATATTGCGAATGTCCGTCGTCGCGTAGCCGCCCATCAGTCATCCCTCAGCGTGTGCTGCGTTGGAGTGATTTTGAACTTTTGCCAGGAGACGCTGGCGCACGGATAGCCTACCGCAGCGTGGCTCCGTCCGATCGTCCATCCACCTTGAGTTCCCCACCGTTCACTCGCGACGGCAATCCGACATTTCATATTGTCCTGCTCGAGCCCGAGATTCCCAACAACACGGGGAACATCGGGAGAACCGCCGCCGCCACTGGCTGTCGGCTGCACGTCATTCACCCCATCGGGTTCGATATGGGTGAGAAAGCGCGACGCCGAGCTGGTCTCGACTACTGGCACTTGGTCGACTGCCGCGAGCACGCTGACTGGGAGGCGTTTCTCGCGACCGAACGTCCGGCACGGCTCTGGCTCTTCACGACTAAATCAGACCGTCCGGTGTGGGACGCGCCGCTCCGTCGTGGCGACTACCTCCTCTTTGGCCGGGAGACGCGCGGCGTCAGCGATGCCGTCCACGAGTTGGTGGGAGCTCGCTGGGGCACGGACGCGCGCGTTCAACTCCCGATGGTTCCTGTGCCCGCCGTCCGGAGCTTGAATCTCGCAACGGCTGCGGCAGTCGCAGTCTACGAGGGGTTGCGCCAGGTCCGTGCGGTTGATGGGATGCCTTGGTGACTCACAGATGTCGAGACGGTGCAGACGGCACGGTTTTCGATCGCTGACTTGATTTGGTGCGTCTAGTTGGCGAAGGGAGTCGTACACTGCACTGTCCGGATGAGCGTGACGAGGCCCGACGCCTGTCGCAGGCTGTGGCGCGCCGCCGGACCGTTGCTTGGGGCTTCGGTAGCGGGCGGAGCGCGAACCTGTTCGCGAGGTCTGCTCCCATGCTTCCAGACTGCTCCGCCACCCGTCGCTCTCTCTCGGCCCAGCACCTGATTCGGTCCCGGCCTGTGGTTCGGTTCCGGGCCCTGGCTCGGTTCAAGCCGGGGATCCCGATGCGGGAAATGATTGTGCGCGGTGGTACCGCGACGTCTCGCGGATTCACGCTGACGGAGCTCCTTGTCGCGATCGGCATCATCGCGCTCTTGATCGCGATCCTGCTACCGGCGCTTTCAAAAGCGCTCGGTAAAGCGAGGTCGACGCAGACCCTCTCGACGATGCAGGAATTCTCGAAGGCGTGCGACGCCTTTTTCCAAGAGTTTGGGCGCTATCCGGGCATCGTGCCAGAGCAGACCTTGGCTGCAACTCCCAAGATCACGGGCATGGAGAATGCGCTGCTCCACTTGATGGGCGGTGCGGTCGATCAGGATGACCCGAACTACAACAGCTATCAAACGAGTGATGGCTGGGTGATCGTCAGCTTCGGGTCCGGGCCGAGTAGCTTTGAAATCAAGGTCAACCCGCTCAAGGTTGGCGAAGGGCCTCGCATCGCAGGAAAGCAGTACGCGCCGTTCTTCGCCCCCAAGGCTACCGAAGTGCAACCCACCAGCCACTTCACGTCGGCTGGCGGTCCCGGCCCGACTCCCGACTTGCCGGATCTCCTTGACGCCTGGGGTCAGCCGATTCTCTACGTTCGCGGCCTCCGCGACACTGGATCACTCGTCGGCGCCGCAACGAACTCGCAATTCACGCGAAATGCGATCCTCGGCTACGTCGACGGCATCGTCGAGCTCGGCGAGCTCGGCAAGTCACAGGCTGCGAGCGTGTTGAATAACGGCAGCGCGACACAGCGCGACGCGACACTCGCCCAGATCATCCGCGCGCCCGCGATCGGAAAGGGCTCGGATCCACTGAACGGCACGAGTCGCGGTCGCTTCGTAATCATTTCTGCTGGGGCTGACGGCATCTTCTTCTCGTCAGAGCAGGTGAAGAAGGCAAACGGAAACCCACTCCTCGACATCGTGTCGCAGTCGGAGAATCCTGCTGGCCCGGATCTCATCAAGTCCTACGACGACATCGTGATCGGCGGCGGTGGCTGACTCGGCGGTAGCTGATTCGAAGTAGGAGCGACGAGCGCGCTCAAGCTACCCAAACCTAACGCGGGCCAAAACGAACGCGGGGCGGACCCAGCAAAGGTCCGCCCCGCGTTCTCTTTCGTGCATTCATCGCCGTCAGCCTGAACCGACTGACTCGCGCGATGGGATTGAGTCTTAGACCTTTGGCTTGCTCCCCGAATCGCCACCAGTCCCGCCGCCACTGCTGCCACCGGTCGGGGGTCGCTCACGCTTGGGCGCGCCGTCCTTGCCGTCGCCCTCGGCGCCGCGCTTCGGATTGTCGCCCCCGCGACCACGCTCGCGCGACTTCGCCATCTTCTCTTCGAGTTCCTTCTTTTGATCTGCGTTCAGAAGGGCGTCCGCCTGCTTGCTCGCGTCGTCAAACTTGGGGCGGCCAGCGACGCTTTCCTTGAGGGCTTTCATGGTCTCCTCGGAGGGCTTACCGTCCTTCTTGACCTCTTCCTTCCGCTTCTCCTCGAGGGCCTTGATCTTGTCGCCCGACGCCTTCTGGAATTCGTCTTCCTTCTTCTGCCACTCGGCGAAGATTGCGTCGGATTTCGTCTTCTGCTCGTCGCTCAACTTCAGCTCGTGGAACGCCTTCATGTACATCTGAGGCCTGCCGCGGCCCGCACCGCGCTGTCCTCCGCCGGGCCGTTCAGCACCGGGCTTCTGATCTCCCTTGACTCCCTCCGGTGGCGTTCGGGGTGGATTCCCTTCCCCGCCAGGCCGCTTCTGTTTGCCCCCCTTTGGGTTGTTGCCGTCCTTCGCGGGTGGCGTTGTTGGAGGATCGTCTCCGTAGGCGATGCTTGAACCGGCGATCCCGAGGGCTAGGGCAACGAGACTGGCGGAGCGGACGAATCCGAAGCGGGGTTGCGACATGTTGGGTTCTCGAGGAGTGACGTTCGCGCAGTTGACCTGGCGACGACGGAATCGAACCGGCCGCGCTGGCCGGAACGCGGCGAACGCTCAACGACAATCGGCTATTTCCGCGTTCACGGCAGAGCGGACGATGAGAAGGTCGGACGTATGATCAACTCTCTTCATCGGAGGGCTGCCCATTCGGACCTCCGCGACCTCTGAGCCGACCAAGCAGCTGAGCCCCCAATGCCGTTGACCGAAAAAGACGTCCTAGATGCTCTTCGCACCGTCCAAGATCCTGATCTCCACAAGGACCTCGTGACGCTCAACATGGTGAAGGAAGTCACGATTGACGGGGCGTCGGTGCGGGTCGGCATCGAGCTCACCACTCCCGCCTGCCCCATGAAAGACAAGATCCGAGCCGACATCGAAGCCGCAATCCAAGTGAAGGCGAGCGCCGTCGGTGCAACAGTCACGGCGATCGAGGTCGCGTTCACCGCCGACGTGCGGCGGGCGAATGACAAGGCTCGTGATGCCTCGAACCCGCTCCCGGGCGTGCGGCACGTGATAGCGGTCGGAGCGGGCAAGGGAGGCGTCGGCAAGTCGACGGTCGCCGTGACGCTCGCAGTCGGCCTAGCGCGCTGTGGGGCACGAGTGGGGCTCCTCGACGGCGACATCTACGGCCCAAGTGCGCCGACGATGCTCGGTCTCGATCAACTCGGGACCGCAGCTCGCGGCAACATGCTGCTTCCCTTCGAGGTTCACGGCATTCGCGCGATGACGATCGGGAAGCTCGTCGACCCTGACAAGGCGCTGATCTGGCGCGGGCCAATGGCTCACGGCGCCTTCAAGCAGCTCGCGCTTCAGACCGAGTGGGGCGAACTCGACTACCTGATCGTCGACCTGCCGCCGGGAACCGGAGACGTTCCTCTGACCCTCGCCCAACTATTACCCCTTACCGGCGCGGTTGTCGTCTGCACTCCGCAGCGGGTCGCTCAGGACGACGCGCGGCGAGCCGTTCGAATGTTCCAGCAGCTCGGAATCGACGTCCTCGGAATCGTCGAGAACATGAGCTATTTTCTTGGCGACGACGGAAAGGAATACGACCTGTTCGGACGCGGTGGGGCCGAGATTCTCGCGCAGACGATGGGGCTTCCCTATCTCGGCGCGATCCCGATCCACACCGAGCTTCGCATCCATTGCGACGCCGGAACACCGCTCGCGAATTGGGATGTCCCGGGCCTCGGAGCGACTCTCGATCGATTCGTAAAGACCGTGGCCAGTCAGGTGTCGATCGCTGCCTTTGGGAATCGATTCATCCAGCCGACGCTGAGCGTGAGCTAACAACTCGAGCGCCCTGCGCGTCCGACCGGGGAGCGCGGCACTTCATGCGCGCCGTCCCCGACGCGAAAAGATCAAACTCGCCACAACAAAAGACGCCGGGCTGCCCACATGAGGGCAACCCGGCGCGATCTATCAGAGCACCTTCCAAGAGTAGTTATCTACTTCTTCAAGCGAGGCTCAGCGTCGGCGACGAGCACCGGCGAGGCCAGCGAGGCCGAGCAGGGCGAGAACGCCTGGAGCTGGAACAATGCGGACCTGATCCTGCGACGCAGAATTCACGAGACCCTGAAGGTCCGACGTAAGCCAGCCGTTCACCCCGAGAGAGTTGTACATCGTGGTGTACCAACCGCTGACGTCAGCCGCCACGTTGGCCCGCAGGGCACCGGCGGTGAGCGACATCTGGGTCTTGACCACGGTCTCGGTGAGACCTGTGAAATTCTCGTGCGAGATCTCCCAGATCAAAATCGCGAAAGCCGCCGCCTTGGCGTTCGAGGCCGCGAGCGTTCCCTCAGGAACGATCGTGCCCGTGCCAGCGTCAGCCCAGCGTGCAAACAGGTCCCGCATGATATTCGCGGGGACGATGCCCATCGGACCCGGCGCTGGAGGCGCGGTCGGAGCATTCTCTACGGCGACGCACGTGAAGTTGTACGTGCTGCCAACCGTCAGACCCTGATACAGCTGAATACACCACGCCGTGAACGGCGTGTTGTTGCTTGTATCGGTCCAGTGGTGATCGAAAGCGCGGCTCGAGTAGAACGGGCCGCTGCCAGCCTGATCCCACTGAGTGCTCGCGTTGTAGGAAACCGACTGGAACTTTCCAAAGCCGGTACCGAGGTAGGTGGCCGTCACGTTAGCACTAGCTGTGGCCGCAATCGCAGCGAGCGCGCCAGCACCGATGACAGCAAATTGAAGCGAGGACATACTCTCTCTCCGAAAAGGTGCCACTGGGAATGCACATTCCCAGCCCTTTGCGGCCCTCGCTCCACGGTCCAAGTTACTCCAAGGAAGGGACGACGCAAGTCCTGCCTACAAAAAAACTTGGAAAGGTTGGGAAGGCACCCCGGGGCGCGCGAATCCCAAGCCGAGGCCCTGAGCCCGGGTTTTGGGAAGTTGGAAGGAAAACTGGGTTGCGGACCGCCATACGAGGGGGCGATTCGCAAGCGCTCGGATTCTCGCTGTCAGAACTCAGCCCGAAGCGTCCGAAGCCCGGCGAGGAGTCGGTCCAAGTGCTCGCGCTGGTGCGCGGCCGAGATCTGGACGCGAAGCCGAGCGTGCCCCTCGGCAACGACCGGGTAGCCAAAGCCGATGACGAACGAGCCGAGTTCGAGCAGGCGGCGGCTCATCGCGATCGCCTTTGCGGTGTCGTGCACGATGATCGGGCAGATCGCCGTCGGGCTCGTCAGCACGTCGAAGCCGATCGACCGGATGCCGTCGCGCACATACGTGACGTTGGATCTGAGCTTTGCGACGCGCTGCGGCTCCGCCATGAGAATCTCGATTGCCTTGTCGGCCGAGCAAGCAATCGTGCAAGGCAGCGCGTTTGAGAAGAGAGTAGGCCGCCCGCGTTGCACCAAGAGGTCGATCGCGGCGCGGCTTCCAGCGATGTAGCCGCCGGCACCGCCTCCGAGTGCCTTGCCGAGGGTGCCGGTGATGAAATCGATTTGCGTGGCCTGCAATCCCCAATGTTCATGCGTCCCGCGGCCGGTCGCTCCCATGACGCCCGTCCCATGGCTGTCGTCGACAACAAGGAACGCTCCGAACTCGTCGCACACCCGCCGGAGCGCCGGAAGATCACCGATGTCCCCCTCCATACTAAAGACCCCGTCGGTGACGACCCACATCTGACCCGTCACCTCTGGGTTGGCTCGCGCGTCGAGAAGCTTCTGACGCAGTCCCTCGAAGTCGTTGTGCTTGTAGACGCCGCGCTGGAGCCCTTTCTTGATCGACGTCGCCAGCCGAATCCCATCGATGATCGAGGCGTGGTTGAGCTCGTCAGAAACGATGAGATCACCCGGCTCACAGAGCGTCGGAAAGATCGCCTCGTTGGCGTTCCAGCAACTCGTAAACGTGTACGAGGCCTCGACCCCGTAAAAGTCCGCTATCCGTTGTTCGAGTCGCTCGTGGCAATCGAAGGTGCCACAGATGAACCGGACGCTCGCAGTACCCGCGCCGTACCGGCGGATCCCGTCGATCGCCGCCGCCACGACCTCAGGATGGTTTGCAAGACCGAGGTAGTTGTTTGAACAGAAACACGCGACGTCTCCGTAGCCGCGCAGCCGGACCGTGGCGTCCATCGGCCCTTCGATAGTCTGCAACGTCTTGAGCTGCCCCGAGTTCCGGAGCATGGCGAGAACTTCGTCGGTACGGCGGGCAAACGGCGTGGTTGGCGCGGCGAGCGTCATGGGGACATCCTTGGATGGATCTGACCGATGCGGATTGGGTTGGCGGGCGATCGCGTCAGCGGGTCAGCTGTAGCGAGCGCGGATCTTTGGGACGAGGTAGTCGTGAAACGCGGACTGAAGCGTGTGCGTCGGCTTCCAGCCCCAATCTCGCCGAGCGGCCGAGTCGAGCATGTCCTCAGGCCAGCTATCAACGATCGTCTGCCGCTGCAGATCGGGGCTGAAACTGATGTCAGCACCGGGGAACGCCCGCCGCACCAGCGCCGCGAAATCCTCCGCGGAAGGGCTGAAGGCGGTGACGTTGTAGACGAGCCGCGTCAGCGCCGACTCGGGTGCCTCCGCGAGTCCCAACAGGGCCCCCACCGCTTCGGGCATCGTCATGAACGGGATTCGGGTATCGGGGCGGACGAAACACGCGTACGGCTTGCCCGCAGCCCCAGCGTGAATCATTTCCGGGCCGTAGTCGCTGGTTCCTCCCGACGGAACGGTGTCCGCCGAGATGATGCCGGGAAAGCGGATCGACCGAAAGTCGATCGGCCGATCCATGCGGTCCTTGGCTAGTTTGCGATAGTGCCGCGCGTAGTAGCTCCCAAGGAGCTCCCCTTCCCGTTTGTTCACACCGTACATGGTGTGGGGCTCGAGGAACTGATCCTCGTTCACCGTGCCAGCGGCTTTCTTCGTCGCGAGGTCGGGGACCCCATACACCGCGATCGACGACGGGAAGACGAACTTCACGCGGCGCCCTTGGCTGCGCGCCTCGTCGGCAGCGAGCCTGAGCAAATTCACCGTCCCGACGACATTGACTTGATGGGCGGTTTCCGGAGCAAATTCGCCGCGCGTCGAGAGGAGTGCCGCGAGGTGATAGACCTCGACGATCTCGAACTGCGATTGCAGCCGCTCAAGCAGCGTTCGGTCGCAGATGTCCCCCACCGCCGCGTGCTGGGTAAATCGGCGGCTGGCTTCGTCGATCTCGCGAACGTCGATCGCGACGATCTGCTGGCCTCGCGCTGCGGTTTGGACCGCAAGCCGCTCAAGAAGTCCGTGTCCCATCTCACCGCCAGCACCAGTGACGAGAACGGCGGCGGTGCGCCTGGCACCGGACGAGAGAAACGCGGGAGCTGCGGAACGCGTGGAATCCTGCACGGGTGGGGCGCTCGTGAAAAGAGGTGCTTCGCATCGGGAACGCCGATCGCGGCCGGTTCCGAGTCCCCGATTGTAATGGCGACCCCGACGATCAACGAGCGGAGTCGAAGCGAGCGGAGCCGCCTCAGCCGAGCGTGCAGCCAAGTCCGACGAGGAGGTCCCGTGTCGCGACAATACCCTGTGCCTCGGAGAGACGCTCGCCCTCGTACTCAATCCCAATCCAGCCCCGGTAATCGGCGCCGCGAACGATCTCCAACATGCGCGGATAGTCGATCGTTGTCTCCTTGCCCGACGCGTCGAAGTCGTAGCTCTTGGCGCTGACTGCCTTCGCAAGCGGGGCCAGCGCGGCAACTCCGGCGTATCGATCGCACCAGTCGCGTTCAGATTTTCGGAAGTTGCCGAAATCGGGCAGCGCTCCCATGTTCGGCCGCCCCACTGCCCGCAGCGTCTCGGCCAGCCAGCGACCGTCGGAGCTCTGACCGCCGTGATTTTCGACGATGACGTTGAGTCCAAGCGGCTTCGCCCGATCACAGAGCGCACCGAGTCCGTCTATCAGCCGGGCGGTTTGCTCCTCGGGCGAGCCTTCACTCCGTGCGTTCACTCGGATGGAATGGCACCCCAATTGGGCGGCGACGGCGAGCCAACGCGCGTGACGCGCGACCGACGTGGCGCGTTCCGCAGCGCTGGGACTGCCAAGGTCCCCTTCGCCATCGCACATGATGAGAAGACTCCGGACGCCCTCGGCGTCACAACGACCGCGCAGATCGTTGATCCACGCTCCGTCGAGAGTCTTGTCGCGATAGAAGCTGTTGACGTACTCCACGCCCGCGATTCCATTCGCGCGAGCAACGCGCGGGAAGTCGAGTGGGTCGAGCGTCCCTTCGCGGATCGCCCGATTGAGCGACCATTGCGCGAGCGAGATGCGGATCGAGTTGGGTGCCGCCCCTCCGGCGACAGGTGGGACGCCATCGAACGAGCCCAGGGTCGTCGGCGCGGCGAGCACAGCGTGAGGCAGCGCGAGTGCAACCGCTCCCAAATACATGCTCCGTTGAACAAACGTGCGGCGCGAAAAAGATCGTTCATCGATCACGGTGCGGTTCCTGAAGAAGGTGTTCTCAGACTGCCATCGCTGGCGCGGGCAAGCTCAGCTCCTTCCACTTTTCGTCCTTCGCTCTCGGCTGAAAGCCCGCGGCGCTCCGCGATCGCGAGGTGCTTCATGAGTGTCGACGCGCTCGCGCCTCCTGCTGCCACCATGCCGCGCCAGCCGTCGCGATAGCCGCCTTTGATCAGGTATTGCTTCACGAACGCCGCCGCGGGGCGGACCATGACGTCGAGGAGACCGCCGCCCGAAAGCTCCGCCGGAGTCCCTTGGGACGCCCCGATGTGGGCATAGCTCACCTGGCGTCGCAGCATGTCGTCTGCGTTAGCCCATGAGTCGTGGAGCAGATCGCCTTCGAGACGTCTAACGGGTCCTTCGACAGCGACGAAGTCATGCGGCGGCGTGCCAGCGACGCGGCCAGCTCCTTTACGCCAAAGCCGAGTTCGCCACTCGGGTTGAAACGCCCCACGGAGCCCGCGCTCGTGAAAGACGAGTCGGCGATTGAGTTCGTAGCCGGTCACTCGCTGAATGTTGACTGATGCGGCGCGAGCCACCACGCTCGTCATCGCGCTGGCGAGGCG
Organism: Phycisphaerae bacterium; assembly: GCA_034440475.1. Lineage (GTDB taxonomy): Bacteria > Planctomycetota > Phycisphaerae > Phycisphaerales > SM1A02 > JAEUIT01. The sequence continues at coordinate 684 of JAWXCC010000254.1, read as the reverse complement.
AGCGTCGACCGCCTCATCGGAGTCGAGAAGCAGAATCCAACCGGCGTCAGCGGGATGCGAAACGACGTCGATCGCAAATTGCTTCTGCGCGACATGCCCGGACCACGGGCGATAGATGACCTCGGCTCCGAACGAACGAGCACATGCGACGGTGTCGTCCCGCGAGCCCGAATCGATCACGACGATTCGCGTGGCAATGGCTCGCACCGACGCGAGCGTCGCCGGAAGCGTTCGCATGCTATCGCAGGTGGTGAGCGCGACGGACAAGCCAGAGTTGGCGGAAGACCCGCCCGCCTCGGCTACCCCGATGGGTGCACGATCGGGTCTCTCGTCGCGGACTCCTGCGCGGTCGGAGGTCATGTGCCGATCGTACCAGTCGGTGCCGCGCGGTCACGTCTGTATGAAGACGCCAAGACGAAACTCCAGACGAAACTCCAGACGAAACCCAAGACGAAACCCAAGACGAAACCCAAGACGAAACCCAAGACGAAACGCAAGACGAAACGCGAGACGAAACGCGAGACGAAACGCGAGACGAACGCGAGACGAAACGCGAGACGAACGCAAGATGCATCGGATAGCGCACAGCGTCCTGCGCGCGACGCGACCGAAGTTCGCACGCAGCATCGGAGAGCGGCTCCGCTTCAGCGCGAATGCAAGTCCCTGTTGTAGTTAGTCACGCTG
>JAWXCC010000253.1:0-5573 GCA_034440475.1 Phycisphaerae bacterium | reverse complement strand
GGTGCCGGGCGCGATCTTGTTCGGATCAGTCGGACAGAGGTCGTTGCAGTTCGCCGTTCCGTCGCCGTCGCTATCGGTGTCAGCGACACCGCAGCCGCAAGTGCCGGGCGCGATCTTGTTCGGATCAGTCGGACAGAGGTCGTTGCAATTCGGCGTTCCGTCGCCGTCGCTATCAGTGTCAGCGACACCGCAGCCGCAAGTGCCCGGCGCGATCTTGTTCGGATCAGTCGGACAGAGGTCGTTGCAATTCGGCGTTCCGTCGCCGTCGCTATCGGTGTCAGCGACACCGCAGCCGCAAGTGCCGGGTGCGATCTTGTTCGGATCGCTCGGACATCCGTCGATGCAATTCGGCGTTCCGTCGCCGTCGCTATCAGTGTTCGGTACGCCGCAGCCACAGGCACCAGGTGTGGTTTTGTTCGGGTCGTTTGGACATCCGTCGATGCAATTCGGCGTTCCGTCGCCGTCGCTGTCGGTGTCGGCGATGCCGCAACCGCAGGTGCCCGGCGCGATCTTGTTCGGATCAGTCGGACATCCGTCGCACGCGTCGCCGACGCTGTCGCCGTCGGCGTTCGCCTGCGATGCGTTAGGCGTGTTCGGGCAGTTGTCGTTCGCGTCGCACACGCCGTCGCCGTCGCTGTCGGGGCAGGAGGGACTGCATGCAACAAGAAGCGAACCGGTGCCAAACCCTGAGATGACGCCGAGTCGGATGAACACGAGCTGTCCGGTGGTCACGGGAATCTGCACGAACGACGATCCGAATCCGCAGTTCACGGTGTCGTCATCACATCCAAGCGGCACGGTGGCCGCGCTTGGGCACGTGTTTCCCGGGTAAACGATGAGGCGCGTGTTCACCAACGTTAGTCCGCAGGTCGAGACGGTCAACGTGCCGGTGCATGTCGCGACGTGCGTGTACCAGAGGTCATTCACGAGCGTCGTGCCGTTACTCTCGCTGCACGACGCCGGCGCGCCGGGGAGGCTCGTCGTTGCGTTGGTATTGTCAAACGGCGTCACCGACTGCGTAATCGCCGCCGCGCCCGAACATTCGTCGTTTGCGGGACCGGGGACGAAATCGACCTTAATGTCGTCGATGTACCAGTCGTCGTTCGTCTCGTTGACATCGGTGCGGAAGCGGATGCGGAACTGATCGTGCTTGGCATCTGCAGACAGGTTGTGGGTCCAAGGAACGAACGCTGTCTCGTCAGTCCCGTTGGATGTAATCGTGTTGAGATTGATCCAGTCACCAGCACTGTTGAAGTAATCGACGAACAGCTTCTCGCCGTTCTCGACGCCCTTGTGTTCGGTGAAATAGGAGAGCTTGAGCGCCTGCGGAATCGACGCCAACAGGAAGAAGTGGCTTCGGACTTCATCGTCGTCGTAGAGCCCACTTCCGGTGGCGTCGAGGTTGAGCGAATTGGGCGCACTCGGTTCGTTTGTGGCGACCGTGCTCGTCGCGCCACCGTTGCTGAAGACCCACTTTGTCGTCGAGACGCTAGCCGTCGTCCAGAGCTCCGCGAACGGGACGGTGAGCGGTGCGGCGAGCGCGAGATCGCAACTCACAGAGTTCCGGTACGCAACGATGTCGGCCTGCTCAGGCGCGCCGAACTTCAGATTGGTTCCGCCAAGCCCGTCGCAGCCCCCGAGGCCTGAGCACATGATGTGGCAGTCGCCTTGGCCATCGCAGTGGAGGGCGCCCCAGTTGTGGCCGAGCTCGTGGCAGGAAAGGGCGATGCGCTCGTTGAAGGTCACGCCAGAGAACTTCGACTCGACGAGCGAGTACGCCAAGTTGCCGTTGACACCGCAGTCGACGCCCGAAGCGTTGCAGGTCACGCCCGTCCAGGCGATGCCGATGACCGAGCCATTTAGATTCTTACCTGTGAAGAGGTGCGCCACCTCGCGCTGAATCTGATTCTCGGGCGACGCATTCCACGTCGTACGGAATTCGCAGAGGAGATCGCCCGCCACGGTTGTCGTATACGGATCACTTGCAGTATCGCGAACGATGAACGCGACGAATTCATAATTAATGTCAACGTCGCGGTCGTAGATGAACTCCACTTGGTTCATCACGGTCTCGATGTCGTTCACTGTCGCGGTGACGGAGCTACTGTTCTTCTGAAAGAACTCGAAGTCGGCGTCAAATGCAATTTCTGCGAGAAACTTGGTGCCGCCAGCGACGCCACCCTCGCCATCCTGTCCTTCGGCGTCGTCCTTGCTGGCGGGTGTGCGCGACTGCTCTGGCTTCGCGAGATCGACAAAGTCGTTCCCGCACACTCCGCCGCTGCGATTCACATCGACGGCCCGGTAGCTCACGTGCGCGCCCGTTGGTGCGAGCGGAGCACCGCCCGCGGGGATGCCGACCAGATTGACGAGCGGCTCAACGTGCCAGCGCGAGCCGTCGGCGCGCTCGACAATCGCCACGAGACCGCCATCAACAAGCGAGGCGGCCACGGCAGAGCCAGGTTCGCCGGAGATGGTTCCGCGGTAGGTGCGCGCTGGCGGCAGGGGCATCGACTCGACGTTGCCGCCACCGTGGTCGACGAGCAGTTGCATTGATGGCGATCGGAGGTTGTGACGCGAGAGGTGAAGCGTCACGGCCTGATCGTCGAGCGTCGTAGGAACGTCGAATACCTCAGGAAGTCCGTCGGGTAGCTCAAGGACCTTGATTTGGCGGGCGCGGAGCTGCGGAATAGCGATCGATTGCGGGCTGGGTTGGCTCGTCGTATTCGTGGGCGCCACCATCGCGTTGGCGGCGGCTCGAATCAGTGCGATCGTCTGAGCCTCTGAGGACGGAATTGCAGCGAGCGAGGTCGCTGCAGCGATCAGACTGACGAGCGCCGAGCGAGTCGGCGTGCAGGGATAGCGTTTCAAATCCACCTCACAAAGTTCGAGTCTGTCTCAACGATGACGCGCGAGTCTGCACCTTGAACGAACCACCGCCGCGCGGGCGCATGGCGCGACGGTACCAACGGCTCCGGGTCGTCGCAAGGATTTCGGCGCCGACGCGCTACGTTGTCGAGTTCGATCGATGGAGATTTCGATCGAGAGTCGACGCGGACACCAACCAGTACGGACATCGCCCCATAAGCTGTCGGGGAGCGCGGTGCCGCGCGGTCTCTCGAGCAAGTCCGCGCGATCGCACTGGGTCGCGCATCAGCGGTGTGAAACCGACAGTTCGTTGGTGCGACTTGTCAGGAGCGCGGTACCTTGCTTGGCGAGGATCTTCTCTAATGAGCCACACAAATCAACTTAATCGTGCCGGTGTCGTCGTTGGCGCTCTCGCGCTCGCGTCGCTTGCCATCGCTGTCGGTCAACTCGGCGTCTCGTCACCCCATTCGACTGGACGCGCTGCGATCGGTGGCGGGGGTGTTGCCGCTTCAAGCGGGCCTGACGTCGTCGTTGGCGCGCTTCCGAACGTCTCGAAGTACGGGACGGTCGACGGCATCTCTGCCTACGCGCTCGGCACCACCTCGTGCAATGTCGGTGACTCGATCTTGCTCTGGTGCGATACCAACGTTGCTGGGCTCTGCACCAAGACCCAGCATCCGGTCATTGGGCAGAATCTCTATCGCGTGATGAGCGGCCGAGTCGAGCAGATCGGAATGAGTTGGCTGAAGCATGGCTTCTGCGCGCTCTCTGAGAACCTTTGCAACACCTGTCAGGTCGACCCCTTTGGCTGCGACGCGCTCGGAATCGGCTGCTCCGACCCGTACGACTCGTCGCTCAACGGTTCGCAGGGCGGACTTGGACCGCGCTCGCAGGTCAATGCGTCGACCGGCATCTTTCCGTATCCCTTCACCGCGCCCGCAGCCCCTGCGACGATTGGTCGGCGCATGCAGGTGCCGATTGCGGATTTGGTTCCCGCCGACAACCCGGGCGCGCTCTACTTCGGCGAAGGCCACTACGTCACCGCCGACGATGCTGCCGCGAACAACGACAATAACAATGCGTCATACCGGCGCATGACGGTTGGAGCGTTGACTTCCGGGTCGTACACCTTGGCGTTCACGGGCTCGACCGTTCAGCAGACCGCCGGCATCTACGCGTGGAAGGCGCACGGTCTTGGTCTCAACACGCCCGACCCGAGTGTCACCAACGTCGAGATCGACGTTGCTGGAGACGGACGCTTCGTCGTCGCGTACAAGGCCTCTGATAACGGCAACGGCACTTGGCATTACGAATACGCCGTTTACAACATGAACTCGGATCGCTCCGGGCAGTCGTTCTCGGTGCCGGTCCCCGACGGCGTGGTGCTCACGAATGTCGGACAGCATCTCGTGAATGACCACTCTGGCGAGCCGTACTCCACTGATCCGTGGACGTTCACGAACTCGGGTGGCGTTGCGACGTGGTCCACGCAGACCTTCGCCGAGAACCAGAACGCACACGCTCTGCGCTGGGGCACGATGTTCAACTTCCGCTTCGACGCAGATCAACCCCCGGTCGCGACGAGCGGGACGATCGCACTGTTCAAGTCGGGTGCGGCGGCGAATCCGACGGTTGCACTCCTCGGACCGGACAGCGCGTGTGCGCCGGCCGACATCAATTGCGATGGAACGGTTGACGGCGCCGACCTCGCGAGTCTCCTGGGCGCATGGGGCACTTCTGGCCCCGGCGACCTGAACGGAGACGGCACGGTCGACGGCGCTGACTTGGCGACGCTGCTTGGTGCGTGGAGCTGATCGGGCGCACAGACCGCGCGACGACCGCCTTCAACCCCACAAGACAGCACGACGCCGCCGTTGCAAGACGGCGGCGTTCTTCTTGTTCATGAACTCGTGGCTAGTGGATCGCGTCAGCGCATGTTTACAGTGGCTTGACGGAGGACCGAGATCATGACCCAACCAAAGGCATTCACGCGGAGACGCGGAGAGCGCGGAGAAGAGTCGGAAGATGTTCGATTGGCGCGCGTCGATCCGAGCTCCAAGGGCCTAGCTGCCGACGCTCCGTGTCACCCCTGCACCCTGCGCGCCGCCGCGTGCATCGCCTTTCGAACCGACAGAATTGGATGACGCAGTGCACTTGGAGCCTGTCTGACTTTCAGTTGCTTCCGATGAGGCGCGCGCTATTTTGTCCCCATGCCACGGATGGTAAACATCGATCGTTCCACTCCGCTCTTGCTGCCGCCTGACCTGCGGCAGTGGGTACCCGAGGACGACATCGTGCACTTCGTGATCGAAGCGGTGGACCGCATGCCGCTGACTTCGCTCAAGGTGAATCGGCGCGGCACGGGCAGCGAGCAGTATCCGCCGCGGATGCTCCTAGCGCTCCTGATCTACTGTTACGCCAGCGGCACCTTCTCGTCGCGGAGGATCGAACGGGCGACGTACCGCGACATCGCGGTGCGCTTCCTCACCGCCGACACGCATCCGGACCACGACACGATCTGCAAGTTCCGCCGCGAGAACTTCGACGCGGTGGCGGAGGCGTTCGTCGAGGTCCTCAGGCTCGCGAAGGCCATGATGGGACGAACTTGGCGATTTCATAACGAGTTCGTGTCGATGGTCGATACATTGGGCGTAGTTCACAACCAAGGAGCTTTCAGATCATGACGACGCTCTCTCGCTCTCTCGCTC
>JAWXCC010000252.1:0-3471 GCA_034440475.1 Phycisphaerae bacterium | reverse complement strand
TGCGGGTGCCGTTCGGATCGATCATCGGGAATCTCCTTGCGCCCTGCACACTAAACTCGGAGAGCGAAACTGTCTCAGTCATGTTGGCACGCAGGGAAGCTCCGCGTCAACCCGAAGGTCGTGCGTATCCAGGAGATGCGTCGGAAGTGGGTATCGTGCACGTCGCGGGGAACGATCACACTCGCCGCCGAACTGGCAGACCAAGAGGCGAAGTTCCAAGACTTCGTGATCGTCCATGAGCTGCTGCACCTGCGGTATGCAACACACGGGCGGGTGTTCAAAGCGCTGCTGAACGCCTATTTGCCCGGGAGCTCGCGGTTCGATGTCGCTATGGGGCAGTCGGTCGTGATCGCTCTTTCCACTCGCTCGGGAGCCATGTCCGGGAGGAACCGTGCCATCTGACCCTGCATCGGCAGCTGCGTTCGACCCGCGCGACAAAACCTATAGATCGCTGGTTGAAGCGATCGCGGGTGGTGCTGTGCTGTTTGTCGGCGCGGGCAGCAGCATGAAGGTCGGGTATCCCGCATGGGGCGGACTTCTCACGGTATTCGAGGCGGCTGCACGCACATTGGATGAGGCGAAGGTCAAGGAGGTAGAGGGCGTTGACGGGCTATTGCGAGCGAGCACCTACAAGAAGGTCTTGGGGCCGGACGAGTATCAGCGAATCCTCCGCGAAACGTTTGCGCCGCGAACACCTCCGCATGACGCGTCACACGAAACCCTGGTACGGATGCCATTCCGCCACATCTTCACCACGAATTACGACGGCGTTTTACAGTCCGCGCACAAAAACGAGCGCGGCTCGGCGGCGGACAGCTTTGACGCCGATGAATGGGACAAGCTGTCTGAGCTCTGGCATCGGCAGTCCGGGATCGGAGCGGCCCGCGCATACGTGCACCTCCACGGTTCGATCGGCAGGCCTCAAGGAATCGTCTTGTGCAAGGAGGAATATGACCAGCGCTATTGCCAAGAGCAGCGATACACGCAGTTTCTTCGTGGGTTCCTAACCAGCCACCGTTTTGTCTTCGTCGGGTTCAGCCTCACGGACGACGAGTTCAAGTACATCCTGCGATGGGCCCAGTCAACGTGGCAGCCTCCGAGCCCGAGGCACTTCGCGATTCTCCCCGCGCCGGCCAACGCGGACAAAGAACGAGTCGAGGCCCTCGACCTGCGGGGCTTGCAGGGCATTGAACCGGTATACTTCGACAACACCGCAGGCGACTTCACCAACCTGTGGGCACTGATTGAGAAGCTCCGCACCGATGTAGACGCACACAAAGCCAAGAACGGGCTCGTCCCCGCCGCGGCCCTTCATCAGTTGGTCGACGAGCTGTTTGGAAGCGATTCCGATCTGCAACAGGCTGCACTGCAGCGCCTTCCGGGTCTCGTCAGTAAGCACAGCGTCACCGTCTCTGCCAGTGACGCCGGCGCGGGCAGTACGACGAAAGTTGATCGCGAGATCGATGCCGTGTTCAAGCTAGTCGCCCGCGGGCTGCCTGACGACGCGATCGCTGAGTACGAGGCTATCCGGACCAGAGAGGGCGACAAGCTCACTGCCAAGCTGCGGTACCGACTGGAGGCCAACATCGGTAATGCCCTGTATTCCAAGAGCGAGGCAGCGTTGGCATCGCAGGCCTATTTGCGAGCGGCCGAGCACTACCGCGACAGCCGGGACGCAAAGGGCATCGAACTGCTTGGGAAGTTTCTCGCCGGAGACATGGCTGAGACGCAGCGCCTTGCCGCCGAGTTGTGTGCGAGCGAACCGACCTACGGGCGTGCATGGTCTATCTGGGTCCGCTCGCACGAGGATGGCTCAGACTTCGGGGCGGTCGAGGCGGCCGTTCCGGATGCGGTGCGCAAAGACCCAGAGGTCGCGCAGGCACTCTCAGATCTCGCCGCACGCTGTGGGCAGTTCGACGCACACGTGCGCCATGCACGCGCCGCCGTCGCGGCATCTCCTGAGTGGGAAGACGCTCTCTCGATGCTCGGTGCCGCCCTCGTCACGTCCGAGCGCCGCTTCACCACATTCCACGCCGATCGTGGAATGGTGCCCGAGCATCCTGATCTCATCGCCGAGGCGGAGACCGCGATTGCCAAGGCGATCGATGCGCTAGGTTCCAGAGACGCCGCTGGCAGACTTGCTGGACTCCATTTCAATCGGTCGGTCACCAGAAGACTCCTTGGCCGGGAAGCGGACGCCACCGCTGACCTTCGAGAAGCCTTCCGCCGCGATCCCACAGAGCCCGTGATCGCTCTCGGGTTTGCGATGGAGGCGGAGGGCAGACCAGACATCGATGCGGCAATCGCTGCCCTATCGACGCTTCCGCCAAATGGAGAGTTGGCGGGCCAGGTGCAGCTTGCCGCTGTCATGCTGCGCCTGTGCCGACGGGCCGAAGGTGACATCGAGGAGGCTCGGGCGCAGGCGGAGCAATTGTGCGCTCGCCTCGGCAGTGTGGAGCCTGCGACCCACCGGGCGGACATCGTCAGGATGGCGCTGCGTGTGTGCTACGAGCAGGGCCGCTCTGGGGATGGCCCTGGCATTGTGACCGGACTTGCTGATGGCGCACTTCCCGAGCACCAACGCTCGGCGCTGCTTTCGAGAGCCTATCTCCAAGCAGGTTCCCGCGAAGAGGCAACCAAGATCGCGGAATCAGCGGTGCGAGGGCTCGGGGAGCATGCGTCGTGGTTCGATCGCCGCGAGGCGGCCCAACTTGCTCAGGATTGCGGCCTGCACTCGGAGGCTGTTCGACTGTGGCGTTCAGTGATCCCACCGAATGATGTCGGATCGGACACGGTCCACCTGGTACGCGCGGCGTACTTCGCTGATGAGTGGCGGACGGTGCTCGACGTGTGCGCCACTGTTCGGGCGGCCGGCCGCACGACGCGGCGGCACATCGAGTTCGAGGTTAAAGTTCTTGCGGCATCGCGGGAGGTAGCGCGAGCCATCTCGCTGCTCAAGGATTGGGAAGCGACGCACCCGAACGACAAGCATGCCGTCCTGCATCTGTCCGTGCTTGCCCTGCGCGATGGGAAGCCAGAGCTTGCTGTCTTCGATGAATCGCGGCTACCAACTGTGTCGGAGGTGCTGCTCCCGGGCGAGGGTGCTGAGCTGGTCTTCGTGCTCCGCCGGGGTCCGGCCCCCGAGCGATCTCTAGAAATCGCGTACGCGTTGTACCGCCGATTTCCCGAGCATATAGATTCGCACCGCGCCCTCGTGGCATGCGTATTCGATCCCTCAGCCAGCCCCTTGGCGATTGAGCGACATCAGCGCGTTGTGGACAGTGCCGCGGTTTACGTTCGAAGACACGATGACGCACCGCGTTGGGTGTACATCGAGTCGGCACCAGACCCTGTGGCCTCCCGAGGAGAGTTCCCTAGCAGCCCGTGGCGAAATCCCTGTTCGCCTGCACACCGAGCCGGGCTCGGGCGAATGAGAAACTGACGACCAGACTTCGTGCCGACCGCTCCGGC
>JAWXCC010000251.1:0-6786 GCA_034440475.1 Phycisphaerae bacterium | reverse complement strand
GCTCATGTTGCGCAGGTTGCCGAGACTCTGGGTGACGAGTGCGGCGTCGCGAGCCTTGCCGATGGCGGGCAAGAGGATCGCGATGAGCAGCGCGATGATAGAGATGACGACGAGCAGCTCAACGATCGTGAATCCCGCGTTCGCGGGTGCAGCCGAGCGTGCTCTAGAACTTTGGTGACGGGTGCGCATGCAAGCATCGCTTTCTGCGGCCAACCGGGGCCGCACAGAGGAACTCGATCGAGGCATCCAAGAGGCGGCGATCGCCGCCAGCCAACGGACTGGGTCCGGGCAGGCTCAATCGCAGGCCAATCGGTCGGGCCGCGAAAAAATTCCGGAGAGACGGAGAAGAACTCCGTCAGCGTGCAGGTCCTGAGACATGGAGCCGAACCTGCGATCTGAAGGCGGTCGAGCGACCGTCGGCTGCACTCTAGTTCGCACGAATAGCCCTGTTAGTGATGGGAAACTTCCGATCGCATCAAAAAAGAGTTGAACGATCGAAGCTGCGAACGCCGAAACGGAAAACGCCCGCTCAATCGAGCGGGCGTTCCCGTCGTGCCTCAGAGGGTGCTGGGAACCAGCGTCTGTAGCTGAGGACGGCCTATAACGGCATCACACAGTGACCTACTTCGCGCCAATCGTGTCACGCCCAAGGATGCCGTTGGTCGTCAAGACGTGGTACGAGCTGTCGACGAGGAAGTCGTAGCTCTGCGCGCCGTAGTATCCGTCGGCACCCCAGACGCCTCGGTGCCAGAGGCCTTTCTCGGCGAGACCCGGCGTGTTGTTGTTGGACGACTTCGAACGGCTGTCCGATTCCATGGCGTCCGCGACGCTCATGATGCCGACGTGTCCGTCGAAGAAGAGGGTTGCCGGAGCCGAGTTGTAGCCGTGGTTGAAGTACCAAGGCTCATTGCCACCGGTGAAGTTGGGGTTGACCGCTGACTCGGCGTTCTGGAGCCACGAGTGCTCAAGCATGCGAGTCTTGAGGTCGGGGAAGCGCGACTGGCCGACTGCTGGGCTGCGGTAACCGCCAGCGAGCGTGTTCGGGTTCTTGTAACCCTTGTCGGAGAAGATGTCGGTCGCCCACATCGCCGCAGGGCTGAAGCAATAGGTGCTGTAGGCGATCTCGCTGCCGTCGCTGGAGTCGAACTGCCCGGGTGAGGAGAAGTACTTCTCAGCGATGTTCAGGTTGATCTTGTCTTTCGGCGCCCAGAAGACTGGGTCGTAGAACTTGTTGTTGACGTACCCGGTGAAGGCCTTCACGTTGGGCATGCGGAACGAACCGAACTTGGCGTTCGGGCCGGTGAGCTCGATCGGCTTGTAGACCGACCAGTTCTGACCGCAACTGCCCGGGAATGCGGCGCACAGTCCGCCACCCAAGAAGTATCCGACCATGGTGCCAGTTCCCGACCAACCCAAGAGTTGCTGAGGTGGGCAGGCGACCGAGGTGACGTAGGTCGTGCAGTTCCCGGCGACAAGACCTGCGTCATCCGGCGCGGCGGTGAACTGTCGGTCGTTCCAGTCGGCACCGTACGCGGCGTTCGCAGCGCTCATGTTGCGCAGGTTGCCGAGACTCTGGGTGACAAGGGCGGCGTCGCGGGCTTTGCCGATGGCGGGCAAGAGAATCGCGATAAGCAGGGCGATGATCGAGATAACAACGAGCAGTTCGACGATTGTGAAGCCTCGACTAACACATTCCTGAGGTGTACTTCTCATGAGTTCCTTTCTGATCGACGGACGCAGACGTGGGGAAGACAGAACGAAGACCAAACGACAACCCGAACTGGTGTGCCCCCGAAAAGCAGGCACCAGCCCAAGACAGTTGCTCAGGTAGACAGCGTGACGCGATTCGAAAACCGAGCGGTCAAACCCGACTGGTCAAAACGGGACCAGAACAAACGGTAGATTTGAGGCCCATACCGCCAGCCAGTACCTACACCGACAACGCACGGAGAGGTGGGTGGCCGCGCCTCCGGCGACGGAGATCAACAGGCACTCCGTACCGCCAGCATGACTCGTCCTACATGATCCGCATGGTTCGGACCGATTGATGCCGAGTTTCGTAAAAGACGTCAGCAGTCAGCATATTTTTCTAGGCGGGGCAACGAAGTCGGTTGCGAAGAAAGCCGCAAAGAGGTGGAGTGATTCGTGTAGCGCGCGGGCAACGTGAACTCACGATCGGCTTGTACGATCGTCACCTCGTATAGGACGCGCGTTGGGACCTCACTTCATGCCGATCATCGTCTCGACTTGGTCTTTCTCCGCCCGCGGCAACAGTGCTGCCTGGCAGCGTCTCGCGTTAGGTGGTACGTCACTCGATGCCGTAGAACTGTGTTGTCAGGTGGTCGACGCGGCGCCGGATGTCGATTCCGTCGGCTTTGGCGGCTTGCCAGACGCGAGTGGACGCGTGAGTCTCGATGGCTGCATCATGCTGTCACCAGCGCGTTGTGGTTCAGCGTGTGTTCTGCGCCGGCATCTCCACCCGGTTTCGGTGGCGCGGCGGGTCATGGAACGGACGACCCACGTCATGCTCGCCGGATCCGATGCCGACGAGTTCGCTGACCGAGAGGGGTTCGCGGCGGCCGAGCTACTTTCACCGGACGCGCGACAGGCGTGGGAACGCTGGCGCGCCAAGCCAACGGAGGTCGATCAGAGTCGAGATCAGCGATTGACTGGTCTTCGGCCAGTCGATGGCGGCGCGACGTCAGACGGGCGCCTGTTCCTCGGAAGAGAAACGACGGGTGAGGCCCGCTGGAAGCACCACGACACGATCGGAACTCTGTGTCTTGACGCATCGGGCACGTTGGCTGGTGCTTGTTCAACCAGCGGAACGCCATTCAAAGTACCCGGTCGCGTCGGCGACTCTCCCATCATCGGCCACGGCCTCTATGTCGATCCGTCCGCTGGTGCGGCGACCGCCACCGGCGCGGGCGAACTCATCATGGGTGTTTGTGGCAGCTTTCTTGCGGTCGAATGCCTGCGGCACGGCAAGTCGCCCCTTGAGGCGGCAGTGACGGTTATCGATCGAATTCGCGGCGCGTACGAACTACGACCGCATCACCAAGTAGCGATGATCGTCATGCGACCCGACGGCGCGTGGGCTGCGGCGGCACTGCGTCAGGGGTTTCTCGCCGCTGTCCGCAACGACCAAGGCGAGCAGCTCGTGGCACCCGATGCTGTACTGATTCCCGACGATCGAGCTGGCGACAACTAACAGCGTGTGCGAGAAGGCATCCGATCCGCGACGTACGGCGAAGGACACAAGCATGAAGCTCTACACGCGGACTGGCGACGACGGAACCACCGGACTCTTCGGCGGCGGACGCGTGGGCAAGGACCATCCACGCATCGAGGCGTATGGCACCGTGGACGAGCTCAATGCCTGCATCGGCGTGGTAGTGTCGGCGTGCCGTGCGAGCGATCCCTATGAGCGACGGCTCATCGAAATCTTCGCGCAGATTCAGTCGCGGCTCTTTGACATTGGAGCAGATCTCGCGACGCCAGAAGGATCGAAGAACGAAGCGAAGATTGTGCGCATCGATGAACCATACGTGTCTGAGAGCGAATCATGGATCGATGAGATCGACGCGAAGAACGCGCCGATTCGAACCTTCGTCATGCCCGGTGGCACTGAACTGGCCGCGCGTTTGCACGTCGCACGTACCGTGTGTCGGCGCGCGGAACGCTGCATGATTCACCTCTCGCACGGGGAACCAGTTTCATCCGGTGCGATCACGTGGATCAATCGCCTGAGTGACCTGTTGTTCGCGATGGCGCGGCAAGCAAATCAGGTTGCGGGTATCGCGGATGTTCCGTGGGTTCCAGCCGAGAAGCGAACCTGAACGAAGCGTCGGAAGTGTTCGCTACTTGCCCTTCTTCGCAAGCTTCCCCCGCTGAGCCCCGATCGCGCTCGTTCCGCCACTGGAGAGACCCTTCCGCAGCATGCCGATCGTCGCGATGCGCTCCCACGCGCTCGTCGCGGTACCTTCGCCAAACTCGATGGTGATCGATCGTCGCTTCCATGCTCGCGCGACGGTGCTCGTTGTGCCGCTGCCGCAGAAGGGATCGAGCACGAGGCCGCCTTCGTTCGAGCACGCGCGAATGACCCGCTCAAGATAGACCTCGGGGAGCTGATTGTGGTGCTGGTGACGGCGCTCGCCGTTGTTGCCCTGCACGCGTCCCCAGTATGGGCCGTACCAGACGTCCATCGGCACGCGCATGCCTTTGTTCTCGTCCTTCGCTTGTGTGCGCGGATCGGCGTAGATGCTGGCGCGATCCGACTGCTCAAGAATCTCATTCGGATTCCAGATGCGATTGTCGGGATCTTTCGCGAAGTACAGCGCGTGCACCTTGCTCATGATGAACGAGCTGTCGCGATTCTGTCCGAAGCGGAAGTGCCAGACACACCAGTTGATCATCGTCAAACCGCGCCGCTTCAAATGCATCACGATCTCAGCGGCGGTGTCATCCGGGATGTTGACCCAGAGCGAACCGTTCGGCGCCAACGCCTCGATACAGCCATCAAGCCAGTCAAACGTGAAGCGCTCATACTCGGCTCGCGGCATGCCGTCTTGCCACTCGTCGTAGGGAACTTCCCAGTTGAAGGGAGGGTCAGCGAAGATGAGATCGACACAGCCTTTGTCGGGAATGCGAGCTAACACATCGCGGCAGTCGCCAATGTACAGTCGCGTGTCAGGGTCGCCATCGGAGAACGCGGGCTTGATCTTCGCCTTCGCGGGCTCATGCGACGGAACCGTGTCACCAAACAGCGTGATCGTCCCTGGCTTGAGCAAATCCTTGCGGGCCCGGCGCTGCACTTGCGTCGCGCCCTTTGGCATGGCGTAGCCACCGGGACGATCGAATTCGAGGTTCTTTTGTTCAGCCATGGAAGTAAGGCAGCGTAAGCCAATGCCACTGAGCGCGAATGCGAGCCCTGCCTACACGACGTTGAAGCAGGATTGCGCGCATGCATCCGGCAGGTGAAGATCTCAAGTTTTTGCAACCTCGATGCGCCCGTGTGCCGGAAGTCTGCGGACCTTCCGCGTCGAGTATGACGATTCCCGGAGGTGGGACCATGTCTGTCGCACTGTCGCTCTCATGAGCGCCCTACGCGCGCTTAGCCCGTGCGTGGGCCAGTCGTGTCCGCCGCCACCTGAGCAGGTGCCGCGGCGATACCACCCGCGGCCTGTGTTCCGCGTCGGTGATCAAACGAGTACTGAGGTCGCGTGGTACGCATCGACCGTGGCGCCGACGCCTAGCGATGGACTCCCCGACGGCTTGGGCGCTCTCTCGATGAATGCACACGGCGACGTGGTGGGCACCTTCATTCTTTCGGTCGGTGGCGTGGACGTACCGCGTCCGTTCCTCTGGCTGCAAAGCGCCAACTTCGGATTGGCGCCCGGTGTGTACGACCTTCTCACCAAGGTCAATCCGAACGGACCGCTGACCGCAATCGGTTATGCGTGGGATATCTCCGACGGAGGAATCGTTGTCGGCGGCACTGGCGGTAGGCCTGATCGAAGTGGCCCGCCGTGCCGCGCGACTGCAAGGGACTTGACATCATTAGGTCCCAACGGCTCGAACCCGCTCGTTCAACTTCCGCTCGATCCGACCAGCGCCCAGAATCCCAGCCCTTACCTCTGGTCGATGGCGCTTGCGATCGAGCCGATTCCTGACGCGCCACATCCGATCGAGATCGTCGGAACCGGCGCGCAAGCCTGCTACGCATGGCGCAAACCTGCCCATTTCGAAATCGGAGCACCGCTCGCGGCGCAGTTGCCGTGGGATCAACCGGGCTTCTCGAACTATGACGGCAATCACACGCAATCGTTGCGTCAATGGGCCTGCGACATCACCAACGGTCGCAAGCCGGCAGTTGGGTCATACGACTCTCCCGAAAGCGACATACCTCTCCCGCCAAACCCCGAAAAGTGCCCGGGCGTGCCGATCGACAGCCTCATTTGCAGTTCGGCCATGATCGTCGGGGCGGCATTCAAGGTGTCACCGACGACTTTCTATCGTCGCGTGAGCGATCCCGACGTCGATGCAATGAATGCTCAGTGGACCGGCGTTCGTTCGATCTCGCGCGACGGCCAGAAGTTGGCGGGATATGTCAAGCCATCATCTGGTGGGCGTCCAAACACTGCATCGACTTGGAACTACACCGATCCAAACAATGCGCAGCTCCTTCCCTATGTGGATGGATATAGCAAAGGACGGCGCAACGTTGGCGCGACATCACATCGCCGTGCGGCACCGAAGTCGTCGTTGGGTGGTCGGTGGCCCTAGGAGGCACCGGCGCGAAATGGCTCGTGTGGGATCGATGTCCGACAGGCGGCGGCACCTGCGCGACTCTTGCGAACAATCTATTGCCAGGCAGTGGCGTCGGGTATCCCGTCCTTCAGCTTTACGAGGTGCTCGGTACTGGCGAGATGCTAGGTTTCATTTACAACGTCGCAACGCAGTCGACGCTACCGCAAGGAATCTATCTCGCGATGCTTGCGCTGGCTGGTGACTTCAACCACGACTCGAAAGTCAATGCCGCCGACCTCGCCATTCTGCTCGGCGCTTGGGGCATATCGAACAGCATCGAGATTGATCTGAGCGAAAACGGGACTGTTGAGTCTGCTGATCTCGGGCTCTTGCTTGGACTCTGGAGCGGAGACTTACCGTTGTCGTTGAAGCTCCCGTGCTCAGGCGAGTTGTGTCCGCTCCACCAAAGCCATCTTCCATCCTGATTTCCCCGCCGCCACACTCGCGGCATGAAATCACATCAAGACCGCTGGACCG
>JAWXCC010000250.1:0-34757 GCA_034440475.1 Phycisphaerae bacterium | reverse complement strand
TAGCGGGGACTGGATTTGAACCAGTGACCTCCGGGTTATGAGCCCGACGAGCTACCAGGCTGCTCTACCCCGCAGGCCGGAGTATAGCGGAACTCGCTCGGGCGGCAACTGTGCTTGCGCTGTACGTCGGTTCAGTCTGCCGGAACACAGCGTTCCGCGGCCCACGCTCGCAGCTCTGCGACGCGCTCTGCCATGACGACTGAGAGTGGGGGGCTCGCTTCAATCGTCCTGGCGACGTCGGCGGTGGTGGGCGGTCGCTCCTTGTCGGCGAACGCGAGATGCATCGCGCTCTCTATGGCTGACTCGATCTCCGCACCGCTGTAGCCGTCGGCGCACGCCGCGAGCGCGTCGAGGTCGAACGCTGACGCGTCGCGCTTGCGCTTTCTGAGATGGATTTCGAAGATCGTTCGCCGCGCGGCGGAGCCGGGCAAATCGACGAAGAACGTTTCGTCGAAGCGACCTTTGCGGAGCAGCTCCGGCGGCAGGGCGCTGATGTCGTTCGCTGTTGCCGCGAGGAATGTCGGCGCGGTGCGCTCCTGCATCCACGTCAGCAACGTGCCGAACATTCGTCGCGACATACCACCATCAGAGCTCTGGCTCGCTGCAGCCGCGAAGCCCTTTTCGATCTCGTCGATCCAGAGCACCGCAGGTGCCATGCGGTCGGCTTGGACTAACGAATCACGTAACTTGCGCTCGCTCTCACCAACGAACTTGTCGTAGAGCGCGCCAGCATCGAGACGAAGCAGCGGCACGCCCCACGCCGTTGCAATCGCTTTGGCAGCGAGACTCTTGCCTGCGCCCTGCACACCGAGCAGAAGCACTCCGCGCGGCGCTCGGATTCCGTAGCGCTCGGCACCTTCGGTGCGGGCTGCGGTTCGCATCGCGAGCCACGACTTCAGTCGCGCCAGTCCACCGATTTCGTCCATCGTCACCGGTGCTTTCACGAACTCCAGTACGCCGCCAAGGTCGCCGAGCGCGTTGCGTTTAAGAATCATCATGCGCTCGACGTCGCTGTCGTCGAAGCGGTTGTCCTCCGCTGCCGCTGCGGTGACAACGCGCATCGCCTGTCGCACTGTGAGTCCACGTAGCGATCGCACCATCGCGCTCAGCGTCGCGCGGTGCAACTCGATCGTGATAGCACGCGTCTTCTTGAGTTCTTTGATTGCGTCGCGCAGCGCTGCGTCGAGTGCGTCGTCGTCGGCGAAAGGCACTTCATATCGCGTTGCGTCGGCTTCGACTGAAGTGGGTAACTGCCGGCCGCGATCGACGAGCACGATGACACCAAAGAGTCCGCGCATTCGAGCGACCGCTTCCTTGAGCGAACGAAGCGTGCGCGGATCGCTGAGGGACGAAGCAACGTCGTAGAAGACGTTGACTGAGCGGGTGAACTCAGCCTTCGTCGCAATCCAAGCGAATGCAGCGGCTGGATGTTCCGTATCAGGAATGTCTTCGCTGCCCGGTCCGCCAACGAGTCTCGCGTCACCGAGGCCACGAACCGCAGTCCAGCGCCGGTAGGTGGCCGGTTGCGGAACACTCGCGAAGAGCTGGTCACGCAATTCGTCTTCGTCGTCGGTGGCGATGACGACGAGCGCGTGCGTTCCATCGAGCTCGCGCCTGAGCGCTTCCAGTGACCCACGGAGACTTTTGGCGACCGCACCTATCGGAAGCGCAATGTACGAACAGCTCCGTCGTTCCGCGCGACTGCTCGTCGGCGCGTCATCCGATCGTGCGTAGGGCGTGACGCACTAACGCTTGTGTCTGCGGCGACGACGATTCGCGCGTCCAGCGAGCGCACGTCTGTCGCACCCAATCAGGCCGATCTTTCGACGCGTCGTTCAGCCAATTCGCAGCGGAACGAAGCACGTATTTACTCGGATCCGCGCGGACCGCTTCTAGAAGCAGCAGTCCCCGCGCCGGGTCGCGCTTGAGTTCGTCGATGTGTCGACACCACACGCCCCGCGGTCGCGTCGCCTCGATTGCGCAGCGACGGACACCATCGCTTTCATGGTGTGTCCACGGTGCCAGCGCGACGAGCGCTGTGGGAAGATCGCGAACGAGATGCGGGCGCAGCGCGTCCCACGCAACTTCGCGCACCGCCATGGAACGATCGGCAGCGAAGCGCGTCGCGAGGTTGAGCCGCAGGTCAAGTGACAACGTTTCGTCGTACGAAATCGCGTACGCGAGCCAACCGCGAATCATGTCGGACGGACTCGTCGCAAAGCTGCGAACAGCAGAGTCGGGCGCGGGCAGCGATTGGAACACGCCGCGCAGATCGTTGGCGGCGGACTTGAGTCGGTCGGTGAAGCGAAGGTCGGCGCGAATCCGCGCGGCACCAACGACAGTTGGAACGTGTGTTCCGAGTCCCGCTGCGCTCAGCGCGCTCGCGAGAAGACGAGGTTGGTCGATCGCGAGCCACTCCGCCAACGTGCGTGTCTCTTCGAGTCCGTCGTTCAAGGCTCGCAAGACCTTCGGTGCAATGTCGGCTCGCCGCGACGAACCGATCCGGGTCTCGACAATCGGAGGCATATGCCCGAGC
Organism: Phycisphaerae bacterium; assembly: GCA_034440475.1. Classification (GTDB taxonomy): domain Bacteria; phylum Planctomycetota; class Phycisphaerae; order Phycisphaerales; family SM1A02; genus JAEUIT01. The sequence goes on along the minus strand of JAWXCC010000250.1, from coordinate 32,221 downwards.
GGCAGTTCCAGCAGCGCGTTCCAACGTGAGGTCTCCCGAGCGATCGCCATCGACGGCATAATCCTCTACCACCATGATCCACGCCACCGCAGCTACGTTTCTCGCCGAGATTGCTCCCGCCGCCGATCCGAATGCTGGCGCGAACACAGTCGAACGCGTCATCGGGACACTCGTGACTCTCGGCATCGATTGGGGCGCACGCGTCTTGGGTGTCCTCGCGGTGCTGGGGGTCGCGTGGATGCTTGCGGGCTGGGCCAGCGGCTCCGTGGTGCGACTCGTGTCAAGAGCCCGTGTCGATCAGACGCTCACGGGGTTCTTCGCGAACCTCGTGCGCTGGGCCGTGCTCACGCTCGGACTTGTCGCGTGCCTCTCGATCTTCGGCATTAACATCGCCGCGGTGACGGCCGTCATCGGTGCTGCCGGACTCGCGATTGGACTCGCAATGCAGGGCAGTCTCTCGAACATGGCGGCGGGAATCATGCTCCTGATCCTCCGGCCGTTCAATGTCGGCGACAGCATCACAGTGGGGGCGCAAAGCGGCACAGTGCACGACATCGACCTCTTTAGCACCAAGGTGGACACGGCTGACAACCGGCGCTTGATCATTCCAAATAGCACGGTGTTCGGTGCGACGATCGAGAACGCGACGCACCATGGCAAGCGCCGCGTCGATGTCAGCGTCCGCACGCCGTTCGCGGCGAACATCGACGAAGTACGTGCTGCGCTCATGCGCGCGGCGGCGAACGTGCCGCAAGCGCTGCGAGGTTCCGCATCCGAAGCCGCGCTGACGGAGATCGGGCCGACGGGGATGCTGTGGAGCGTGCGCACTTGGGTGGCAACCGGCGATGTTGGGTCGGGCCGCGATGCCCTGATCAGCGCGGTGAAGACCGAGCTCGATGCGGTGATGGTGCCAATACCGAACACGGCGTGAGTGACGTTAGCTTTCGGCGCTTGGCGCGCGCTACCGCACCGAACCTCGTGCGAGCGCGATCGTGTGCTCGATTGCTCGGCGCAGGGGTTCCGGAGTTGGACCGCCGTCGCGCGCCGCTTCGGCGACTGCGAGCGCCATCCCTGGCTTCGAGCGAGCACGAAGCGCACGCTCAATAGTTGGCGTTGGATTCTCGACGCGCGGGCGCCGATCAAACCGGCGCGGCATCGCGCCCGCGACGGCGCTGCGATACACCGTGTCGTACCCCGCGCGCCAAAGGCAGTGCTCGATGTCCCGATCGGCCAACGCGGTCACGTGCTCGGTAAAGGCTCGACCGGCGAGGAGCGAGCGTGCGAGCGCGACATACCCGCGCCCGCTCTGATCGCCGTCAGCTAACACATGCCATGCGATGCCGAGATCGTCGGCGAGTTTCACCAGTGGTTCGACGCCGCATTGCGCGAATTCAATGAGCCGCACTCCCTCGAGTCCGAAGTCGTAGCCGAGTGATTCCGCGAGTTCCGGCAGCAGCCAGAATTCAGTTTCGCCTTCGACGAGGAGCCAACACCGCGCGAAGAGCGCGCTGCCGCGATTTGCCTTCACGTGATAGCCGACGCGCCGCATCTCGTCGTGGGAGAGCGTGTCGCGGCCGAGTCGATAGGTTCGCGTTTCGTCGCCGAAACGCACGAGCCGGCGGATCGACGCAATTGGCACCATCGCCAGCATCTCGCCCGCGTTCGTCGTGAGAATCTTCTGCGCTGGAATCGCGCGAATGACAGCAGCGACCGCGGCGAGGATCGTCGGATGCAAGTAAGCCTCTGCGTCTTCGATCGCGATGACGGGATTCGCGTTCGGTCCGAATGCCGAGCCGCCGTGCGCCGCGAGAAGTCCGCCGAGCACAAGAAGTAGCGCCATGCTGCGAGCGGCACCGCTGACGCCGGTCGCGCCGAGCGATGGTCCGAGGAAGCTCGTGACACGCTGCTGTAATCGGTCGCCGCCGAAGCGCTCGACGTAGGCGCGGGCCGCTTCAATGCCGCGACGCAGCTCGTCTGCGGGGACGTCTTCATGCTGGTCGGCGAGCGAGTGGTACGCCGATGCGATTTCTTCCTCGAGCCTCGCCTCGATCGCGACGGATCGGCGCGCGCCATCGGTCATGGCGCCAGAGTTGACGTGCGGTACGCGTGAGGGCAGCGTGAAGTAGCGATCTGCCTTCATGACGACGACGGGAACGCGGGCGCGAAATAGTTCGATGACATCGAGCCCTGCTGGCGCGATGGTCTTCGGCGCGGCGTCGACGAGGTCGCAGGTGGTCTCAACGTCTTCGGTCTTCGGCGAGCGGGTCGCACGAACTCGGAATTCGACGCGGCGTTCGCCACGCGGCCCCCGGTGAATTCCCGGACGCAACGCCGCGAAGCCGGGGTCAACGTCCCACTCGTCGTCGCGCGATTCTCTGAAACCAAGCAGGATCTCGATTGGGTCGTAGTCGGAATTGGGCAGGGAATCAGCGTTGTGTCGGCGGAAATCCGCAGGAAGGAACGCGAAAAGCCCGTCGTCCGTGCCAACGCCGAGGCACACGAGCAGGGCGTCAAGCAGGTTCGACTTGCCGTAGGCGTTTTCACCGATGAGCGTGGTGGTCGAGCCAAGAGTCAGCTCAAGCCGCCGGATCCCGCGGTAATTCCGCACCGAGACGTAGGCTAGGTGCATGGGGCAAGTGTACCGGCGAACGACTCGCGCACCGGTACTATGCGACGCTCCCCGGAGCGACCTATGGCGGCGAACAACAGCAGTGACACGACCCGCGTCATCTACTCGATGCTCGGCGTGTCGAAGACCATCGACCGCAAGGTCATCATCAAGGACGTTAGCCTTTCGTATTACTACGGGGCCAAAATTGGCGTGCTTGGATTGAACGGCAGCGGCAAGTCGACGTTGCTCAAGATCATGGCCGGCGTTGATACGAATTTCGAAGGCAAGGTGTGGGCGGCGCAGGGCTACTCGATTGGCTTCCTCGAGCAGGAGCCGCTCCTCAACGAGAAGCGGACGGTCATTGAGGTCGTGCGCGAGGGCGCGAAGGAAACGTACGAACTCCTCGCTGAGTACGACAAGGTGAACGAGAAGCTCGGCGGCGACCTCGATGCCGACGAGATGGAACGAACGCTGGCGCGGAGCGGCGAACTCCAAGAGAAGTTAGAGACGCTTGGAGCGTGGGACCTCGACAGTCGCCTCGATATGGCAATGGAAGCGCTTCGGTGCCCGCCGACGGAGCAAACACTGGATAGTTGTTCGGGCGGTGAACGACGTCGCGTCGCGCTCTGCCGATTGTTGCTTCGCAAGCCCGACATCTTGCTGCTCGATGAACCGCCGAACCACCTCGACGCCGAAAGCGTCGCGTGGCTTGAGCACCACCTTCAGCAGTACGAAGGCACGATCATCGCGGTCACCCACGATCGATACTTCCTCGACAACGTCGCAGGCTGGATCCTTGAGATCGATCGCGGGATAGGAATTGCCTACAAGGGCAACTACTCAGGCTGGCTCGAACAGAAGCGCAATCGGCTGGCGATCGAAGAGAAGCAAGAGAGCGTGCGGCAGAAGTTACTCACGCACGAACTCGACTGGGTGCGGCAGAATCCGAAGGGTCGGCAGGCGAAGAGCAAAGCCCGCGTCGCGGCCTACGAAAAAATGCTGTCCGAGCCGGGCGAGAAACGCGCGAAAGATCTTGAGATCTATATTCCGCCCGGACCGCGCCTCGGCAACTTGGTCATCGAAGCGAAGAACCTCACGAAGAGCTACGGCGATAAGGTCCTTCTCGACGGCGTGAGCTTCTCGATTCCGCCGAACGCGATCGTCGGCATCATCGGTCCGAACGGTGCAGGTAAGACCACGCTTTTCCGCATGATCACGGGCCAAGAGAAACCCGACTCGGGCGAGATTCGCGTTGGTGAAACGGTGAAGCTCGCGTATGTCGAGCAGGGGCGCGACACGTTGCCGGGGAATAAATCGGCGTGGGAGGCGATCTCCGACGGCGACGAGGAGATGAAGCTCGGTGACGTAAAGGTGAATACGCGTGCCTACGTGGCGCGCTTTGGTTTCTCTGGGACAGACCAGCAGAAGCTCGTTGAGTCACTGTCGGGTGGCGAGCGCAACCGCGTACATCTTGCGCGCATGCTCAAGAGCCACGCCAACGTCATCTTGCTTGACGAGCCGACGAACGACCTTGATGTCAACACGATGCGTGCGCTGGAAGCGGCGATCGAAAACTTCGCTGGCTGCGTCGTATGTATCAGCCACGATCGCTGGTTTCTTGATCGACTCGCGACGCACATCTTGGCGTTTGAAGGCGATTCCCAGGTCTTTTTCTTTAACGGTAACTTCAGCGAATATGAGGCGGATCACATGAAGCGAGTCGGCGAAGATCTCACGCCGCATCGCATTAAGTACCGCCGGCTTACGCGCGCCTGATCGCGTCGGCCCAAAACCACCCTCCAGACTCTTAGCAGCGACTCATCACATGCCTATCGCTCACATCATGGCCGGCATTCCGGCCTCTAACCGCTCGCTCTATCGACAAATTCGCTTTCTCGTTGGCGATCCGGTCGCGCTCGCCGAGGTCGACTCTGGTCCCGCGAAGGGACGGACGCTCATCCTGCGCGATATCGAGATGGAGCGAGCGAAGCGCGACGCCCGCGCTGACCGCGTTGCCTGCCCGCGCGACTTTGAGCCAGCGGGGGGCTTGTCGGGCGACCGCGAGACTGCGACAGCGCAGGCGCTTGCCGAGTATCTGCGTCGAGCCGATGTGCGTGAAGCAGTCGCCGATCGCACGTTGCCTCTGATTTACGCCGACCAGCTTCGCGAGGCTGGCATCGCGCTGCGGCTTGATCTCGACTTCGGCGTGAGCGATCGACGGAAGAAGGATGCGTCGGAAATCGCAGCCCTCCGTGCCGCGCAAGCCGCGACCGAGTCTGCCATGCGCTACGCGTGTGAACTCATCGGGAAGGCGACGGCGCTCGCTGACGGGACACTCACCTACAACGGCGCGCCTCTGACGAGCGAACTTGTGCGCGCGACGATTGATCTGCGGCTCCTCGGACTTGGCTATGAAAATCCGCCGTCCATCGTCGCGGGCGGACCGAGCGGCGCGGATTGCCATGAGCAAGGTCGGGGTGCGCTCCGCACTGGCGAGCCGGTCGTCATTGACATCTTCCCGCAGCACCGAACGAACCTCTACCACGGGGACTGCACTCGCACCGTCGTGAACGGCGCGATCCGTCCCGAGATTTCGTTGATGCACACGGCGGTCGTCGCGGCGAAGAAGGCGGCGCAAGACGCGACCCGCGCTGGCGTGACCGGTGAAAGCGTTCACCGCGCCGCGCTCGCAGTACTCACGGCGCGAGGTTACGCGTACGGGCAGCCGCCGAATGGCGCGCCTGCGACGTGGTGCGGCATGACGCACGGAACCGGACACGGTATCGGCCTCGACGTCCATGAGGCGCCGCTGCTTGATTTCAAGGGACCTGTGCTCGTCGAAGGCGACGCGATCACGATCGAGCCTGGCCTCTATTGCCGAGCGATCGGTGGCGTGCGAGTCGAGGACATGGTGATCGTTACCCTAGGCGGCTGTGAAAATCTGAACACGCTGCCCGAGGGTCTGAGCTGGCGGTGATTGGGTAGATGCCATCCGTCGGAGTGTTAAGCGAGCGGCTTGTTAGTTCGGAGCGTCATGGCATCGTGCTCGCCCGCGATCATGGCCGCGGTGGGGTCGGCGCCGTACGGATAGCGATCGGGATCGGCAGTTTCGCATCCGGAGCAGAGCCAATTGAGTACGCGCTCTGCCCGTGCCTTGCCGTCGCGCGACGCTCAACTGTTCTCCGACGACTCGTCCGCCGATTCGTCGAAGGCAACGTCGTCCTTTGGTTCAGAGACGCGCCCTTCGGCGAGATCCTTCGCTGCCTGACGGCATGCATCGGCGAGCGCTTGGTGCAGTTTCTCGTGGTCTGGACAGGAGTCGAGTCGCGCGAGCAGCGCGTCGACTTGCCGAAGTGAATCGGTCCCTCGATCGAGGGTTTCGATCGCTGCGTCACCGAGCGACTCGAGAGCGCCGACGAACCAGCTGAAGCTGGGTTTGTCCCAATTCTTCGGCGGAGCGATCCTGCTTCGAATCGTGACCTGTCCGATCGAGACGATTGGACACAACCGAGCGACGGTTAAGGGCTCGCGGCAGAGGACGGCGGCAGGGGCTTCTTGCTCAAGCGCTGCGAGTCGAAGTCGCCGCGCGTCCGCGCCTACGGTCGGTGGTTGAACGAGATAACAGCCCGGCTCGACTCGAAACTCTTCGCCTAACGATTTGTCCATGATGACAACGCGCTTGGTGTCAAGTGCGAGTTGGAGGCGTTGACGCCGCGCTTCCTGAAGTGGGAGCACGATCCGCGCCATCAGCGCGTAATCGCGAACGGAGCGTGCGATCTCGAGAGCTTTGAGCGCCAATCGTTCGGCCTCGAACCAAGCGTTGCGATGGAGCGCGGCCTGTGCCTTCTCCATGAGCTGCTGAATCTGCTGAATCTGGCTGATTGGTTGAGTTTGCTGCACGGGTCGCTCGCCTCCGCACGGCATTAGGTAGCCGGAGTCATCATCAGGGAATCCGCTCGTCGCGCCAGTTCGGCCAAGATCGCCGACCAGCGACGCGTTGTAGCGGGGAATTCGTACATGAGGCAGTCACTGAGAGCAACTGTGTCGTGGTGGTTCATCGCGTCGCGAAGTGTGGTCAATCGCTGATTGAGATCGACTGCGGCGTCGTCGAACGACCCGTCGCTGGTTGTGACACTACGCGGGTCGATGTGACCGAATTCGATACCGCGTGACGCTGTTTTCTGGATGTTCGCCCAAATCGCGAGTGCGCCGAGCAGCGTTTCCATGCCGCGCTTCGTATCGTCGGCCTGGAGGGCGCGAGCGGCTGTCGTCTGCATCTCGTCGACCTTGGCGAGCTCGTCCGCAGCGTCGAGGAAGGTTTCGCGTAGGAAGTGCGACGGCGAAACCGTCGCGCAGCGAAGTTCGCTCGCCCTGAGCGCGAGGCGAGCGTCGTCGCCGAGTTCGGACTCGCTCCACGGTTCCCCATCCACTGCTACTTCGACCACCCGTCGTCCCTGTCGCTCCGCCTCGTTAGCGGCCACGATGAGCGCTGCTGCAATGGTGGTCGCGTCGTTGGTGCATTCAAGGTCGTCAACGAGGATTCGCATTTAAGGGGCCTTTCTTTGGGGGTCCCAGCAAGAGCGGCATCAAAGTAGGCCGTGCCACCCGTCCCTTTATCGGGCCGGAGTAACGATGGATTCAGCAAATTGCCGCTCCCCGCCCCCCGAGGAAATCGCTCGGGCCAAGGGCAGCCACGGTGCTCAGCCCACCGGCATCTCGCCGATTCGCGTGGCGCCCGCCGTACGCGAGATCGCCGTGCGCTTGTCGTCCGGACGCAACCCGTCCCGCACCCGGCCCTTTTCGCAGGTCAGGATCAACCGGACGGAGTCGCAGAACTCGTGCATCTCGGAAATCTCCGCGAACTCGGCTCGGGTTGCCTCGACGCGTTCGACGACGGATTGGCCCAGCTCTTGACTCCGGCGGCTGAAGATTCGCTTGCAGCCAACTCGCAAAGCACGGATCGACTCCGGGGCGAGCCCGCGGCGCTCGAGGAGGATCTTGTTCGCGGTTCGGACCCGCGACGGTGAACCCTCAACCGTCATGAACGGGGGAACGTCGCGCTCAACCCGGCTCATCGCGGCGATGAACGCCAGTCGGCCCACGGTCACGTAGTGGTGCAGGCCGGTTCCGCCTCCAACCCCCACCCAATCGCCGAGGTGCACATGGCCTGCCAGCATCGTTTCATTAGCAATCGTCACGTGGTTCCCGATGACGCAGTCGTGGGCGACGTGGGAGCCCACCATGATCAGATTGTCGCTTCCGATCTTGGTGATGCCACCGCCGTTTCCAGTGCCGCGATGAACCGTCACGCTCTCGCGAATCTGGTTGCGATCGCCGATCTCGCACCACGTCACCTCACCCAAAAACTTGCGATCTTGCGGGGCACCGCCCAGCGTCGAGAACTGAAACACAACATTGTCGCGGCCCACACGGGAATGGCTCTCGACAATGATGTGGCTGCGAAGCTCGGTGTTTTCCCCGATCGTGACCTTGGGTCCGATGATGCAGTAAGGGCCAACAGTGACGCCGTCAGCGAGGTTCGCCGAGGGATCTACGATGGCTGTCGGGTGGATACGTACCGTCATCGACCGAGTGGTGAGCAGGGCGTTTTTACGGGGGGAATCCCCGGTCGTCACGCCTGATCCGCGTCAACCATCATAAACCGAATCTCAGCTTCGGCTGCGACCTTCTCTCCAACCAGCGCCCGACAGCGAAGATGGCCGATTCGGCTCTTCGCCCGGACGTTCTCCGCTTCGAGGACGAGTTGGTCGCCCGGTGTCACTGGATGACGCAATTTGACCCGGTCGAGAGACAGCAGAATGGCGATCTTGCCTTGGTGCTCGAGGGTTTTCGACAGGAGAAGCCCCCCGAGCTGCGCCATCGCCTCCACGATCAAGACGCCGGGCATGATCGGCGTCCCGGGATAGTGCCCTTGGAAGAACGGCTCGTTGATCGAGACGTTCTTGATCCCCACTGCGTGCTTGTCACCGTCCATCTCGATCACGCGATCGACCAGGAGCATGGGGTAGCGGTGGGGCATGAGCTTCTGGATCGCTCGAATGTCCATGACGCGACCGTCGAGCATCGTTTGCTGCATCTCGGTTGCCGAGATCTGCTCGCGGATCTTCGCGGCGAGTCGGCGGTTGAGGTGATGTCCCGATCGGATCGCGAGGATGTTGCACTGGACCGGGCACCCGACAAGTGTTAGGTCGCCAATGACGTCCAGAATCTTGTGGCGGACGCACTCGTCTTCAAATCGGAAGGCGTTGTCGATCGGTCCGTTGTCGCCGATGACGAGGACGTCCTTCGGCGTGAGGTGGCGGCACATTCCCTGTGCCCACAATCCCTCAGCTTCTTCGCGCAGGCTAAATGTGCGGGCCGGGGCGATTTCGGTCGCATAGTCGCCGTTCGTGCCCGCGAGCGCCAGCATGTACGAGAACGTTTGCGAGCGAATCCGGTGCGCGTTCCGACCATAGTCGAGGTCATAGAAGACGCGCATGCCTTCGGCGTCGCACGGCAAAGCCGAGATGCTCGCTCCGCCTTCATCTTCAACGACGACGGGCTCGCGTAGTCGGTAGATGCGCCGCGGAGCGTCCTGCGCCACCGTTCCGACTTCGAGCATCGGATCCGTGAACGGCTTCGCGCTGCCGTCGCCACAGGGCAACTCCGGCCCGCTCAGGCGAATGATCGCGTTGTCGATAGAAAGTCCGCGAATCGCGGAAAGGCAATGCTCGACCGTCTCGATCGTCACGTCGCCCATCTTGAGCGTGGTTCGGCGGGGGCGATGCACCGTGCAATCAGTGGTCGCGGGAATCCGCACGGGCGGATTCACGTCGACGCGCTCGAAGACGATGCCTTCATTCGGTGGCGCCGGGCAGATCTCGCACGTGGCGTCAGCACCGATGAGGAGCCCCATGCCGTGGACCGTGACCGACCGCGCCAGGGTGCGCTGGCGCGGCGCGGCTGAGAGATCGCTCGCACTGCGAGGGCGGGCACCGCGCGAGGCAAGCGGTCCCACGCCAGCTCCCGCGCCGAGGCCGAGGCGAGTCCCGCCAGTGCGCGCGGGGCCACTCGGATCCTTCGCGTCCGTGAGACCTGGTCGCTCGTCACTGGCCATGGCGCATGTGTTCTCGGGGTTCCACACAAACGAACAATTTTTACGCGAGGCCCTTACTTGCCGTCATCGCAGAATCGGGACCGCGCTCGAGAACGCGGGCAGCGTCGGGCCCGAGGAGATGCTTCAGATTCTTGAGGTACTCGGGGAGGTTGCGAGCAACGATCGCTTCCTGCATCGCTCTGCGGGCGTCTTTCGCGGGATATCCCGCCCACGTCTCGCCGTCGGGTACGTCGTTCATCACGCCCGAGCGAGCGGCGATCCGCACGCCCTTTCCGAGCGTCAGGTGATCGGCGATTCCAGCACCGCCGCCGATGAGCGCGCCGTCACCCACCACGGTGCTTCCCGCGATACCTGCGAGGCCCGAGATAACGCACGCTCGTCCGATTCGGCAGTTGTGCCCGATTTGCACGAGGTTGTCGAGCTTGGTGCCAGCACCGATCGATGTCGCGCCGAACTTGCCGCGATCGACGCAGGTGTTCGCACCGATTTCGACATCGTCACCTAACACAACGTTGCCCAAATGCGGAACCTTCAGGAGTCCGCGCCCGTCCGGCGCCGGGCGATAGCCGAATCCATCGGTGCCGATCTGCACGCCTCCGTGCAAGATGACGCCGCGCCCGATGACGCTTCGTTCGCGAATGGTCACGTTGGCGTGCAGGTAGCAGTGTTCGCCGACGATGACGTCGTGATAGATCTGCGTGCCGGCGCGAATGACGGTGTCGGCGCCGATCGTTGATCGAGCCCCGATAGAAACAAATGGACCGACATGGACGCCGCCAGCGATTTGGGCGGTGGGATCGATCGAAGCGCTCGGATGGACGCTCGCTGGCAGCGCGACGTCTGGCCGAACGAACAATTCGAGGACCGCGATCATCGCAACGTCGGCATCGGGGACAATGATCAGCGTCCGGCCTTCGCCCGGCGACATAGTCTTCACGAGCTTGCGCGAAATGATCGCCGCACTTGCACGGCTTGCCCCCCAAGCGAGCGCATGTTTGGCGTCACCGATAAACGTCAAGTGGCCTGCCCGCGCGTCGTGCACGGTCTCAAGACCGTCGATGACGGTATCGGACGCCCCCACAAGCTCGCCACCAGTGTGGCGAGCGAGCTCTGCGACAGTAAAACTGCTCGGTGTCTGAGTCACGGCGGAATCGTTAAGGCTGCTTTTCTGGTGCGGCACCGCTGAGGGCACTGCCTGAGCTGCCTGAAGGTGCGGTTACGCCAGGATCAAGTGGGAGTTTCGCATTGAACTCAGCTAACAGCTCCTGCGTGATGTTGAATTCGTTTGTCGCGTACAAGAGACGCCGAGCCGAAATTTGTTGCACGGTGCGGTTGCTATCGCCCCGTTTCATTTCAGGGATTGAATCGTCGACGAGTACGAGATCGATGTTTGCGGAGGTCGCGTACACCTTGGCGATCTTTTGAATCTCTTCGTAGGTTTCGCGCATCGCCTCCGAGCGCGCCGACTCCAGCTTGAGCTGAGCGAACTGGCGAAACGCGTTGTATTCACCGACCGCCTCGAACACTCGCGCTTGCAGTTGGAGTGCAGCTGGCGAGCCTGCTTGGAAGCTCTGCAACTCCGTGTCCAGTTCTTCGACGGTCGCTTTGAGTTCACCGACGCGTGTTTCGAGGTCGTTCCCGAGCTTCTCGATGTTGGCTTGTCGGTTCGCCCACATGAAGCTCCGGTTGAAAACGGCTTCGAGATCGACGATGCCGACGACCGCGGGACGCGAAGGAGCGAGGGCACGTCCGGCAAAGAGCGCCCCAGCGAGGGCAAGGGTCACCATGAGAACGAGAGGGAGGCGAGAATTGGCAGATGGCATGGAGGTGCTCACTTCGTCTTGTTCTGAATCCGCACCATCACCTTCTCGGTGATGTCGATGGTCTTTGCCGCGTACAGCACGCGGATGGACGAGATCTGCTGAATGACCTGCGTCTCGCGCGGCGCGTTGACCTTTGGATCGGCGTCGATGACGGCCTCGGTGTCGTCGAGGAGCACAAGCTGATAGCCCTCGCTCTCAGCCACGTTCTTGGACTCTTCCCGGGCCGAACGAATGAGTGATTTCCACATCAAGGATCGCTCACGATCGACTTCTACCTGCCGCAGCTTCAGCCACTCTTCACTCTGGAGTTGCTTGAGAGCGAAGGCATCGAGCCCCTGCTGACGCTGGGTCGGATCGGTCAGCTTGTCAGCCGACTCCCTCATCTCCTTGAGCGATTCCTGACGCTTATTTCCTTCAGCCTTGATGCTGTTCACGAGGTTGTTGAATTGCATCTGCCAGCTTCCGGACTGGCTCAATTCGGTCAATATCTTACCGACGTTGACGGTTGCCACGGCTGTTGGCGGAGCCGCCATTGCGGCGTTGGCTTGGACCGCTTCGCGCAGGGACACAGCTTGCAAGCCGGACCAAAGGACTGACGCGACGACGGGCACTGCGATCAAGGCTAGAACGACGGATCGAGCCATGAGTGAGTCTCCAGAGGTGGGAGATCGCCAGAGGTGGGAGATCGATAGAACTACTGCTGCGGGGGGGGCCGCTGCGGAAGTGTACGGGAAGGGGCTGTGACGCTGCTCGGCGATCGCGAGCGGCGTCTGGATCCCGGACGCGTTCCTGACGGGCTTAGAAGGGCAACTCGACGGCGAAGGAGAAGGTTTGAGTCTGGTCCATTTCGCCTTTGATCAGCGGATACGCGAAGTCGAACGCAAGCGGCGCGGGGCCGAGCTGCGGTAGATACAACCGCAAGCCCGCACCCACTGATACTCGGTACTGATCAAACGACGGATCAGGAGTGACGGTACCGCTGTCGAGAAACACCACGCCCGAGATGAATTCGGCGAAGAGCGGAACCTCGTATTGCGAACCGAGGAAGAACAGGAACTCGCCGCCGATTGCTTGGTCGTTCGGCGTGTTCGGCGCGCGGATCGTGCCCGCTGACTTCGGGCTCACCGTGCGGAACTGGAATCCGCGGAACGAACGACCGCCGAGGTAGAACCGCTCGTACACCGGCGGCTGACTTCCAAAGATGTAACCGATGTCTGTCGATATTCGGAGTGTGCTGCGGCGACCGAGATAGTCTTCGGTCACGGTGAAAATTGCTGCCGCGGTGGCGCGCACGAGCGTCCACGCATTCTCGGAGTCGAGGTCGTAGTGTTCGCTGACAGCAAGTGTGAGTTCGGTGCCGCGCGTCGGCCGCTGTGGGCGATCGACGTCAGTCCGTGAAATTGTCGCGCCGACCGCGGCGAGCGTCGCTGGTCCTTGGCTTGCAACGACCTCCAGTGGGGTGTTAGGGTTAAACCTGTCCAGCTTGGTTCGTTGAACCGTCATCGAGCCAGCGATGCCCCAAAGGTCTCCCAATCGTCTCGTGAGGCCAACCGAACCGATGATGTTCTCTTGATCGTAGTTATCGAAGACGCGCGTGCCGTACAGCGCGTTGCTGCGGAATCCAATGTCGCTTTCGAACAAGTGCGGCTCAGCAAAGTTCACCGAGAAGTTGCTGGTTTCAACGCCCGGTGCCGCGACAATGCTGAACGTCTGGCCCGCACCGCGGAATGCGCGACCGCTGATGTACTCATCGAGCGTGAGGGGCGGATCGGCAATGTCGAAGTTTCGCTGAGTCAGAGAAATTTCTCCAAACACACCCGAGTCGGTGCCGAGGCCGACGCCGAAGTTGATAGATCCGGTGTTCTTCTCTTTCACCTCGACAAGGACGTCGCGGACGACTCGATCGACGCGCCGCGCGGTCTCGGTGTCGCCAGCTTCGGCGGCGGCGCGGGCCCGGTCGTCGATCTCGCCGCCGAGCGGATCCTCGTCATTGGAGCGGGGTTTCTGCGCGGTCACTCGCACGCCGTTCCAAAGCTGCGCTCCGTCGAGGCGCCGTTTACTCTCTGCAAGTTCGCGCCCGTCGAGCGGTCGACCAGGTGGAATCCGGACGCGCCGACGGATGACCTTGTCCTGGGTGAGCAGGTTGCCCTGAATAAAGACGAGGCCAGCGTAGGTGCGCGGACCTTCTCGGATGTCGACGAACAGATCGACCAGCGCTTCATCACCGACGCGCACGTCCTTCGACTCCAAGCGCACGTCGATGTATCCCATGAGGAGATAGGCGTCGGTGATCGTCTCGATGGTCCTCTCGATCAAGCGTTTGGTGAACCAGTCGCCGCGTTGAATTACTGAGAGAGCAGCGAGCTGCTCGCGAGACATTGCCCGCGGTTCCACTTCGCCGCCTTCCGCGTCGAGGAAACGAACGTTGGCGCCGCGGACGCGGTAGCGGCGGCCTTCGTCGACGAGGAACGAGACCTTGGCCTCTCTGCCGTCGGCTGAGAGCGTGACGCGCCGATCCACGCGAACGTCGACGAATCCCATGTCCTTGTAGAACCGGTCAAGCGCGGCGACGTCGTCGAAGAGGCGCTCTTCGTCGAGTTCGCCCTTGCGGATGAGCGGTACGGAGGAGCGAGTCGTGATCTGCGACGAGAGCTTGTCCGCGTCGAAGCTTGAGTTACCGATGAATTCAATCTGCTTGATGCGGACGCGTGGCCCCTCGATGATGCGAAACACCAGAATGCCCGTATCGGTGAGTCGGCTTTCGTCGACAGTGACTTCGACGAGGTAGTTGCCCCTCGTGCGGTACAGCTCTTTGATGCGGAAGACCGACTGCTCAAGCAGGAAGTCATCGCGCGGGCCGCCAGCGAACAGGCGGGTGGCTTTGACCAGTTCCGCGTCCGAGACGATTTTGTTTCCGACGTATCCGATCTCGAGAATGATTGGCTGCTCGACGACCGTGTACACCACTTCGACCGCGCCGTCGGGCCGAACGATCGCTTCGGCCGTGACGGTGGAAAACTGTCCGAGCCGGTAGAGCGTGGCGACGTCTTCGCGGATAACGAGCGAGTCGAACGGCTGTCCCGCCGAGACCCGGAGGTTGTTGTTCACGGCTTGCCGCGTCACGCGCGACAGCCCTTTGACGTTGACAATCGCGATTGGACGATCGGCGAGCGCGGCGTCGTCGATGGAAACCGACTCGCCAGCCGCCGACGCTGGGGGCGTTGCTGCCGCGCGATTGACCGGCGGCGTTTGAGTCGGGGCGCTAGCGCGTTGGCCGAAGGCGTTCGTCGCAACCCCGCAGGCGAGCGCTGGCGCGACGAGTGAGATCAACGTTGCAGGCAGCCGTCCCGTCAACAGCCCCGGCAGGATTGCAGACAGCAACCGCTGCGGCGAGCGACGGCGTGGTCCGTTGGAGATCAGATCGCTGTCGTTGAGCATCGAAGCGCAGTTGCCGACCGAGCGGGCACGGAAGATAGCCTCGCACCGCACGCCTCACAAGCGACACGCCGGATGCGTGGCACCGCGTGCGAGCCGCCGCTACGCTCCGATCATGTCCACCGCCGTCACCGCTTCTGCCGTCCTCAAGAAGACGCCCTTCCACCAGTTCCATCTCGATCACGGCGGACAGATGGTGGAGTACGCGGGTTTTTCCATGCCGATCCGATACGGGTCGATCATTGAGGAACACAAGGCGTGTCGAACGAGCGGCGGCTTTTTCGACGTTTCGCACATGGGTCGCATCCGCTTCAGCGGCCGGCACGCGAGGCGATTCCTCGACAAGGTATGCACGCGTCAGATCTTCGGCATGACGAAGGGCATGTGCCGGTATTCGCTGGTGTGTAACGAGCGCGGCGGCTGCCGCGACGATGTTCTCGTCTACTGCTTTGAAGAAGACGAGTACTTGATGGTTTGCAACGCGTCGAACCGCGCAAAACTCTTGGTGCATTTCGCTGAGCAGACCGGTGACTTGGTTTTTCGACTCGAGGACGAGACGGAAAAGACGGCGATGGCTGCCCTCCAAGGACCGAAGGTGATGGACGTTGTCTCACAGTTGTCGCGCGAGATTCCGGCGCTCAAGCGCTACCGTTTCACCGAGAAGAACTTGATGGTGGTGAAGATGGTTGTTAGTCGCACCGGCTACACGGGCGAGGACGGCGTCGAAGTCATCCTTGGCGCGATGACAGCGAAGCTGGCGCTGAGCCTCTTCATGAAGGACAAGGGCGAGGCCGGGAGCGTCATCACGCCAATTGGGCTTGGCGCCCGCGATTCATTGCGCCTCGAGGCAGGCATGCCGCTGTATGGCCACGAGATTGACGAAGACACCGATCCCTTGAGCGCCGGGCTCGGATTCGCCGTGAAACTCGAGAAGGGTGCGGACGACGACCGCGTCGGCCGTTTCATCGGCCAAGACGCCCTGCAGAAGCTTGCCGCAGCTGGCCCCACCCAGACGCTGGTCGGATTGCAGCTGGATGGCCGTCGGAGTGCTCGTCAAGGCATGAAGGTGCTTCAAGCGACAGCCGCAACTGGCGACCGCGAAGTAGGCGTCGTGACCAGCGGATGTCTCAGTCCGACGCTCGACTACCCGATCGCGATGGCGTACGTGCCGGTGGCGCTCGGCGCGGTCGGCACCGAATTGATGATCGATCTCGGCAGTTCAAAGGCCGCCGCGAAGGTCGTCAAGATGCCGTTTTACTCGGCGTTGAGGTGAGCCGCGCAGCGGGAGCCCGAACGGGCCCCACGCTGCGGGCAACGCTTGCGCGGCTGAGGGGCACGCGGGCTGGCCCTCAGGCCGTACGTCAGCCCACGGCGCGACCGGGGGCGTCGTCAGCGGGTCGACTAGTGCGGCGGACTGATGTCACCCGACCGATGATTCGGCGCACGGGATTGACGCTGGCGTCGTCGTCCGGATCCGAGCTGAGCGGCGTCCCCCCCAGCGGCGATCCTAAGGGACCGCTGCTGTGACTTGCCCCGAGATGACTCGGGCTGTGACCCGAACCTGAACCTGAACCTGAACCTGAGCCTGAGCCTGAGCCTGAGCCTGAGCGTGAGCCTGAGCCTGAACCCAAGGCTGCCGAGTGTCCATGTCCTAGCGGGCGGACCCGGCCAAGGCTGCCGGTCGTCGGGGTGGATCCATTTGGGCGCCCGGTTGGGCGATCGGGGCTTCGGAAAAATCGGCTTGGCTTGTCATCCTGAAGTTGCTGTTGCAGCTTGCGCAGGGCTTCGACTTCGATCTGGCGAACACGCTCGCGCGTGAGGCCGACTTCGTGGCCGATCTGCTTCAGTGTGAGCGGCTCCTGGCCCTCAAGACCGAAGCGAAGCCGAAGTACTCGGGCGTCGCGCTCATCGATCGAGTCGAGGAGCTTCAGGATGAGCTTGAACTCCTCCTTCCGCTCGACGCTCTCTTCGGGCTTGCGGTGTCGCGTGTCCTCGAAGAGATCATTGAAGTCGAGTGCTTCGCCGTCGTCGCCAGTGGGGGCGTGCGATGGAGCGTGGAACGCCTTGACCGCGCGGCGGATGATTTGAAGCTTCTTGATCGGAAGCTTCATCGACTTCGCCAACTCTTGCAGCGAGGGCTGTCGACCAAGCTCTTCCTCGAGCTTCCGGCTCGCTTCCTTCCAACGCGCAATCAATTCAACCATGTACGCCGGGATGTGGATCGGTTGCACCGCATTGATCAGCGTGCGCTTGATCGCCTGCTTGATCCACCACGACGCGTAGGTCGAGAACCGCGCGCCCTGCGCCGGATCAAATCCCTCGACGGCGCGAATGAGGCCAATGTTGCCTTCTTCGACAAGGTCGGCGAGCGGCAGCCCGCGGTGGACATAGTTCTTCGAGATCGAGATGACCAAGCGCAGATTCGCTTTGATCATCGTCTCCTTTGCGTCTTGGTCGTTGTCGTTGATGATCGACCATCCGAGGCGCTTTTCCTCCTCTGGAGTGAGGAGACGCACCTCGTTGATTTGTTTGAGGTAGAGATGAAGATCGGACTGCAGTGGCGATCGAGCCATGGACAACCTCACCCGAAACCCTGTGGATGGTCAGAGTCCTCTCCGAAAGGAGAAGCCGGGTTGCCACTAGGTTGAAAGACGCAGCACCGCGCAGCGCGACCACGATCGCGTGCCCGTCATTGGCTTTCTCCCCAGCTTCTACTACGGCCCCGCGACCGTAGTGGCGGCTCGCAGCATATTGCTGCCTCCCGCCCCAACGCAACCCTCCGTGGCTGATCCCGCAAAGAGATTAGCGCCTCCGCCCATCTCGACTGCGAGGTGTGGACCCTTTCCGCTGTCTCTCTCGTCGGCCTCGGCAGAGGCCTTCTTCACCAATCTGTTCGCACGAGATCAATGTTTGGCCGCGTGCGTACCGCTTGTTTGCATCAAGAGAAGCACGGGCTTCACGCGGGTCGTAGGGCGAGGACCAAAAGTGCGCGTGGGGCAATTTGGGGAATTTGCCTCAGTATGCGGGCTGTTGTTCGTTCGCGACCGATAGACAGCGGAGGATTTCTGCGCCGTGCCCAATCACGATCTGACAGACCTGCTTGCTGCCTGGCCCTACGAAGGAGGGCGCATCAACGTGCGCGAGGTGGGCGGGTTAGACGGGCGCGCAAAAATCCAGATACGCGTTGACCTCGGTGTGTTGCAGTTGGAGTCGACGGGTCGTCCAGACGGTGCGCAGCCGGAAGGTCCAGATGGTGCGCGGATGGAATCGTTGCTTCATGTGCACGCTGCGCGGCTCCGCCGTCATGAAGTCGACCGCGGCGCGAGTGACGGCTTTGTGCTGACCTCTGAAGAGTGCGCCAGCCTGCGCGAAGAAGCAGTGCAGTACTACCACCGCTACGTCGCGCTCTTCGCGCTCGAGCAGTTCGAAAGCGTTGTGCGCGATACGAGCCGCAATCTTGAGGTGTTCGATCTCTGCCGTCGGCATGGCGCGACGGAGCAAGATCGCGAAGTGCTCGAACAGTTCCGAGCGTATGTGCTCATGATGCGGACGCGTGCGATGGCCGCGGCGCTCGTGCGTCAAGGTGATACGCGAGGCGCCGTGAATACGATTGATGGCGGCATCGACGAGATCCGTGCCGCATTTGCTGCCCGTGGCCGCCTCGATCAATTCGGTGACTCAAACGAAGCGCAGCTCCTTCGCGGGCTGCGGGACATGCTGGTGCCCAAGCTTCCCTCGAGCCAGCGCATGGAACTTGAGGAACGACTACGCGCCGCTATCGCTTCGGAGAACTACGAACTGGCCGCAATTCTCCGCGATGAATTGCGATTGATGGAGTAGCGTTCGATCGCGCGGCAGTTCACTCGGCGGCTGCGAGTTTGACAAAAAGCGTTACTTCTTTGCCGTCGCGAATCACGACCGCTTGGATCTCAGCGCCTGGTTCGAACGCTCGCAACTGCTCGATGAGATCTTCGCGCGTGTTCATGGGCAGCTTGTTGAACTTCACCATGCGATCACCCACCACCAGTCCGGCCTTGTCGGCACTGCCGCCAGCGGTGACCTCGATGAGTTCGAGTCCTGTGTCGTCACCGAGCGGACGGCTGCGCACACCGAGCCGAACCTTGAGTGGCTGCTGCCGCATTTGTCCGCCGGTACCGCCGTCGGGTTCGAACCGAGCCGGGCGTTTCGCGGCGTCGATGGCGAGATCGTGAAAGAGCCAGACCGCTTTCATGGCGCTCTCCCGGTTGATGAGTTCACCAGTGTCACGCGGCGTGTGATAGTCGTCGTGGAAGTCCGCGATGATTCCAAACAGAATCGGAATGCCCACCGCGACAAATGACGCGTGATCGCTTCCACCCGGCATCGCCACTTTGCTAGCGATTACTTTGAGCCCGTACTTCTGTTCGGCGTCTGCAAAGATGGGCGTGACCCACTCCTCCATGCCCTTGCCGCTGCCGTATCCGGACACGCTGAGACGGTTGTCCTTCATGCGACCGATCATGTCGTAATTGAACATGAGAACGTGCTTGTCGATCGGAAAGAGCGGATGCTTGACGTAATGCTGGCTTCCATTCAGGCCGCTCTCTTCGGCGCTGAATGCGATGAACAAGATCGTCCGCAGCGGCTGATCGGCTGGCGCGTTCGTGTAATCCTTCTTCAGCAGATCGGCGAGGATCAAGATGCCAGCGACACCAGACGCGTTGTCGTCGGCGCCAGGATGGAGAGGGCCGGGTCCAGATCGCGATCCAAACTCCCCGGTGCCAAGGTGATCGAGGTGTCCGCCGATCACAATGATCTCGTCCTTGAGCGAGCCTCGCCCCGGCAGCACACCGACGGTGTTCTCAGCGAGCACGGGCTTCTCTTCGACGCGTCCGCCTAACGTTACGAGAGTCTCTGGGAAGTCAATGACTCCGAGAACATGATCGGGCGGCTGATCGGCCAGCTTGCGCAAGTCCATCAGCGTGCCCGCGTCCTTGTCCGGCTGGCCAGCGAGCTTTCCAGCGGCGCGCACGAGCTTGTCTGCCGCCTCTGCTGTCATCGAGAAGACCGGTATATCTTTGATGAGGCCTTGACCCGCGAGCTTCAGTGATTTCGTTCGCGGATCCGCCGCGCCGGGGGTGTTGACCACAATGATCGCTGCTGGTTTCTTCGCTGCGATCGCGTTGAATTTCGGCTGGAAACTCGCGGAGCGCGTCCAACCGGCGCTGTCGCCCTTCTGGAAGCGACTCTTCCCTTCGTCATCCATGGGCTCAAAGCGCAGCATGATCGCGACCTTGCCGTAGAGGTCGTCCGTTGCTTTGAATGTCGTGTAGCCGTCGGGGCCGTTGTCGATGGCGTAACCGACAAATGCGAGCGGGCCGGTAACCTCGCCCGTGCCGCCAATGCCGGTCAACTCGAAGTCGCTGCCGAGCGCGAACTCCATCGCCGCGCCGTTCGCCCGTGCCGACAGATGCTGATCATGGAACTCGCGCCGACCGCCGAGTGCGAATGGCTGGCGAAAGCTCGGCACGCTCTCCTCTGTTTTTGCCGCTGGCTCGAGCCCGATCACCCGGTACCAATGCTCGACGTAGTCCATCGCCCGCTCCATGCCCTTCGTGCCAGGCAGGCGGCCCTCCATCCACGGACTCGCGAGGATCGTGAGATGTTCGTTGTAGAGCCGCGACTCCGGAGGCAGCGCCTTGAGCACCTCGTCGATCCGAGGAAGCGTCGAAGCTTCGGCCGTTGTCGTTTGCGTCGCGGCACTCACTTCCGCTTTTGCCGCGGTTTTGGGTGAGGCCTGTGCGAACCCGATGCCAGGAATCGCGAGGCCCGCGAGCAGAAGGGCGACGCACAGACGGGCGGTGAGAGGACGAGCAGAAGCAATGGGCACGGAGGTCTCCAAGAGTGCAGGGCAGTCTGGAGCCTACCGTGCCGTACGCTCATTGGCTGCGATGCGTCGGCTCATCTTCGGGTTTCTCGCAGTGATTCTTTTGAGCGCTCGGTCAGCGACCGCTGCGTTGACGCTACTCCATCCGCAAGACGGACCGCACGTTGATCTCAAGTTCGAACTGCGATCGGATGCGTTTGTCGCCGACATCTCGATGAATCTCGTGTTCCTCGACTACATCATGGATACGGGTCGCGAGCAGCCCGACAAACTCGAAGCGTCGGAACTCGAGGGGCTTCTCGACCGACTGCAGGCGCGGATGGCGGAAGTCTGTCGGGTCACGATCGCCGGAGCGGGCGCTGCTCCGCCCGCAACTCCCGCGCCGACACTCGCGGCGCTCGCGATGAATGACCCCGATGAAAGTCTGCTTCCGCTCTTTCCGCGGTCGGGCCTTCGCGGGCTTCGGAAGATCAAGTTCACCTTGAGTTGGCCGGTTGCAGGGGGGACCGCGCCGAAATCAGTATCGATCGTTTGGCAGGCGTTCCCGCCCGACGAACTTTCAACGCTCGATCCGAAGCCACCGCTCGTCTTGGCTGCGGAGCTCACGGCCGAAGGCGTTCGTTCGCAGCTTGAGTTTCGCTCGACGGAACCCGAGTTCATCTGGCGGTCGACGCCCGGCGGAATGCGCGGCCGGTTGTTAGCTGTGCCTGAACCAGCGAAGCAGGCCGCAGGCAGCGTCTCGCTTCCAGCGCTGGCGTTTGCCGCGGTTGCGGGGATCGCGATCGCGCGAGGGCTTCGTCGGAGAGTCGGAACCGGTAGCGCTCGCCGACCGTGGATCGTTGCAATCGGCGCGTCGTCACTCGCTGTCGCGTGCGCGTGGAGCGCTCCATGGTTGCGCGTCGCGCTGCCGACATCGGGTCCCAGCACGCCGACGTCGGCCGAAGCGATCGCAATCTTCGGTCCGCTGCACGCGAATCTCTATCGCGCCTTCGACTTCAGCGACGAAGTCGCCGTGTACGACGCGCTCGCCGAAAGTGTCGACGGCCCACTGCTCGAAGATCTCTATCTCACCATCCACCGCAGTCTCGTTGCACAAGAGGAAGGCGGTGCGATGAGCCGCGTTCGCGCGGTGCGTGAGCTCGAGAATCACGTCGATTCCATAGGCCTTCTCAAGCAGCTCGATGGTGCGGGTGAGACGCCCGGATTTGTCATTACCTGTCGCTATCAGGTCGATGGTCGCGTCACGCACTGGGGGCACTCGCACGATCGCACAAACGAGTATCGCACTCGCTACACCGTGCTCGCGCGACCGAGCGGCTGGCGCATAGCCGAGACGGAAGTGCTGGAGCAGTCGCGCGTTGATGGCGTCGACGCGCCCGCTGCGCCAGCACCGACTCCAGCAGCGAAAGAAGATCCGAACGCGCCGTTTGACGCCTGAGGCTGGCCGACAACGGATCGTTGCAGCGAGCCAGCGCAGCCGCGATTAAAGGGGAAAAGCGCCGAGCCCCGTCGACGGACGCGACTTCCATCGCGATTCGTTCCGGGGCTCGGCGGCAAGGAGAGATGCTGACGTGAATGTTCTCTAACACCTACGAGTCGCGCGTGACCAAGGTTCCGTTAGAACGTGCTCGAATGTCACGAATTGCAGACCTCGATTGGGACGGGGAAAAGACCCGCGACTTCACCAGCCTCGAAGTTCTGCGGCTGCCAACAACTCGACGATAGGCAGCGCTGCGGGTTCGCCGGTCTCTCCCGGGACATCGTTCACGACCACGGCGACGATCTCTGAGCGCTGCCGCTCATGCAATCGCCTGAGGTAGGACGTGCCGTCACGCGGCACCATTGGCGTAGGCACCGATGCGTTTTCGTCGGACGCAGCCACCGTTCGGGCAGCGCCGCGGCGAGCACGTTCCGCGTCGGTGTACAGCGGCACCGCCGAGATGCCCTTCGAAGTCGTCAAGAGCGCCGGAGCTGAGCGCCGCGACTCCGTCGTAACGAACCACCACTCCGGCGCATCGAGTAATCGCCGTACGAGTCGCTCACGAAGCGGCGCTCCGCCGCGATTCACCGCTTCGCCGAACCGGCCGAACATTCGCGGGGTAAGCCGGTCAAAACGCGACTCGTATTGGCTCGCCAACTCCGCGATCGGTACGCACGACATCCACGCGGGATCGTCGGGATTGAAGAGCACTGCGGATGCGTCGGTGAGGCTACAGAGGACATCGCACGCCTGATCTCTGGCGAGATGCATGCTCGCTCGCGGCTGACCCCGAGCCGGGAGGCCGAGGCATTTGGAGCTACGGGCGGCCCGTTCCGGACTGGAATAGACGAGCGCGCACGCCGCGCCGTCGACGTTGACGATCATCATGGACGGCAAACGCCCGGCCGCGCGGGCCGACGGCGCCACGAGGACGTGCCACGGATCGGTCTGCCAAGCCAGATCCCAAAAAGCGATCCGGTACGCGGCGCGCCCGCGCGGAGACGAATCGAGGCGAGCCTCGACTAGAAGGCGATTGAAGGCGTCGTCGGGGGCGGTATCGCCATGCGAGCCGTGCAGCGAGGGTTCAACCCGACGTTTCCAGAACATCGATTGGAAAGACTACCGCACGCGCCAGCGGCAGGGCGACTCAACCCAGAGAATCTCGATTTCTCGCGAACCAGTATTTGACGAAGCGCAAGGACGGAGAACATTGGTGTTGGTCAGAGTTCAAAGCGATCCGAATCCGTTCCGGTGCCGGAGCCCACCCGCGTTCCGGGATGCGTGGGGGAAACCAGCCGCGGTTGCAAGGAGACTGCGGTTGGTTTTTCCGCGCGCCGTACACTCGTCCCTATGTCCAGCGGAGTTGCATGGCTCGACCTCCTTGAGCCTTTGGGATCGTCGTTGGCGCAGGCGGTAGACGCCACGCGCGAGTTCACTCCCAGCCGGTTCGGCGGAAGGCTCCATCCGCTGCTCGTGCACTTTCCGATCGCGCTCGTGTTCGCCGCAGCCGCCGTCGAATGCTGGCGGGCGATACGTCGCGAGCCCGGTTTTTCGCCCGCGTCGGCTCCGCTCTTGATCGCGGCTGCAGTGATGTCCGTTCTAGCGGCAGGGTCAGGTTGGCTGAACGCTGCTTGGGAACGCGACGGCGACGCCACTGATCCGCTGTTCTGGCACCGCTGGCTCGGCACTGGCTCGGCAGTGCTCCTTGTCGCGGTCGCGTGGATCGCTTGGAGAAGTCGGCGCGACGAGACCTTTGCGAGCATGCATGTCGCGCGTCGCCTTGGCGCGCTCGTCGCTGCGCTCTGCGTAGCGATCGTCGGGCATATCGGCGGAGAGTTAGTTCATGGTGAGGGCTATATCCTCGCGGGATTGCAGAGTCGCCAGCGGAGCACGATCGACGTGCCTCGCGTGCCGAGCGCCGAGGTTGCTGCCGCTCTTCGGACGCGCCCAGGGCCGTTTGACCCGCAGAAGCAAGCATATTTTCTGGCGTCGGTGCAGCCAGTGTTCGAGGCGCGGTGCGTTGAGTGCCATGGGGCGAAGAAGCAGAAGGGCGGACTGCGCCTCGCGCCAATTGCCGCCGCGTTTGTCGGGACACTCGACACCTGGCCAATTGTGCCGGGTCGACCCGATGCAAGCGAGATTCTGAAGCGCGTTCAACTCCCCGTCGAAGATCCCGACGCGATGCCGCCAAAGGGTGAGCGGCTGACGTCCGACCAAATCGCTGCGCTTCGCCGCTGGATCGCCGACGGCGCGGCGCTGCCCGATGTCGAAGAAGGAGTAACGAAGCCGAATGTGCCGCCGGCACGAACTGAGGCGAGCCGCGCCGATTCGATGCTCGCGATCGATCGCCTCCGTGAACGCGGCGCGATGGCGCAGCCGATCTTCACCGGTTCGCCGCTGTACGAACTGAACGCATCGTTCGTCACGCCCGCGTGGACGGACGCCGACATGGGACGCATCGGCGCACTCGCTTCGTCGCTTGCGGAACTCAATTTAGCTCGCAGCGCGATCACTGACGAAGTGTTTGCCAGCGTCGCGCCGTTGCCAGAACTCACACAGCTTCGACTCGATCGCACGGCGGTGGGCGATCGCGCACTTCCGCGCATCCTCGCGATGCCCAAACTTGAGGTCCTGAACCTCGTTGGGACGGGGCTAACCGATGCGGGCTTGGCCGACCTCATCGCGCACCCCGCACTCAAGCGCGTCTACGTCTGGGAGTCGAAGGTCACCGCCGATGGCGCTCGAAGCGCGCGAGCGATGCGGCCCGACATCGACGTCGTCGCCGCGCCCGGCGATGCTGTCACGACCACCTCCGTCCCTCCGCCTTCTACTCCGAACATGAATCCTTCCTGAGTGGCATGAACGACATGAATGGCATGAATCGCATCGACCGCCGCACTTTCGTCCGCACTGCCGCCGGAATCGTGGCGCTCGCACCGCTTGCTCGCGCGTTCGGCGACGATCCGCCAGCGCTCGTGACCGGTAGCGGCGAAGAGAAACGTCTCGTGCAGCACGATTGGCTAACGCCGCCGCCGGGTCTGCTCTGGGGCGACACGCACGGATTGGCGCAAGACGCTGCTGGGCGCATTTACGTTTCGCACACCGTGCATCCGGCGAGCGAGAAGAAAGACGCGATCGTCGTCTTCGATCGCGCCGGGAAGTTCATCACGAGTTGGGGCTCGCGCTTCGCTGGCGGCGGACATGGACTCGATATTCGCAAAGAAAGCGACCGCGAATATCTCTATCACTGCGACGTGAATCGCCGCCGTTTCGCCAAGACAACGCTCGATGGTGAGCTGCTCTGGGAAACCGGCGCGCCGCTGCAGGCCAGGGTTGGCGACCAAGTCGTCTACGAAAGTCAAGATGCGTGGAATCCGACGAACGTTGCGTTCCATCCGAGCGGCGATGTCTTTCTGGGCGATGGGTATGGAAAGAGCTTTGTCCACCGTTTCACGAAGAATGGCGAGTGGAAGGCGACGATCGCAACGCCCGGCGCGAATGCTGGCGAAGTGAGCTGCCCGCACGGATTATGGATTGACGACCGCGGCAGCGAGCCGACGCTTGCGGTCGCCGATCGCGGCAACCATCGCATTCAATACTTTTCGCTCGACGGCAAACACCTTCGTTTCGTCACGGGCGGCATGCGCCAGCCCTGTCACTTCAAGACGCGCGGCGACTTACTGCTGGTGCCCGACCTTTCGAGCGTCGTGACGATTCTCGACAAAGAGAACAAAGTCGTCGCGCACCTCTGTGACGGCGATCCAACCAAGCTGCGCGACGTGCCGCGCGAGCAGTTCATCCCCGGCAAATTCGTCCATCCACATACGGCGATCTGGCTCGACGACGGCTCGATCCTCGTAGCGGAATGGGTGCCGATCGGAAGAATCACGAGACTTTCAAAGTTGACGTGAGCGCGGGCGACGTCGCCGCATCCTCCCCCAAGCTTCGCTTGAGGGAGGTGGCAGTCCGAAGCGCAGCGCCGGACTGTCGGGGGGTGCGCTAGAAAGCGCGTCCTTCCAAGTACCATGCGTCCCATGCCTCACGCACTCGTCCTCGGTGCCGGGATGGTCGGCTCCGTCATCGCATCGGATCTCGCGGCGTCGGACGGATTTCGCGTCACGATCGCCGATCGCTCGGCCTCGTCGCTTGAGCGAGCCCGCTCCCGCACCGGCGGTCGCGCGAAGATCGTTGAAGCAGATCTGAGCGATGTACGCGCCACCATGAAGCTCGCCAGCAAAGCCGACATCATTGTCGGCGCGCTCCCCAGCACTCTCGGGTTCCGCACGCTTGCGGCGATCGCCGAGAAGGGCATGCGCTATTGCGACATTTCATTCATGCCCGAAGAGTTTCTCGAACTCGACGCGCTGGCGAAGAAGAAGGGTGCGGTATGCGTCGTCGATTGCGGCGTCGCGCCCGGCATGTCGAACTTGTTAGCCGCGACCGGCGTCGAACGACTGACGAAGACCGAGTGCATCGACATCATGGTCGGTGGCATTCCGCGCCTGCGGCACTGGCCCTTTGAATACAAGGCTGGATTTTCGCCGGGCGATGTGCTCGAGGAGTACGTGCGCCCTTCGCGCGTGGTCGAGAACGGCGAGGTCGTCGTGAAGGAAGCGCTGTCCGAGCCCGAGCTCATTGACTTCGAGCGCGTCGGCACGCTCGAAGTATTCAATACCGACGGATTGCGCAGCCTCGTATCGACACTGAAAGTTCCGTTCATGCGCGAGCGCACGATGCGCTATCCCGGACACATCGAACTGATGCGCGTCTTTCGGGCGACCGGACTCTTCTCACTCGAGCCCATTGACGTCGGGGGCGTGAAGGTGAAGCCGCGCGACCTGCTGGCGAAACTGCTCTTTCCCAAGTGGACCTACGACGAGGGGGAAGAAGACCTCACCATTATGCGAGTCATTGTCGAAGGTGAACTCGACAAGACTCCAATGCGGCTCACGTGGGATCTCTTCGATCAGTCTGACGCGCAGACCGGCTACTCAAGCATGTCGCGCACGACGGCGTTTCCCTGCACCAGCATCGTGCGCATGATGGCGGATGGCACGATCAAGACACCGGGTGTGCATCCGCCCGAGCGCCTTGCGTCGCTGCCATTCTCGAAGGCAGGCGTGCTCGAGAGAGTGCTCAAGGACCTGCACGCGCGCGGCGTTGAGTTTGAAGCGAACGTGGAACAGCAGGTGCCATCGCGCGTGGCGAAGCGAGCCGCACCGCGCAGCAAGTCGCCGCGCACCTCCAACAAGCGCCCGCGAACGAAGTGAACCGATGGCGGAGACGCTCGATCATCTCGCGCTCAAGCGTCTCGCGGTTGCGTGGCTCTGGCGACTCGGTTGCCGCGTTGTTGCGACCGAAGTGCAGTGTCCGATCGGGCGCTATCGCATTGATGTTGCAGGGTGGTTCGATCGGCCAGTCGATGGAGTGCTCGAGCGCGTCGCCAAAGAGAGTGCGACGCTCTGGGCCCACGGCGAAGGTCGCGCGCGTTCGACAGCACGCGGACCCGAGGCGTGGCGCACGGTGATCATCGAATGCAAGCAAGCCCGCGCCGATTTCATGCGCGACGACGGCGATCCCGAGGGTCTGCTGCGCGAGCGGGCGCGGCTAGAACGCCGACGGCGCGAGATCGAAGAGACGAAGGTGAAGCGATTCGAGCCCGAGCTGCGGCAGGAGGGGAGTTCGCTCTTCTCCGAACTCGAGTCGTGGGACTACAGCAAGAGCAAGCTCGCGAGCTATCGCACTGTGCTGCGTGAACTCTCTCGCGTTGACGACGGACTCTACGGCCAGACGAAGTTCGCGCGATTCGCTCGCTATCGACTCGCGGATCGGCTGGTGCTTTTCACGCCAGCCGGGCTGGTGCGCCCGAAGGAACTGCCGACCGACTGGGGACTCGTCGAGTGCCACCGTCGACCGCTCCGCCGCGGCAAGGCCGACCTCGCTCGAGGCGTCGATCCGCTCGCAGATTTGCCGTTGCGCGAGCAGGTCGCGCCGCCGCCGCTCGCGAGTCACCCCTCCCGCCGCGAGCGACTCTTCCGGACGATCGCGATGGCGGCGAGCAGGGAGGCGGTGCGTCGTTTGGCGCCCGAGGCACTTGTCGCCCCGTCGCCGCTTGAGTCGAGCTAATGCTCACCCACGCTTCGACGATCCGAACAGAGATCCGCGCGGCGGCGATCGCGAGCAGACGATCGCGATCTTCAAAAGCGATGTCGACATCCTCGGAGCGATCGGCGCTTTAGTGCGGTTCGAGAGCCTGTTGTCGGAGCTGCGCGCCGAAGACCTCGACTGCGACGGCGCGGTCGGTGCCGGCGACCTCGCGATCCTCGTTGGGCGCTTGGGGTCGTTGCAGCGCAGCGTCGAGTTGTGCGGCAGACCTGAGCGGCGATGGGATCGTCGATGCGACGGACGTATCGATGCTGCTCGGTCGGTGGGGATAAAAGGTGTTGCTGGCAGAGCCGCCGCAGCCGCTAGACTCCGCAGAGGAATCCCGGTAGCTCAGTTGGATAGAGCAGCCGCCTTCTAAGCGGCAGGTCGTGCGTTCGAATCGCACCCGGGGTGTTTTGAGATCGAACGATCGCAGCATGCGGATCAGTCGTGCTCGGACCGCTTCGCCTGCTCCATCCGGAACTTCATCGCATCAATCGGATGCGACGGATCGATCGGATAGTGCATTGCTTCGTACGCCTCGATCAACGTTACTAACAGATCGAGTTCATCGGCCTCCGCCGTACCCGGGGTCGTCTGCATGCGAGCCGAGGCGCGTGCGAGGGCAGCGCCGTAGTCATGCTCAGACTTGATTACTTTGAGTCCAGGCATGAGTGCTTGGGGATCGAACCGTGACGGCGTAACGGTACACAATTCGTCGACGCTCTCTGCATCCTCTCCCGATTCACGCTTCGCGAAACGGGGGGCGGGGGACCATCGCGTCTCGCGATGGTGGTGGCGGTGCGTGACGAGACGGTCGATGCAGATGGATGCGTGCGTCGGGATTGCAACGAAGCGCATGGTCAAGTATGCGGAAATCGCCCGCATGGTCCAGTTCGCGCAGCTCTTTCCCGAGGAGGCCATTGTCGTGACGCTGTCACGACAATTGAGCTGGTCCCATTTTCATGCCCTGCTGCCGATCAAGGATCCGCTGACACGTGAGTTCTACGCCGAGATATGCCGCATCGAGCGCTAGGACGTTCGTACGCTGCGGCTGAAGATCAGCGGCATGTTGTTCGAGCGCACCGCGCTATCGAAGCGAACGAAGGCCCTCGTCGCCGCCGGGATCGCCACACTGCGCGACGGGCAGATGAGTCCCGATCTGGAAGAGCCATTGTGGCCACACCCATTCGACTGCTCGAAGACGCGTGGAGAACGAAACGGGAGTGTCCGCTATGGCGTCGAGGCGCAGGACGATATCGATAGCCAGCGAGCGACGCTCATCAAGAAGATCGAATCGCAACTGAAGCAGTCACATCGGGTCGAGCCGCTGTTCACGGTGCGGTGGCGGCTGGTGTAGCAGCCGTGTGCGGCCGCTACGGCGTTGCAATCGTCCTTGCAGACGCTCTCACTTCTTGGACTTACCGAGCGAAGGATCGATCCAGATCAAATCGATTGCCGGCATCCCCTTTTTGTGATGGGGCGAAGCGGTTGAGAGATGCTCGAAATCGGTGTCTGTGGTGAGCAGCTTCGCGCCAGCGACCTTCGCGGTTGCTGCGATCCACACGTCGTTCTTGCCCATATTGCGCCCACCGATGCGGCTGGCGTGGTCGATCTCGGCATAAGCACTGAGAATCTCGGGCGAGTTGATGTCCTCCACCACAAGGTTCTCAACCAGCTTGTTCATCTCTGCCGTTCTCGCAACACCCCATCCCCATTGACGGGCGAGCGATAGCAACTCACCAACGCTGACGACGAGATCAATGGTTTGAACTTGGCCTGCCGAGGTTGATACGTTTTGTCGATGTGCTCGCCCAATGGCCCTGCGCGGATCAGGGCGAGAAGGACATTCGTATCAAGCAGATGGAGGGGATGATCGGCCATCGATGCGAGTCCGTCGGTGGTCAATCAAGGTCTCGCAGCGCCGCGAGCAACTGCTCCTCAGTCTCGTCACCAGGCCAGCGCCCGTAGACCGCTGCAAGTCCACTGTTCGCTGCTTGGGGTTGGCGCGCCGCGCGATGGTTGAACGCGGTCTTACTTGGAATTGGCACTTTCGAGAAATATGCGTCGTCGCCGCTGGCCTCCTCCATCGCTCCCGCCTCAATGCGCAGGAGCAAGCCTGACGCGCGGAAGACCGCGAGCGCGTCCGCTACAACCTGCTTGCCAAGAAGGTTGATGATCGGTCCGAGGTCCTCATCCCAGACCCCGCGCACGCGGGTGCCGTCGGCGAGCAGCAAGTCGAAGGCGCGATCGCTATCGCGCAACATGTCGAGCTTCCCCGCTATGCGCACGGGGCGCGGCGCGGGTGCCTGACGGTGCAACGATTCAGCCGCGGCCACCGTGTCACTGTCAATGGTGACGACGGGGAGCGTCGCCGTTCCGTTTCCCGACATCGCATCGCTGATTTCGCCAAGGCCGACCGAGTCAACTGCCTGTTTCCTGAAGACGTTGCCGAATCTCTCGACTCGCCGCAGCAGGTCAGTGTCGCACCACTCGCTCGCCGTGTTGCGCTGGCTGATGTGCCCTAACGTCTCTGCCAAGACGTCGATGCATGTGGCCGATTCGTCGGGAAAACTGTCGTAGAGCGATTTGTTCCGGTACAGCTCCGCCGCCGCCTCGCCCAATATCGGCGCCTCAAACACAACGATTTTTGCGCGGTTGCCTGCTTCTTGCAGGTGAATCGGGTTGAGGTCAGCAGCATCGCGCAGCCACTCAGGTCGGCGGCCCCGCGTGCGGCTGGCATGGCGATAGCGCATCGAGGTCGCATCGATGGCGGCTTCTCCAATCGCTGTCATGATCGCGCCAATGCCAGAAAACGATGGACGTCCACCACGAGCGCGCGAGCCGGAGATCCGCAGGATGTGCTGAGTGGTTTTGATGCTTCACCTTCTCTGTCAGTGAACGACATCGGCTCATATGTGGAGGGGCCACGAGTCGTGTCGGGCGCGATTGTACGGAGCGCGGATGACACTCGGTGCGGACTCTTTAGGCTCTACCAAACATCACGAGCCCCGCATGTCCGAACTCACCATCACCTGCCCCAACTGCCACACCGAGATTCCCCTCACGGAGTCGCTCGCTGCGCCGATGCTCGCTGTCGTGCGCCAGCAGTATGAGGATCGACTGACCAAACAAAACGTGGACATCGCCAAGCGCGAAGCGACGCTTCGGGAGCGACAGTCCGCGCTCGTCAAAGCTCAGGCGGGCATCGACGAACAAGTCGCGGCGAAGCTGAACACCGAGCGTGCGGCCATTGCCGCAGATGAATCGAAGAAAGCGCGGCTCGCGATCGAGTCCGAACTCTCCGGCAAGGACCGCTCGATCACGGACCTCCTCGACACCGTCAAGGCGCTCAACGCGAAGCTCACGACGGCCCAGAAAGCCGAAGCCGATCTCATCCGCAAGCAGCGTGAACTCGACGACGCGAAACGCGAGATGGACCTAACAATTGAGAAGCGTGTCACCGAGGGACTCGGCGCCGTCGAATCAAAGGCACGTCAGCGCGCCGACGACGACAACCGACTCAAGATGGCTGAAAAGGACAAGCTCATCGCCGACGCGCAGCGTCAGGTCGACGAGATGAAGCGAAAGATGGAGCAGGGGTCGCAGCAGCTGCAGGGCGAGGTGCAGGAGCTCGAACTCGAAGCGATCCTCCGCGCCAAGTTTCCCCGCGACACCATAGAGCCCGTTCCGAAAGGCGAGCACGGCGGCGACGCGCTCCAGCGTGTGACCTGCCCCCAACTTC
>JAWXCC010000249.1:0-3983 GCA_034440475.1 Phycisphaerae bacterium | reverse complement strand
GGTCTGGGAACGGGTCTGGTTGGGAACTTAGTGTGGCGTGAGCGACGCCTCGGCGCGATCGGTAGAACGGGTGTTGTCAGCGCGAGCAGCGGTCGGCGGCAACGGGTCGCGCGGTGGACTTTCCTGATGCGTTGGAACGAGCACACCACCTGAGACAAGGTAACGGAGCGCCTCGTCGATGGAGATCGGCAGTTCGTGAACGTCTTGCCGGAGGGCGGTGATGGTCCACCCGGTAAACGGGGTCGGTGAGCTGGGGATAAAAATCGTCAGCGCTTCGCCAGTCTCGTTTTCGATCGCGCGCATGGCCGTGCCGGTCATCAGGCCGACCGACCACACGCCGCGGCGCGGGTACTCGACCAAAACAACCCGGCTGAACTTCATCTTTCCCGACGACGCGTCGTCCTGTCCGGCGTCCGAGAAGAAGAATCCGACGATCTGCTTGATGTGCGGATACACCTGCTTGATCAGCGGGACGGAGGTCAGGATGCGCTCGATGAGGAGGAACAGCCGGCGCCCGAGCCATCCACCCACGAGGCGCCCCGCGACATAGACGCCGCCCAGTGCGACGACGAGTCCGAAGAAGCCCGCGTACCCCGAGCGCTCCCACCATTCCGCAACTTCGCGGTACCGAAGCTGCGCGACGACATCGTCGCGCGCGAGTGGGCGACGATTGCTCGCCTGCTCGGCCAGTACCGCATCGACGGCTGAGTTCGTCGGCTCGAACCGGCCGTTGAGCGGCCCGGATGCGGTGCTACTCCACGCAAGCGCTGCTCGAGCCATGCCGTTGATCGGTTCCGCCACGTTGCGCGTGATGAATTGATACGCCGCGACCAGTATCCAAAGCGTGAGTACGCTCGGAAGCAATACAGCCAACCCGCGAAGAAACGCGCGCCGAAACTCAAACTGTGGTCGTCGGATGGTTTCGGGCATTGTTCGTTCGGAGCGCAGCGAGTGTAGAGGAGCGACTCCACGGCATCAACGCGCAGCAAACTACGCGAACGCCACGGCTGCAAGGCGTTCAGGGGCGCGGCGCAACGGCACCGAGCGGCCGAAGCGTGACCGACGCTTCGCGATACTCGCCCTCACGCCGATAGCGCACCGTAATTGTCTCTCCCACCTTGCGCGCCGCCACAGCAAGCGCGAGTTCGCGCGTAGACCGAATCGGTTTGCCTTCGATCGCAACCATGATGTCGCCAGTACGCATGCCGCCAGCCCGCGCCGCGCTACGCGTCAACGTTTCGCGAATGCGGACGCCGTCGGGCGCATCCGTGACGGTAACGCCGAGTGACGCGTCGCCCGCGCTCACAGTGTCGTCGATCGCGCCGCGATCTTTGATCCACTCTTTCCACGAGCGCTCGACATCAGCGAGCGTGCGCCCAAAAATTTGTTCCATCGCCAGCGCGCCGGTCGGATCGTCGCGGTACGTCTTCACAAACGTTCGATAGAACTGCTGAAGTTTTCCCCGATCCGCGAGAAATTCGAAGATCGAGCGCACCTGCGGGTAGAGCGACTGCGCCTTGTCCATGAACGTCTGCGGCGACAGCGCGAAGAGCCCGCGCCACGGCATAGAACTGCCAGCTAACGCGGCGCGACGCGCGAGGTTGTGTCGCGTATTTGGGAAGAACCGAACTGAACCGTCGGTAGCGAGTTCAAAGCTCTCATAGAGCGACGCGAGGCCTTCTTGCATCCACATCGGATGCTTCTGGTGGAGCCGCTCCATGTGGCCGAAGTGCATGAGATGCACAAACTCGTGCTGAAGACTCTCGCCGGTGTCCTTCGCGACGAGCGATCGGGTTCGGTGCTCGTAGATTCCGGTTGTCGTCGGATCAGCGAAGTACCGCTTCGCGTCGCGCGCCGTCGGCACTGCGATCAGCGTGTCGTACGGCGGCATTCCATCGAAGAGCGTCTTCGAGAGGTGGTCCGCCTCGCGCTCGATGAGCGCAACCAATTCTGCCTGCGCTTCCGGGTCGAGGCAGGTCGCGTAGTGAATGCGCCGCACTGGGTCAGAAAGAAAACGATAGTTCTTCTCGCCGTGCCGCCGTTTCCACTCATCGAGCTGCGGACAAGCCGAAATCGCTTCGCCAGCGATGACCGTAATTGGGGCGGCGGGACTCGCCGGTTGGCCAACTATTCCCGGCGTGGAAGGAGTCCCACCCCTCCTCAGTACGTCACGTGCCTCAAGGATCGCGGTGAACGTGTCATGCTGTCGAATCGGCTCAAGATCGACGTCTGCTTCCATCGTGTCGAAATCGCGGAAGCCAGCCTTCACTGCCTCGAGCAGCGCTTTCGCAGCGGCGTCCTTCGCGCCGAGCTGCGCATGACAACACGCCGCGTTGTAGAGCATGATCGGGTCGCGCGCGACCTCCGCGAGGTAGCGGTCAATGAGCGGAAGCGCCTCGGCCCACTTGTGCGCCTCAAGCGTGCGATCGATCTCTCGCTGCAGTGCGTCCGCAGCAGCCGCACCCAAAGACGATCTGCCGCCTGAACTCGCCGGTGCCTTCGGCGGAGCACTCGGCTCTGGAGGTCCCGGATTGGGCGGTGCGGCAGCGGCGAGAACGGACGCAAGCATCACTGACAGAAGAGCGCGGATCACGGCTCGATGCTACCTGCTAGAGCGCGAACGTCGTGGGGCAAAGGCAACGGAACTTCACCAATTGCGATCCGCCGGACCACCTCGGGGAGCGCGTCGGTCTCAAGGGCGAAGACGCGGGCCGCGAGCGTGTGCGGGTCGTCGCCCGGCTCGACGCGGCAACGGCGCTGGAGCAACACCGGGCCTCGGTCGTAGACGTCGTCGACAGCGTGCACCGTACAGCCGGTTTCCGCAGGCCCGCCCGCGCGAACAGCCGCGAGGACAGCCGCGTGCACGCGGTCGCCGTACATCCCCTTCCCGCCGAACGCTGGAAGAAGTGACGGGTGAATGTTGATGGTCCGACCGGCCCAGCGCGGCGCCACTCGGAAATGGCGCAGGTAGCCGCACAGGGCGACGAGTTCGACGCGGGCGTCAGCGAGTGCCGCGTCAATGCGATCGTCGCACGAAGGTCCACCGGGAATCACCGCAGTCGGTACCCCGCGAGCCGCGCAGCGGGCGATTCCCGGAACATCCGCGCGATGGGCAATGACGAGAGCGAGCGTGGCGGGAAGACTGCCAGAGTCGATGCGATCGGCAAGGTTGAGCACCGTGCGGCCACCGCCAGAGATGAGGGCGCCGACTCGCAGTGGCGCTCGCGCACTCATGGCCGCGCTCCGCTGCCATCCCGATCCGCAGCATTCGGCACGGACGGGGCACCGCGGAACGGAATCGCTTTTCCCGCCGCGTCTGTCGCAACCATCGTCATCGTGGCCGCGGTGACCCGCACAATTTCGCCGGTTGTGTAGCGCTCGGCGTCGACGCGCACGTCGACGGTCACCGACGTGGTACCGGTCTTCACCGTACGGGTCCACAGCGTGACCACGTCGCCCAGCCACACTGGTTGATGGAACTCGACAGCTTGCATCGCGACCGTCGCCCAGCGATGTCGGCCATGACGCCGGCTCTCGATGTAGCCCGCCTGATCGATGAGCGACAGCAGAACGCCGCCGAAGACGCTTCCCAGGTGATTGGCGTCTTTCGGCGAGGTGAGGTTGCGCAGCGCGACGGTCCACCCAGCGCTCGCGCCCTCGCCCTGGCTGGCCGTTGGGCCGCTTCCATCGCCAAGTGCGAGTGGTTCGGACATAGCTAGCATCGTACGGGAGCGGCGCGCGTCACCGTTGCAGCGGCACCCATTCGCGTGGCGGGCGGGGCGGGTGGTGGCGTAAGGCCGGATGCTCGTGACAGAGGGCACAAAGTTTTACCATGTCATCCGCAAATGCCGCTCGATGGATGGCCCCGGTCTTCGCGACGGCGGTGGCGTTTGCCGCGTCAATTTCAAGCACTGGCGTCGCAGGTTTTGTCTCCTTGTACGCCGATGCGTACGTTGTACAAGAGGGTGGGCAGCTATTCAGCG
>JAWXCC010000248.1:0-6417 GCA_034440475.1 Phycisphaerae bacterium | reverse complement strand
TTGCATCCTCCCCCAATGCTCTGCATTGGGGGAGGGGGACCATCGCGCCTCGCGATGGTGGTGGGGGTGGTGGGGGGACGTCACGCGGCGCGCGAAGCACGATCGCGATAGTTCGCCGTCCCGATACTTTGACGTTCAAACCTCGGGCCACACTTGCCACACTTGTTCGCGTGCAGCTCGGCGGCCAGCGTTTTCGGCTGAATGGTCGAACGAGACGTCAGTCCGGAGCGCGTCGTGCGCGTCGCGGTTGTATCGCGAGCTGGCGTGATGTCCGCTGCGAGAGACGCGATTACGAAAAGTCACAGCCAGCTCGCAGCGATCGCGCGGACGCGCACTCGTCCGTTCGCCGGTTCGCGTCCGTTCGTCGTGGGATCGCCTAACAGTGCGCCGGTCGCGGCAGTTCGCTTGCGCGGGGCGGCGCGCGCTCGGCTGCGACACGTCGCGCCGCGCCCGGGACGAGCGCCGCCATCGCAAGGACGAACCGCCGGCCCGTCTCGCAGGCCTCGCGCGCAAGTGCAGCCGCGCCTCCACTGAAGTTGCCCAGCGGGCTCGCGAGCCCGCGCGCCATCGCCGACTCGATTCCCGCAAGCGGACCGCGCATGAGCTCGGCGAGCGCGCGTCGCGTCCCGATTCTGTGGCGCGGCATTGACCATACGCGAGATGTACGATTTCCCGCCCCGAGCGGAGCAAGCCGGCCCTTGGTACTCGGCACGCGCGAACGAAGTCCCTGCGTCGCTACCCACACGACAGCCCGAAGCGCCATTTTTCTGTTGTGGTTGGACGCATGGGGTGTCCATTGTGCGCTCCAGAACGGCGCGCTGAGCGTGAACGGTGAGAAGGCGTCGTCCGAGCGCGCGCTGACGAGTGCCGATCTTCTCCACGGCACGACGACGTTGCTGCGCCACGGCAACAAGCAATGGCACGCGCTGGAGTGGAGCTAGAAGCGCGGCACTCTTGCAATTGCGAGCAGGCCAGCGACAATCGCGTGTCATGGGAGCAACCGCATGACTGGCAAGGGTGGAAAGCCCAACTCTGTCTTCATCAGCTACGCGCACGAGAGCGACAGGTTTCGTCGGGATGTGGGTGACCTCGTTAGCCGCTTGAAGGCGCTCGGCCTTGATGTACGCTCGGATCACGAGTACGACCCGACGCCACCCAAGGCGGGGTGGCCGAATTGGATGCGCTCCTGTGTGCGCGATGTCGACTACGTGTTGATTGTCTGCTCGCCCAAATACCTAGAGCGCTATGAGGGCAGGGCACCGCCCAACGAAGGAAACGGCGTCAATTTCGAGGGCGCGATCATCACTTCGGCGCTCATGCAGGATGGGTGGCAGAACCGCAAGTTTTTTCCGCTCCTGCCGGATGGTGGCAGCTTTAAAGACATTCCGCTTGAGCTTCGCGCGTGGGCCAAAGAGTTCGTGTTTCCAAGCAAGTTCGGTCGGATCGCGGCGCTCGTGAGTGGCACGAGCGTGTCCACGGGGGGCGCCGCCGTCAGCGATCCCGGTCCAGCGCCCGCTCCTGACACCCTTCGGCTTGATCGCGCGCCCGACCGAATGCGGCGGCACGAAGCGCGAACGACTGAGCTACTAACACATGACGGTGTCGCCAGCTTCCGCGAAGCGATGCGTCACATTTGAATCTTCCCGCTTGCAGCGATCCTCGTGAACTTGCGGCAACTATCGCGGCGCAATTTGGACACGCGTTTCCAGTTGGCCAGCAGCCTGAGTCGCTCTTCCAGCACGCACTCGATGCTCTCGATCTTGTCAAGACACCGGACATGACGCCGCAAGCGCGCTCTTCGGTTGAGCGAGCGGCCACTGCGCTGATGTGTTCCGCTGCGATGCATCTCGTCGATGCTCTGCCCTCCCTGAGAAGCGTGAGGCACCGACAGATGGATCGTTCATTGTTCGCGTGCCGACGGCGGAGGAAATTGTCTGCGCGATCATCGGCCGCGCAATCTACGGAGGTTGCGTCAACGTTGAGATTGTGGTTGATCGAAGGCTGCCGGTAGCGCGGGACACGCATCGAGTCTCGTTGGTAGGAACGTCCCACCGAAAGGTCAACGTCTTCTACCGGGAGTTGTACGCGGCGCTCTTGGGGAATCACCCGAAGCGTCTCAACCTCACAATCGATGACGATCCGCTCGTTCCGGCGGATCAGGCCGACCTCGAGGTGCGGGTAGCGCGCTTTCGTGACTCATCAGTTCGCGAGACTCCGATCATTGTCGTGACCGGATGTCCGGAGCCATCCGCCCTAGCTGAAGTCTCGGCCAAGCTGCGGATTCCGATCTTGGTTGAGGTTGAACGTCACGACCCCGTCGCCAGCCGGATTCTCCGCATGGACGTGGACAAGCTCATCGCGTACGTGAAAGAGTTCCACGAGTCATTGACGCGTTCCTAGCGCACAGCTGTCGCGAGTATCCGCCCTCAAGGCGCCGCTTAGGCCTTCGTCCCTTCCTCAACCAACACATGACGCACTTGACGCTCAATCCTTTCCAGACTCTCGCTGCTGGGTCCACCACGCTCCTACCAGCGGACGATCGATATGGCCAAGCTGCACATCGTTGGGATGCGAATGAGATCGACGCTCTCACCTTTGCAGTTGCGGCGCAGCGACCGCTCTTGGTCCGTGGCGAGGCCGGGTGCGGCAAGAGCCAGATCGCGCGTGCTGCCTCGCGCGTCAGCGAATCCAAACTCTTTTGCGAAGTCATTCATCCGCGCTTCGAGGCGCTTGATCTTCTCTACCGTTACGACGTTGTCGCTCGATTGGCAGATGGGCAAGTGAGTCGCATTGACGAGACGAACAAGAAGTACGTCAAGCACGGCGCATTGTGGGACGCCATTGACGCAGTGCAATCGAACAGCGCGTTGCCGGTGTTGCTGATCGATGAGATCGACAAGGCCGATTCTGACATTCCCAACGCGCTCCTCGAAGTCCTGGGCAACCGAAGCTTCCAGGTTCCACATCTCAAGGATGAGCCGTCCAAGAAGTCGGTTGATGGACGACTGCGACTGATTGTCATCACTACCAACGAAGAGCGTGAGCTTCCGGCCGCGTTTGTTCGTCGCTGCGCCGTACTGAACCTGAATCCGCCGCGCGACCTCGGTGCGTTCGAGGAGTGGCTCATCGAACGCGGCTCTGTCCACGCGCACCTAGATATCGAACCTGCGGCACGTCGAATGGCAGCGGAACAGGTGGTCGCGGATCGAGAGGCCTCGCGGGCAGCGGGCTATCCGACGGTCGGTCTGGCTGAGTACATCGATCTCCTTCACGCGCTTCACGATCTCACGCGCGACGCACGCAGAGAGGCGAGGCCGAAGAAACAGATTGAGTGGCTGGGCCGCCTGAGTCGGTACGCCCTCGTCAAGAATCCCGAGCAAGATCAGAATCGGCCCGCAGTCGGTGAACCTACTGGCGACGGAGTCAAGAAGGCGTGACTGCGCGCGATGCGACAGTCGACCCGATTCGAAGTTCCAGTCGTGGCGTGATCTGCCGCGCGGATCTCCTCCGGTACTTGGCGGTGCGGCGCGTACAGGATCCGAAACTCGAGATCGATCGCGTCGCACTGGAGCGCGGCGCCGATTGGTACGGCTATCAGCGGATTGCCGCCTCCATAGAGCTCGATGGACTTGTCGATGGCGGCGATGTCAGCCAGTCCGGCGTACCAAGTTCCGATGGGAAGCAAGCGGGGCGAAGGCGTCCGGCACCGCAGGTAGCGCAACTTCGCGCCGTGACCGAACGGGTTGCGCGGAACAAGGGTTCGGCTGGGTCCGACGGTCAGATCGCGCGAGACGCGCGCTCGTTGTCACCACTGCTGCCAGCCGACACGCAGGCATCTTCGCGCAAGCGCCTGGTTCAGTACGAGAATCTGATCCCGCGCGCGCGACTGATACCAGCGCTACGACGCGTGCTTTCAGCGACCCGCCATGGACCGATCGATGCGGTGCGGCTCGCGACATGGCTCGCCGAGCGCCGCGAGTTCGCACGCGTTCCTCGCGGTAAGACCAAACGCTGGAGCCCTGAACTCGTGGTGGTGCTCGACTTCGGCGAGCGCATGACGCCCTACGCATTCGATCTCCATCAGCTGGCTGAGTCGCTGCTCGCGCAGTGTGGAGGCGGTTCCATATCTCTGCGGATGATCGAGCATGATCGCTTCGACGAGTGGACCGATTGGGTCGAGCTCACTCGTGATGACGATCTTGGTTCGAAGCGCGCAGTCGGAGTGACTAGGCGCCCGTGGAGGATGCCCCCGCAAGGCTCGCGCGTCATGCTCGTGTCCGATCTCGGCGCATTCAGCGGTCACGCCTCTCCCTCGAGTCGAGCATGACCAGCGTTCGCGGGCACGCTCGTGCGAGCGCGAGTGCGTCCGATTGCCTTGGTTCCGCTGGGTATCGAGGACGTGGATGCGTCAAGCTTTCCAGGGACCACGATCATTCGCTGGAGTCCTGATAGCCGCCTTCGACCAGAGCGACGTCGAGCCAGCGGGCAGGATCGAAACGATCCAAGTTCGAGCGATTCACAAGCGCTGGCAGCGCTTCTCTCGATGATCGCGGTGATGGTCCGAGTCGATCCGCCGCTTCTCAGGGCGATGCGGCGCATCAATCCCTACGCGCCCGGCGACGCGGGCCTAGAAGGTCGAGCTTGGAATCATCGAGACGCGCTGACTGGCTCGGCGGTCACGCTTCGAGCGGATGCGCGGCGCTTGCACCGAGAAGCGTTTCGAGAGATCGCGCCGGTTTTACAAGCGGCGCTCGAGCGCGAGCGCGAACAACACCATGCCCACCTCGGTGCGTCGCTCACGCATCTCGAGACACGGCTTTTTGCCGACTACGCGAGACACTCCGTGCTTGACTCTACCAAGGTGGCACGGGCCGACGAGTTCGCCGCAAAGCTACTCGCGACGCTTCGAATCATCGGAACGGAGAACTCCGTTGCGTGGTGGAATGTTGCCCGCGATTACGTTGACACCATCGATATTCAGCCGGGATCAATCATTGTCGATCTCGCCGAAGAAATGTATCTCCGTGACAGAGCCCTCCAGCGGTCGAGCTCGCTCCCGAGCTCGATCGATCCAGCTGACGTTTCGGACCAGCTTCGGCGAAGCGCTACCGACGACTGGTGGGTGGTCGAGGACTGGGCGAGATCGCGCATTCGATTGACGCGAACCAAACCCCAGACAGATGCGACTGCACTGGGCGGACCGCTTCGCATTGATGGCGGCGGAGCGCTGGTTCGCACGATTCCGTCCGCTGCATCAGCGCTGGAACGATCTCGACTTCAGCGACCGCAACGAGTACACGCCCACGATCCCGATGTCGATCTCCTTGCCTTAACCGATCGATCGACTATCGAGATCGAGACTTCGAACGAGCGACTACGAGTCGAGATCGTCAACCGACCGCGCGGTGCACTGTCGTGGGGACGCGAAAAGGGGCATCTTTTCGTCGAGGCACCTCCACTTGCTGGACTGCGCGCGAGACTTCAGTCGCGCGGTATTGTTGTCGTCCGCGACGAAGCCGAGGGGGTGAAGTGGCTTGAGCGCGAAGGAACGTCGGTACCAGTTCGCTCGCATGCATCCCCTGGAAATGAGGGCGTCTCGTTCGGCATGGATAAGTTCGGTATCTTCGGCGACCTCACCATCACCACCACTCACGGCACCGCCAGTCAGCGCTTCCGGTGGATCGAACCAGGTGAGTTCATAATGGGTTCGCCAGAAGGCGAGGCGGGGAGAGACTCAGACGAAGGTCCGCAGCACGCCGTTGAGATCACTCGTGGTTACTGGCTTGCCGACACGGCGTGCACACAGGCGCTGTGGAAAGTGCTCACAGGCAAGGATCCGAGTCACTTCAAGGGCGACGCGCGTCCAGTCGAAAACGTAAGTTGGAGTGATGCTCGCGAAGCGCTCGACGGCCTGAACACACTCGTGCCAGCGTGCGCGGCCGACCTTCCGACCGAAGCGGAGTGGGAGTTTGCGTGCCGGGCGGGCAGCACCGGACCGTTCTCGTTTGGCGAGACGGTGACGACTGATCAAGCCAACTTTCACGGAAACTTCCCTTATCGCGACGGGCCTCGCGGTATATACCGCAGCGAGACGCTGCCCGCCGCGTCGTTCGCTCCCAATCAGTGGGGCCTCTACCAGATGCACGGCAATGTGTGGGAGTGGTGCGCGGACGGCACGCGGGGGTACCAGCAAGCATCCGTCAAG
The DNA here is from genome assembly GCA_034440475.1 of Phycisphaerae bacterium. Lineage (GTDB taxonomy): Bacteria > Planctomycetota > Phycisphaerae > Phycisphaerales > SM1A02 > JAEUIT01. The sequence goes on along the minus strand of JAWXCC010000248.1, from coordinate 212 downwards.
GATCCATTTGGCGAAGCCAAAGGCGAGTCTTCCCGCGTCGTGCGCGGCGGCTCTTGGTTCGATGTCGCCGGGGGCGCTCGCTCCGCCTACCGCGGCGCGATCCCCCCGGGCTACCGCTTCCGCGACCTGGGCTTCCGTTTCTGCCTGAGGTCCGTCAAGCCAAGTACTCTTCCGCCCGGAGGGCGGCCTAGTTCCCCTGAGCCCGGAGGGCG